>WHUD01000003.1 GCA_009377385.1 Actinophytocola sp.
AGCCTCACCGTGTCGATGGAGCCGGAGGAGACGTTCGTCTACCGGGTGTGGCCGAGGGAGGCTCCGACGCCGTCGTTCGCGATGCGCTCGGTCACTGACGACACCTACTTCCGATTCGAGGTCTATCTCGCCGACGGTGGCCAGGGCTACGACGTCATGGGCTACGGCAAGGACCAGCTCATCGGCGACATCCTTGACCAGTACGAACGGCACCTGGAGTTCCTGCGGCTACACCGCGAGACCGGCGGTGTCCTGCTGCCCGAGCCGAGCTGATCCCCCGTGCCTCCGCAGGCAGGCTGTCCCCCGACCCCAGCCTGCCTGCGGGGCGCTCCCCGAGCCGAACGGGGCGTTCGGTGCCTATTGCGTGCCGAACGCCCCGTTCGGCTCGCCCCGCATCAGCCATCGGTGTCCACGCCGAACGCGATCAGCTGGACGCCGGGGGCCGGTTGCCAGTCCCGCTCGGGCAGGCGGGTGAAGCCGAGCCGGTCGTAGAGCCGGATGGCCTTGGCGTTCTTGTCGACGACGCACAGCACGACCCTGCCGCAGCCGAGCTCCCGCGCGCGGTCGATGACAGCACGGGTCAGCAGCTCGCCCACACCCCTGCCACGCGCGGCCACCGACGTCGACAGCATGCGGAACTCGAGTTCGCCGTCGCGCGCGATCTGGGACAGCGGCGTCCCGCTCGGGGCGACCGTGACCGTGCCGAGCATTGTGTCGTCGCCGTCCACGGCGACCAGCAGTTCCGCCTGCTCATAGCGGGTCATGGCGTCCCGCAGCGTGGCCACGTAGTGGCTGTCGTCGTCAAGCAGGCCCTCGGCGCGGTAGGCGTCGATGGTGACCTCGGCGGTGGTGTCCACCTCGTCACGGCGCGCAGGCCGGATTGTGATCTCAGCGCCCATGGTTCGGACCTGCGAGCAGTCCTCAGCGCCCATGGTTCGGACCTGCGAGCAGTCCTCACTCATCCCCTGCGACCTCCGCGACCTCGCGCGCGGCGTCCGGCCCCTTGTCGAGCAGCACGCGGAAGCCGTCCTCGTTCAGCACGGGCACCTTCAGCGAGACCGCCTTGTCGTACTTCGATCCCGGCGCGTCGCCCACGACGACGAACGCGGTCTTCTTCGACACCGACCCCGCCGCCTTGCCGCCCCTGGCCATGATGGCTTCCTTCGCCTCGTCCCGTGAGTAGGTGGGGAGCGAGCCGGTGACCACGATGGACAGCCCTTCCAGGTGGCGCGGGATGGACTCGTCGCGCTCGTCGGCCATCCGCACCCCGGACTCGGCCCACTTCCGCACGACCTCGCGGTGCCAGTCGACAGCGAACCATTCCTTCACCGCCCGCGCGATCGCGGGGCCAACTCCGTCCACATTGGCCAGCGCTTCCTCGTCGGCCTGCTCGATCTCCTGAATGGAGCCGAACTCCCGCGCCAGCGCCTGCGCCGCCGTCGGACCGACGTGACGGATCGACAGCCCGACGAGCACCTTCCAGAGTGGACGGTTCTTGGCGTCATGCAGGTTGGCCAGCAGCCGCTCGCCGTTGGCCGACAGTTCACCAGCCTTGGTGCGGAACAGGTCGACCGTGGTCAGTGTCTCGGCGTCGACGTCGAACAGGTCGCCCTCGTCGCCGATCGCGTCGGAGTTGACCAGCGCGCTGGCCGCCTCGTAGCCGAGCCCCTCGATGTCGAACGCACCACGACTGCCGATGTGGAACAGCCGCTCCCGCCGCTGCGCCGGGCAGTACTGCGTGTTCGGGCACCGGATGTCGGCGTCGCCCTCCCTCTCGTAGCGCAGCGTCGTGCCGCACTCCGGGCACTCGGTCGGCATGACGAACTCGTGCTCCTCGCCGGTGCGGACGTCCACAACCGGACCGAGCACCTCGGGGATGACGTCGCCCGCCTTACGGATGACCACGCGGTCGCCGATCAGCACGCCCTTGCGCGTGACCTCGTTGGCGTTGTGCAGTGTGGCCATCGAGACCGTGGACCCGGCGACCTTGACCGGCTCCATCACCGCGAACGGGGTGACCCGGCCGGTCCTGCCGACGTTCACCCGAATGTCGAGCAACGTCGTCATCGCCTCTTCCGGCGGGTACTTGTACGCGATCGCCCAGCGCGGCGCTCGCGACGTCGAGCCGAGCCTGCGCTGCAACGGCACCTCGTCGACCTTGATCACGATGCCGTCGATCTCGTGCTGCGCGTCGTGGCGCCGTTCACCCCAGTAGGCGATGTGCTCGGACAGTTCGTCGCGGGTGGCGAGGACCTTGGTGTGCTGCGAGACGGGCAGCCCCCACGCCGCCAGCGCGTCGTAGGCCTCCGACTGCCGCTGCGGTTCGAAGCCGTCCCGCCGGCCGAGGCCGTGGCAGATCATCCGCAACGGCCTACTCGCCGTGATCCTCGGGTCCTTCTGCCGCAGCGAGCCCGCCGCGGTGTTGCGCGGGTTCGCGAACGGCGGTTTGCCCGCTTCGACCAGTTTCGCGTTCAGCTCGACGAAGTCGTCCACCCGGAAGAACACCTCGCCCCGCACCTCGAGGACGCCCGGGATGGGGAACTTCTCGCTCTCGGCGAGCCGCAGCGGGACGTCGTCCATGGTGCGCACGTTGAACGTGACGTCCTCACCGGTGCGGCCGTCACCCCTCGTCAGCGCTCTGGTGAGGCGGCCGTTCTCGTACAGCAGGTTGATCGCGAGGCCGTCGATCTTGAGCTCGCACAGATAGTGCGCGCCGGAGCCGACCTCGCGCTCCACCCGATCGAGCCACGCGCTGAGCTCGTCCGAGTGGAAGGTGTTGTCCAGGCTGAGCATGCGTTCGAGGTGGTCGTACGTCTCGAACTCGGTGGAGTACGTGCCGCCGACCTGCTGCGTCGGCGAGTCCGGCGTGACCAGCGCCGGGTACTCCTTCTCGATGCGCTCGAGCTCGGCCATCATGGCGTCGAACTCGGCGTCGGAGATAGTCGGTGTCGCCACGTAGTACCGGAACTGGTGGACCTGGATCTCCTCGGCCAGTTCGGTATGCCGTTCCCGCACGTCGGCGGGGACGTTCTCGACCCCCGCGACCGACACTGCCTCTACAGCCTCAGCTTCCTCGCTCACGTCACCAGGTTAGCCAGGATCACCGACAGCGCCGCCTTCGCCTGTGTCGTCCTGGTCTGCTGCGCCGCCCTGGTCGTCGTCCCGGTCATCGCCCTGGTCGAGGCGGTACACCAGGTCCCGCAGGTCGAGCAGGGTGATCGCGTTCTCCGGCGCGTTGTCCGCCGACTCGACCCTGCCCAGCCACCGGGCGGCCAGCCGCTCCCCCAGCGTCGCGTCCAGCGGCAGGAACGTCAGCGCCTCCCGCGCTCTTGGCTCCAGCTCGGCGAACTCGGGGTGGTGGACGGCGACGTCGACGGTGCCGCTCGCCTCGTCGACCTGCGCGACGACCCGGACGTCGGCGAGCGCGACCTGATGCGCGCCGATGTTGACGGTGACCTCACTCGGATCGGGCACTGGTGGCACCGAATCGTGGTACTCCCAGATGGCGTCTTCCGGCGGGGCCACGGCCAGCCAGGCGTCGGTGTACGGCCGCAGCTCAGGGTCCTCCTGGCCGGTGACGACCAGCGAGTAGATCGCGCGCTGCCCCCGATCGACGGAGAACTGCAGGTCGGGGTGCATTGCCGCGACGGCTTCCGTGAGGTCGTGCTCGAACCGCTGCGGCTCGCGGTCGCCCAGCGCGGCGCTGATGTCTGGCAGCAGCTCCTGCCAGCGCTGCCAGAACTCCCGCGCGGCCTGCTCGGGCTCCCCCGGACGCTCGTCGATGATCTCCGGCCGCTGCCGGAACCGTCGGAACCATCCCATGGCCGCCCACCGTACGCGCCCCCGACGACCGCCGGGTGCGGAACGGAAGAACTTGCCCAACCACGTCGTGTCCCCACTCCCGGCGCCGTGTCCCCCGCTCACGACGCTGCATTCGCCACTAAGTCGTCCCGCTCACGACGCCGTGTTCGTCGCCCAGGACGCCGTGTCCCCGCTGCGGATGAGGCGTTCTGCACCCCTCTGTGGAACACGGCGTCCGGAACGAGGAACACGGCGTCCGGAACGGGGGACACGACGCGCCTGGCGCACGCACCCGGCGCCGCGAGTCGCCTGGGGCTACCAGGACTCTGGGGGTTCGGCGAGGGCGTGGCCGAGGTCGCGAGTGAGGGCGAGCGCACGGCGGACCCAGGCGTTGCTGGCACCCGCGAGACCGCAGGTCGGCGTCGGCACCGCCTGGTCGCGCAGGATAGTGCGGCTGAACCCGATGCGGTCAACGAGCCGCAATGCGGGCTCGGCCAGGCCATGCAGGTCGACCCGGTCGGCCGGTTCCAGCGCGGGCACCAGCCCGAGCAGGAACGCCACCCCGCTGTCCCATGCCTCGCCGATGGCGTCCAATGTGGTCGCTGGCGCACCATCGAGCAGCGTCGCGTCGATCGCGATTGCGCCCGCACCGGCATGGTACATGAGCCCGATCGGGGGGCGGCGAGCACAACAGTGCACGACAATCGGCTCGCCGCTGGCGTTCGCACAGCCGTCGATCACAGACGCAAGCAGCGATTGGGCTTCCGGCTCTGGCACCGAGGGCACCGTGCCGTACCCGGACGCGGTCGGCAGCGTGCCCGCGAGGACGTCGGGCAGGGTCGGTTCGTCGAGCTGCACCACGATGGTCGCGCCGGTGCGCGCGGCCAACTCCTTGACATGGGTCGTGACGCCTTCGATCAGCGACTGGCTGAACTCGCGCACCGCGCCGTGGTCGGTCAGCACCCGATGTCCGCGCGGGAGCTCAATTCCCGCCGCGAGCGACCACGGGCCCGCCACCTGCGTCTTGATCACGCGTGGGTTGCCCGCCGTGTGCGCGGCGCGCTCGATGGCGTCGAGGTCCCAGCGATGCAGGTCCTTGGCGCGCCGGTGCTCGCGACCGGGGCGGGCCGTCACCCGGTATCCGGTCGGTACCGACTCGACCGCGAGGTCCACGAGCAGCGCCGCACTCCTGCCGATCATGTCCGCGCCGAAGCCGCGATCGGGCAGTTCGGGCTGGTGCGGGAACTCGGGCAGTTCGCCGAACACAGTCGCGGCGGCCTCCGCGCTGTCGGTGCCGGGCATCGAGCCGATGCTGGTCGCCGCTGTTACCGGCCAAGGAAACTCAGGCATGCCTCTAGTGTCTCGCGCGCAGCGGGTGGTGGCGCGGAGGGCTCGCTGGGTGCCACGAAGGGCATCTTACTGACATCTGGTGCCAGTAAGATGCCCTTCGTGGCACCACTCATGCAGCGGTCGACGCGATCTTCGCCGCGCCGAGCACCAGATCGCCGTCCGAATGCTCCCGATAGAGCACGATCGTCTGCCCCGGCGCGACACCCTTCAGCGGCTCCCGAAGCTGCACCCGCACGCCGTCACCGTCGCATTCCGCCACGGCGGGCGCGGTGCCGCCGTGCGCACGCACCTGCACCACACACTCGGTCGGGCCGTCGAGCGATCGTTCGCTCGGCCACACCGGACGGTCGGCGTCGATCATCGTGACGCCGAGCTTGTCCCCCGAGCCAACGGTGACGGTGCCGGACACCGGCTCAAGGCTCAGCACGTAGCGGGGCCTGCCGTCCGGCGCCGGCGTCTCGATGCCGAGACCCTTGCGCTGCCCGACGGTGAAGCCGTGAACGCCGGTGTGCTCGCCCAACACCGCGCCGGATTCGGCGTCAACGAGCTGACCGGGTCGCGAGCCAAGCCGCGACTCAAGGAAACCCTTCGTGTCGCCGTCCGGAATGAAGCATATGTCGTGACTGTCCGGCTTGCTCGCCACCATCAGCCCGCGCCGCTCCGCCTCGGCCCGCACCTCGGATTTCTCCGAGTCGCCAAGCGGGAACATCGAATGCCGCAGCTGCTCCGGCGTCAGCGAGGCGAGCACATAGGACTGGTCCTTGCCCGCGTCGGCGCTGCGGCGCAGCTCGGGCACGCCGTCGACCATCGCCAGCCGCGCGTAGTGGCCGGTGGCGACCGCGTCGAAGCCGAGCGCCATCGCCTTGTCAAGCAACGCCTCGAACTTGATCTTCTCGTTGCATGTCACGCACGGGTTCGGCGTACGCCCCGCCGCGTACTCGCCGACGAACGTCTCGATGACGTCTTCGCGGAACCGCTCGGCGAAATCCCACACATAGAACGGGATGCCGAGCAGGTCGGCGACCCGGCGCGCGTCGCGGGAGTCCTCGATGGTGCAGCAGCCGCGCGCGCCGGTGCGCAACGTGCCCGGCTTGGCCGACAGCGCCAGGTGCACCCCGACGACGTCGTGTCCGGCGTCGACCGCCCGCGCCGCTGCGACGGCGGAGTCCACCCCGCCGCTCATCGCGGCGAGCACCGTCAATTTGCTCATGACACCCCCAGCTCTGTGACCTTCGCCGCCCCCACGCTCGCGTGGCATCGTCCGCACCGGCAGGACCGCTGTCGGCGCCAGCCCTCACAAGCTCGGCGCGACCCCTCCACCGGCCGGCGAAGCTCCCAACCGCTCATGTGCGCACTCCCACGGCGTCGCTCTGCTTCCCGGTCAGGCCCGCCTTGCGAGCCCGCGCGACAACCCCGCCGATCTCCGCGAGCAACGCGTCGACGTCCTCCTTGGTCGAGGTGTGGCCGAGCGAGAATCGCAGCGACCCGCGCGCCGACCGTTCGTCGACACCCATCGCGAGTAGCACGTGGCTCGGCTGCGCCACCCCCGCCGTGCAGGCCGACCCGGTCGAGCACTCGATGCCCTTGGCGTCGAGCAGCATCAAGAGACTGTCGCCCTCGCAGCCGGGGAAGCTGAAGTGCGCGTTGCCAGCGAGCCGCTGGCCGCTGTCGAGTGGCGCGCCGTTGACGACGACGTCGTCGACCTGCTCCAGCACCCCGGCGACCAGCGCGTCACGCAGGTTGCTCAGGTCGGCGACGCGCCCAGGAATGTCGGTGGTGGCCTCCCGCACGGCGGTCGCGAAGGCGTGCACGCCGGGGACGTCGAGGGTGCCGGATCGCACGTCGCGCTCCTGGCCGCCGCCGTGCAGCAGCGGTGTGCACTCGACGTCGCGGGCCAGCAGCAGTGCCCCGACGCCGTACGGGCCGCCGAGCTTGTGGCCGGTGAGCGTGAGCGCGCTCGCGCCACTCGCTGCGAAGTCGATGTCGACCGCACCGACGGCCTGCACCGCGTCGGTGTGCAGCGGGACGTCGAACTCCGCGCAGACCTCCGCGATGTCCGCGATGCGGTTGATCGTGCCGACCTCGTTGTTCGCCCACATGACGGTGGCCAACGCCACGTCCTCCGGGTTTGTCTCGATCGCGGCGCGGACGTCCTCCGGCCGCACCTGGCCGGTGGCGTCGACCGGCAGCCAGGTGACCTCGGCGCCAGCGTGCTCGGCCAGCCACTCGACGCTGTCCAGCACGGCGTGGTGCTCCACGGAGGACACCAGCACCCTGGTGCGGTCGCGGCGTGCCCAGTAGATGCCCTTGACGGCGATGTTGTCGCTCTCGGTGCCACCGCCGGTGAACAGCACCTCGGACGGCCGCGCGCCAAGCGCCTCGGCGATGGCCTCGCGGGCCTCCTCCACCCTGCGCCGCGAGCGCCTGCCCGACGAATGCAGCGATGAGGCGTTGCCAGTGTCCGACAGCGCCTCGGTCATCGCAGCAATGGCGCGCGGCGACATCGGGGTCGTCGCCGCGTGGTCAAGATAGGTCATCGCCCTTCAAGGGTAACCGGGGCGACGTCCCGCCTGCGCGGAAGGCGCGCTTCACCGCACGCGCGTTCGCACCCGTAGCGGCAGCACCCGCCGTGCCGAGGCGACGGTGTCATGCCCGAGGGCCGAGCGCACGGACGCCTCCGCCAGCCGGGCCAGTTCGCCACGGTCGCCCGCGCGGCCTGGCGCGATCTCGTCGCACACCACGACCTCCACCACCAGCGCTCGGAGTCGCAGCACCCGCAGCACGGAGGTGAACAACGACTCCTCACCGAGGAACGACGGGCGCGTCGTCTCGGTGCCGCTGGCGAGCCGGTAGCGCAGCGCGATCGGCCGCACCGGCACGCCGCCATCGATGGCGGCCTGGAACGGCGCTGGCACGAAAGGACCGCTCGCCGCCCCGCACCAGGTCGTGCCCTCGGCGCACACGTTGACCAGCGCCCCGCCGCGCAGCGCGTCGGTCAGTTCGGCGACCGTGCCCGGCAGCGTGGACAGCCGCTCCCTGTCGACGAAGATCGTGCCCGCCCGCGCGATGAGCCCGCCGAGCACCGGCCACTCCTGGATGTCGGCCTTGGCGAGCGAACGCATCGGCGTCAGGGCGTTGACGGCGGGGATGTCGAGCCACGAGATGTGGTTGCTGACGACGAGCACGCCACGGCCACCGGCATGGGCCTCGTCGACCAGGTCCTCGCCGCCGTGCACGACGAGCCGGGCCCCGCAGGCGCGCAGCAGCCGGGAGCATCCCGCCCTGACGGCGTGACGTCGATCGCTACCGAACCGGAGCAGCACGTCCAGCGCGGTGACGACCAACGCGATCAGCAGCCGCACCGCCCGGAACGCCGTCCGCAGCACCCCGACCCTGGGGGACGTGGTGTCCAGGCAGCCGGTGTCACACGGCGACGTCGGCATCCACGCATGCGTGCGCATCTAATCCGCCCCCAGGAAGAAGCGGAGGTAGCGCTCGTTCAATTGGTGCAGGTCGAGCAGCACGAAGAAGTCCGCGACGCCGAAGTCGGGGTCGTGCGCCGGGGGGCCGCACACCCGCGCGCCGAGCCGCAGGTAGCCGCGCAGCAGCGGCGGCAGGGCCGGGCGTTCCGGGCGGGCGACGTCGTCGTCCCACGGGTGCAGCGGGGTGACGCGCCGCTCGTCGGGCGCGTAGTGCTTGGCGCGCACGGTGTCCCAGACACCAGCGGCCAGCGCACCGCCGTCGGCGAGCGGCACGGACGCGCACCCAACGAGGTAGCGGTGTCCGGACAGCAGCATGTAGCGCGCGATGCCAGCCCAGACGAGGCTGACGACGGCTCCGCTGCGGTGGTCAGGGTGCACGCAGGACCGGCCGGTCTCGACGAGGCTGTCCCGCAGCGGGTCGAGGGCGGTGATATCGAACTCGGAGTCGGCGTAGAGGCCGCCTGCCAGGGCGGCGCGATCGGGCGGCAGCATCCGGTAGGTCCCGACGACCTCGCCCGAGGTGTCCTCGCGGACGATGAGGTGGTCGCAGTAGGAGTCGAAGAGGTCGAGGTCGAGCCCGTCGATCGGGCTGGCCAGCTTGGCGCCCATCTCCCCGGCGAACACGTGGTAGCGGAGCCGCTGGGCGGCGACGACCTCGTCACTGCCGCGCGCGACGCGCAGGGAGTAGCGCGGGGCCGCGCCCTCGGTGTCATCCGTGCTGGTGAGCAGGAGTGAGGATGTCATGCCCGTAGATGTACTGGCCGACGATGAACCCTATCTGGTGACGCGACAGGCGCGCGGGTGCACAGCGCGTGAACGTGCGGTGAGGCTCCAGACAGAGCCGAAGGGCGCCTTCGGCACGTTATATGTACCGAAGGCGCCCTTGGGCTCGACTCACGCCTAGGAGCGCGTCAGCCCTTGCGCTTGGCGACTTCCTCCTGCAGCTGCGGGGCGACCTGGAACAGGTCACCCACGATGCCGTAGTCGGCGATCTCGAAGATCGGCGCCTCAGGGTCCTTGTTCACCGCGACGATCGTCTTCGACGTCTGCATCCCGGCACGGTGCTGGATGGCACCGGAGATGCCCAGCGCGACGTACAGCTGCGGCGAGACCGTCTTACCGGTCTGGCCGACCTGGAACTGCGCGGGGTAGTAGCCGGAGTCGACGGCGGCACGCGACGCGCCGACGGCGGCGCCCATCGCGTCCGCGAGGCCCTCGATCACCGAGAACTGCTCGGCGCTGCCGACACCACGACCACCGGAGACGACGACCGATGCCTCGGTCAGCTCCGGGCGGTCGCCACCGACGACGGGCTCCACACCGGTGACCTTGGCGGTCTTCGCGGCATCGACGGCTGGGACGTCGACGCTCTCCTCCGCGGCGGCACCCTGCGCCTGCTCGGCGTCGATGCTGCCAGGACGCACCGAGATGACAGGGGCGCCCTTGGTGGACTTCGACTTCACGGTGAACCCGCCACCGAAGATGGACTGCTTGACGCTGCCGTCGCCCTCGACGCCAACGGCGTCGACAAGCAGACCGGAGCCGGTCCGCAGCGCGAGCCGAGCGGAGACCTCCTTGCCCTCCGGCGTCGCGGCGACAAGCACCGCAGCGGGCGACGTCTTCTCCGCCAGCGCGGCGAGCACGTCGACCTTCGGCGCGATGTGGTACGTCGCTGCGTCGTCTGACTCGGCGGCGTAGACCTTCGCCGCACCGAAGGAAGCAAGCGCCTCCTTCGCCTTGCCAGCCGTGCCGGGCGCACCGACAACGACGGCGGACGGCTCACCGAGCGCACGAGCCGCGGTCAGCAGTTCGGTGGTGACCTTCTTGATCTCGCCGTCAACGTGGTCGACGAGTACCAGGACTTCAGCCATGGTTCTAATTCCTCCTCTTCGCCGCAGCTCGTCAGATAAGTTTCTGGCCGACCAGGTACTCGG
Source organism: Actinophytocola sp. (assembly GCA_009377385.1). Lineage (GTDB taxonomy): Bacteria > Actinomycetota > Actinomycetes > Mycobacteriales > Pseudonocardiaceae > Haloechinothrix_A. The sequence continues at coordinate 10,568 of WHUD01000003.1, forward strand.
CGATCTTCACGCCGCCGTCGCCGTCGTCCTCGACCTTCTCGCCCGCGCTGCGCGGCGGCTTCGGCGCGGCCTCTGTCACCTTGGACCAGGCGCTGTCGAGGCCGACCTCGCTCGCGTCGACGCCGATATCGGCGACGGTGAGCGTCTCGACCGGCTTCTTCTTGGCCGCCATGATGCCCTTGAACGAGGGGTAGCGCGGCTCGTTGATCTTCTCGGTGACCGAAACGACCGCGGGCAAGTTCGCCTCAAAGTGCGTGATGCCCTCGTCCGCGGTCTCTCGGTCCACCTTGATGGTGGAACCCTCGACGCTCAGGTGGTGCGCGTAGGTCAGCTGCGGCATGCCTAGCAACTCGGCGAGCAGCGCCGGCACCGCGCCGGCGCCACCGTCCGACGACTCGTTACCGGCGATGACAAGGTCGACGCCGTCGACCCTGCCGATGGCCGCGGCGATGACCTTCGCGGTAGCGAGGATGTCGGAGCCGTGCAGCGACTCGTCCGAGACGTGGATGGCCCTGTCCGCGCCCATCGACAGCGCCTTGCGGATGGCGTCCGTGGCGCGGTCGGGACCGACGCAGAGGACCGTGACCTCGCCCTCGCCAGCTTCCTTGATCTTCAGCGCCTCTTCGACGGCGCGTTCGTTGATTTCGTCGAGCACCGCGTCGGCGGACTCGCGATCAAGCGTGTGGTCAGCCTCGGTGAGCTTGCGCTCCGAGTAGGTGTCAGGCACCTGCTTGACCAGGACAACGATGTTGGTCATGGGTCCTCTTCGACCTCCGTATTCTCTGCCTCACCCCGGCATTGCCGGTCGCACGGCGTTACGCGCTCACGCACTCAACCTATGCGCGCCGCCGTGAATCCGCTCGGGGACGTCCCCGCTGGCCTTACTGCTCGGTAGATTAGGCGTCTTCAGCCCGTGAGCAACGCCGAGGTGACAGCATTCACCTGGATGCGCGTTTTCCTTGGACAATCGTCCAGATAGTTATTAGTACTTTTGTGCAGGTTCTTTACGCCGATCATCGGCGCACGTCAATCCGTTCTCGTTGACAACCTGACGTGGCGATCGTCACACTGTCCGGGCTGTCGAACGAGAGGATCGTCCATGGGGACCGCACTCGCCGATCACGCGTTCTCCGCCCAACTGCTCGCGGCCCATCGTGACGACCCGGCATGGCGGGGCGACCACGTCGACGGCTGCGTGCACCCCTGGCTGGACGGCTACACCTGCGCGTACTGCGAGCTGCCGGTCCGCACCGACGGCGACCACCGCCATCCCGGCTACGGCGTCGTCGAGCACACCGACGGGCCCGGCGATTCACTGCGGGTCCTACACCGGTTCTGCAACCGGATGCGCAAGTGCCACACCACGCCGGACGGCTCAGCCAGTGACGACGTCGAGCACTACGGCATCGCGCTGCGGCGTGCCTGGCTCGGCTGGGCCACCGACCAGTTCGTCAAGGGCGCCAAGGAACGGCACTTCGGCGTCAAGCACTACGAACGCCTCGGCCTGCACCCGGCGAAGCTGCGCAGTCCCGCGTTGTTCCGGAAGTACTGGATGGTGCGCAAGATGCGCTGCGCGGCACACGCGATTCATTACTACACCCGGTAGCGACGGGTGACGAGTTCCGGCCGCCAGTGTCACCACTGGTGGTGAGACTGCCGCCGGAGCAGCGGCATGGCTCGTGTCTCACTTCACAGGAGCGCCGATAGCGCGCTACGTTGGCGCAATTACAGATCGTGTGATGCGGAGGCGCTGTGCTCATAACGCTGATCCTTGGCCTGCTCATGACAGTCGTCGGTCTTGGGTTCGCGGCCAAGCGCGTGCTGTGGCTGAAGAACTTGATCACGTCAGGCCAGCCAGCCCCAGGCAGGACCGACGGCGCCGGTGAGCGCGCCAAGACACACCTGCTCGAGGTATTCGGTCAGCGCAAGCTGCTGAAATGGTCGATTCCCGGACTGGCACACTTCTTCACCTTCTGGGGCTTCGTCATCCTCGCCACGGTCTACCTCGAGGCCTACGGCGCGCTGTTCGACGAGTCGTTCGCCATCCCGCTGGTCGGTGACTGGGCGATCCTCGGCTTCCTGCAGGATTTCATCGCGGTCGCGGTGTTCGTCTCGCTGATCGTGTTCGCTGTGATCCGGCTACGACAGGCGCCCGAGCGCAAGCAGCGCGCGTCACGGTTCTACGGCTCGCACCTCGGCGGGGCCTGGATGACGCTGTTCATGATCTTCAACGTCCTCTGGACGATGTTCCTGTTCCGGGGTGCGTCCTCGGCGACGGGCCACCTCCCATACGACAGCGGTGCTTTCGTCTCCATCGGGGTCGGCAACCTGCTTGAGCCGCTCGGCGAAGACGTCAACTTCGTGCTGGACAGGGTCGGCCTGCTCGCCCACATCAGCGTGATGCTGCTGTTCCTGATCTTCGTGCTGCACTCCAAGCACCTGCACATCTTCCTTGCGCCGATCAACGTCACGGTCAAGCGCATGCCGGACGGCCTTGGCCCGCTGCTGCCGATGGAGTCCGAAGGCAAGCCGATCGACTTCGAGGACCCGGACGAGGATGCGACCTTCGGTCGCGGCAAGATCGAGGACTTCACCTGGAAGGGGCTGCTCGACTTCGAGACCTGCACCGAGTGCGGCCGGTGCCAGAGCCAGTGCCCTGCGTGGAACACCGGCAAGCCGCTCTCACCCAAGCTGGTGATCATGGACCTGCGTGATCACCTCAACGCCAAGGCGCCCTACCTGATCGAGGGCAAGGAGATGCCAGGCACGGACATGCTGGACATGGCGCCCGAGAGCCACGGCAGCCATGCCGTGCCGGAGTCCGGCTTCGAGCGAATCCGTGGCTCCGGGCCGGAGCAGGCGGTTCGCCCGCTTGTCGGCACCGCAGAGCAGGGCGGGGTGATCGACCCCGCCGTGCTGTGGGCGTGCACCTCCTGCGGCGCCTGCGTCGAGCAGTGCCCTGTCGACATCGAGCACGTCGACCACATCATCGACATGCGCCGCTACCAGGTGATGATCGAGTCGGAGTTCCCAAGCGAACTCGGCACGCTGTTCCGCAACATGGAGAACAAGGGCAACCCGTGGGGCCAGAACAACTCCGAGCGGATGGACTGGGCCAAGGAGCTGGACTTCACGGTGCCGGAGTTGGATGTCGCTGCCGGTGAGTCCTTGGATTCTGACACCGAGTACCTGTTCTGGATCGGCTGCGCCGGCGCGTTCGACGACAACGCGAAGAAGACCGTGCAGGCAACGGCGGAGCTGCTGCACCTGGCTGACGTCAAGTACGTGGTACTCGGCAAGGAGGAGACCTGCACCGGTGACTCGGCACGCCGCGCAGGCAACGAGTTCCTGTTCCAGATAATGGCGCAGCCGACCGTCGAGATGCTGAACAGCGTGTTCGAGGGCCGGGAACCGGTGCAGCGCAAGATCGTCACCACCTGCCCGCACTGCCTCAACACGCTGGGCAGGGAGTACCCGCAACTGGACAGTCACTACCAGGTCGTCCACCACACCCAGCTGCTGAACAAGCTGGTGCGCGACGGCAAGCTGACCCCGGTCAAGCCGGCCGACAACGGCGGCGGACCGTCGGTGACCTACCACGACCCGTGCTACCTGGGCAGGCATAACAAGGTGTACTCGCCGCCTCGGGACCTGATCGAGGCGACCGGCATGACGCATGCCGAGATGCCCCGGCACGCCGACCGGTCGCTGTGCTGCGGCGCGGGTGGTGCGCGGATGTGGATGGAGGAGCACATCGGCAAGCGCATCAACCTGGAGCGCGTCGACGAGGCGATCGAGACGCTGGGTGAAGGCCAGGGCACGGTGGCGACCGGCTGCCCGTTCTGCAAGGTGATGGTCTCCGACGGGCTGACGCAGCGGTCCAGCGAGAACGTCGGCACCGAGGTCGGTGTCAAGGACGTCTCGCAGTTGCTGCTGGAGTCGGTCAAGCGTGGCGACACCCCTGCTGCCGCGACGGCGTCCGCCGAGACGACGTCCGACAGCGAAGGCTGACAGCGAAGGCTGACAGCACGCACGTGGCCCGGCCTGTCCGCCGGACGCAGGCCGGGCCACAACGCTCGCACAGATAGTCTGAATCTGATAATCTGACGCCGTGAAGGAAATGACGGCCGCCGAAGCGGCCCGCAACTTCTCCGCCGTATTGAGCGCAGCGGAAAAGGGCGAGACCGTCCTGGTCACTCGCTCTGGCCGTCGAGTTGCGCTCATCACGCCCGCACCACGGTCGAGCGGCCGGGCCCTGCGTGCCGTGTTCGAGGACTACCGCGCCCATCCGATCGGCGATGACGAATGGACAACCACCATCGATGAGGCACTCACCGCAGTGAGCCCCAACGAGGATGTCGATCCGTGGAACGACTGATTCTGGATACCGGTGTCCTTGTGGAAGCAGCCCGAGGACGGTTGGCGTTGGAAGAGATTTCCGACGAAAGCGATCCGGCCGTGCCCGCCATTGTCGTCACCGAATACCTCGTCGGCGTCGAGCTCGACAAAGATCCGGGCCGTTGTGCGGCGAAACGCGATTTCCTGACGAAAGTTCTGGGTGCGATCCCGGTGGAGGACTACACGGTGGGCGTCGCGGAGTCGCACGCCGAGCTCATCGCGAGTACCCGCGCCGAGGGAAAGCCTCGCGGTCCGCACGATCTCATTGTCGCGGCAACCGCTCGCGCGACGGAACGAACGATCCTCACCACTGACAGCCGTGCCCGATTCGATGCGCTTCCCGGAGTGACCGCCCGCGTGGTGGCAGCGCCGCGTCGCTGACAGCGCACGCCCATGGTCCGGCCTGCCCCCGAACGCAGGCCGGACCACAGTGCGCCGGGCGTTATCGCCCCGCGCCCACCAGCTCCCGCCGCTCGGACCCCTCCGGGCTGCGGAGCTTCTGGCCTTCGACGTCGACGTTGGGCAAGATGCGGTTCAGCCACGCTGGCAGCCACCACGCCCACCGGCCGAGCAGCGTCAGCAGCGACGGAATGATCACCATCCGGACGATGAAGGCGTCGAAGAACACGCCGACGGCGAGCGCGAAGCCCATCGACCGCGCCGCGATGTCCTCTTCCAGCATGAATGCGCTGAATACCGAGATCATGATGATCGCGGCTGCCGTGACGACGCGGGCGCCGTGGTGGTAGCCGTGCATCATGGCGTCCTTCGGGGAACGCCCGTGCACGTACTCCTCGCGCATCCTGGTCACCAGGAACACCTGGTAGTCCATCGCGAGGCCGAACACCAGCCCGATCAGCATGATCGGCAGGAAGCTGACGATCGGGTGCGGGTCGCTGATCAGCCCGAACGCCCCCTCCTGGAAGATCAGCACGGTCGCGCCGAACGTCGCGGCCATCGACAGCAGGAAGCCGAGCGCCCCGGTCAGCGGCACCAGGATCGACCGGAACACCAGGATCAGCAGCAGGAACGCGGCGCTGGCGACGATCGCCATGTACGGCACGATCGAGCCGAGCAGCTTGTCGTCGACGTCGGCGTAGATCGCGGTGGTGCCGGTGACGCCGTAGGCCATGCCGTACTCCGCCGCGAGCCGCTGCTCGGCGTCACGCGCGTCGGCGACAAGGCTTGGTGTCCTGGTTGTTCGGCCCGTACAACGGCACCGCCTGGAACAGCGCGCCGTCGCCGTCCTCGCTCGGACGCGGGCCGACGACGTAGTCCATGGTGTCGTACGACTCCAGCTCGCTGCGCAGCTCGTCGAGCGCCTCCTCGCGTTGACCCTGCGGCGTGTCGGTGAGGTCGACGGCGACCATCAGCACGCCGTTCGAGCCCTCGCCGAAGCCCTCGGTGCGCAGCTCGTACGCCTGGCGCAGCGTGCTGTCCTCCGGTGCGCTCTCGTCGCCAGGCAGGCCGAGGCTCAGGTTCAGCGCTGGGATGGCGAGCAGGCCGAGCACGATCACCCCTGCGGCGAGCGTCAAAGCCGGCGCCTTGGCGATGAACCGGGCGAACCGTTGCCCGTTGGTGACGTAGCGGTCGTCGTCAGGGTCGTGCTTGGCGACGCCGGGGATCTTCGGCTTGAACAGGAACCGCCCGAACGCCCCGAGCAGCGCTGGCATCAGCGTCAGCGCCACCAGCACGGCGAACGCCGCCGCGAGCGCCCCACCGAGACCCATGAACGTCAGGAACTCGATGCCGACGACGCTGAGCCCGGACAGCGCGATGATCACCGTCATGCCCGCGAACACCACGGCGGTGCCCGCGGTGCCGACGGCGCGGCCAGCGGCTTCCTCCGGGGTCGGCGCGACGTGCAGCTCATGCTTGTAGCGCGAGACGATGAACAGCGCGTAGTCGATGGACAGCGCGATGCCGATCATGGACGCGAGGAACGTCGTGAAGCTGGGGATCTCGATCGCCGACGTCCCGATCATGATCACGGCGGTGGCCGCGCCGAGCCCGACGATCGCGGTGATGATCAGCACGAACGACGCGATGATCGCCCCGAACGCGATGATCATGACGAGGAACGCGACGCCCATGCCGATCATCTCGGCGGTGCCGCCCGGCGCCTCCTGCTGCATCGCGATGGAGCCGCTGAGCTCGATCTGGAGACCGGCGTCGCGGGCGGCGTCAGCGACGCCGTAGGCGACGTCCCGGTCGGCCTGGGTGATGTCCTCCCACTTCTCGATGGTGAACGGCACGTCGAGCAGCGCCACCGTGTCAGGGCGCTCGTCGGCAAGCACGTTCAGCGGCGCACCGGAGCACAAGGCGGTGAACTCCTGCCCGCCGCGTTCCGGGGCGAGGCAGCCCATCTTCGCGGCGGCCGTGACCGGATTCGCCAGCGGCGTGCTGTGGTCGATGATGTCGAGGCCGTTCAGCTCGCGGATCAGCGTGTTGACGGCTTGCTTGTTCTCCGGGTCGGTGAGCTTCTCACCCTCGGGAGCGCCGATGACGTAGGTCCCGGTCACGGCGTCGAAGTTGAACTGGGCGGACATCCCAGGGAAGTGCTCGTCCATGATCTCAGTGGCCCGCTCCGATGGCAGGTCCGGCATGGAGAAGTCGTCCTCCATCGGCTGGGAAACGACGCTGGCCAGTGCGCCGAGGCCCACGAGCACGATGAGCCAGATCGGTAACACGACCCATTTGCGCCGGTAGGCGAGCTTGCCGAACCGGTACAGGTAGACGGACACGTGGATCTCCCCTCGGACAGGAACGACCGGACAATGCGCACAGCGTTGTCAATAAGTGATATGCACGGCATCAGGGTGCGACCCTGAGATTTCCCCTACGTAGCAGGCTTTCCGGCAAACGCGAGCATAGAAGAACTCTGTTCACCAGCGCAGACGAAGCTGAGATGGCCCTGAGAAAACCGGGCGTGACGTCCGCCACGGAGCAGCGTCCCTGCCGGTAGTACCACCGCGTCCGGGCAAACCGGACGCTACATGGCGCTACCGGAAGGGTCCCTGATCAACTCACGCCGCATGCCGCCGCTGCCTGCCCAACTGGCGTTCGGCGCCACGCGCAAAGGCCGCCCGTAGCCGCCTTGCCAGCCGTGGCGGATCGTTGGCGTCTTGCCAGCCCCAACGCACTACCTCATAGCCCGCGTCAGCCAGCCACTCTTCCCTGCGCTTCTCCGCACGCAGCACGTCACGAACGGAGCGATCACCACGCGGCTCGTACTTGCCGAGCCCGTCCGCCTCGCCCACCACCCGGACGTCGTCCCACAGGAAGTTGACGCGGCAACGCGGCCCACCGGCGTCTCCCAGCGTGACCTGGGTTCGCGGCGCGGGCAGGGACTGCACGTGGATCGCCACCCGCGACAGCGATTCCAGTACCGACTCCGCACCCGGATCGGCGAAGTCGACCACCCGACGCGCCTGCGAGACACCAGACCACGTCGAGCAATCCCTGATCACGACACGGAACTGGTCCACAGACACCAGCCCCTCGCGCAGGGCCGAATCCGCCACGGCAACGCTCTCAGCGAACGATCGCGTCCGAGCCAGATCGATCACGGTGCGCGCGACGGACGTGACTGGGACGCCGTGCCTGGTCGCGCGATGATGCTCGGGCAACGCCGCCGAGCGCAGCACGTAGCCGTTACGGTGAGTGCCCTTCACCGCCGCGACGTCGGTCAACAGCACGGGCTCCGCCGGAGGTTCACCGAGTAGTTCAAGGCCGAAGATCCGGGCGGCGGACGTCCCGCCCGCCACGGTCGCGTCACCGAGGACGAGCCGCAGCGCCGCCACGTCGAGGGCGTGCCGTCGCTCCGCGCACCCGGCGACGTCATCGAGCAGGGAAGTCTCGACATAGACCCCTCGTCGTAAGCACACCCACGAACCCCTGCGGAGCGCACGTCGGATCGCGGCCTTGTCGAAGCCTGCCGCGCGCACCTGAGCCGCTGTGAACGGGCCCGCACCGAGCCGATCGATCACGCTGTCCTCCTCCCCAAAGCTGTGCACACGGTATGTCGCGGGTCAGACACAATCCGGCCATCCTGCTGGTAGGCCATCGGAAGCGGACAAAACCGGCGCCAGCATGGGCCTCCCGGCAGGGACGCGAGGGTTCCAGCGCGGAGCTGACTTACCCGCACGTTAACCTCCCCGGTGTGAGTACCGTGCCGACAAGCCGCGCAGTCGCGCTGCACCTGACGGGCGAACGCACCGTGCCCGGCGTCCCTGAGGAGAACTACTGGTTCAGGCGCCATGAGGCGGCGTATCGTGCGCTGCTCCCGTGCTGTGCGGACGCGCGGGTGCTCGAAGCGGGCTGCGGCGAGGGCTACGGCGCCGCGCTGATCGCCGAGACCGCGACCAGCGTGCTCGCGCTGGACTACGACACGCCGTCAACCGAGCACATCGCCGCGCGGTACCCCCAGGTCGACGTCGCCCGCGGCAACCTCGCGTACCTCCCTGTCGCGGACGGCGCCTTCGACGTCGTGGCGAACTTCCAGGTCATCGAGCACCTGTGGGATCAGGACGGCTTCCTCGCGGAGTGCTTCCGGGTGCTGCGGCCGGGCGGCAGGCTGCTGTGCACCACGCCGAACCGGCTCACGTTCACGCCGGACTCCGACACCCCGCTGAACCCGTACCACACCCGCGAGCTGGCACCGGACGAGCTGGCAGACCTGCTGCGCGACGCGGGCTTCGACGTCGAGCTGCTGCACGGACTCCACCACGGCGCGGGCGTCCGCGCGCTGGACGAGCGCTACGGCGGGATCATCGACGCGCAGCTCGACGTCGTCATGGGGCATCTGCCGGGCACCGCGCCGTGGCCGGAGAAGCTGCTGGCCGACATCGGGGCCATCACGGCGGACGACTTTGACATCACAGGCGAGAACGTCGATGCCAGCCTCGATCTCGTCTCGGTCGCGGTGCGGCCGTGAGCGACTACGAGGGCACGTTCTGCCTTGTCCTGCACAGCCATCTGCCCTGGCTGCCGCACCACGGGTCGTGGCCGGTCGGTGAGGAATGGCTCTACCAGGCGTGGGCGCACTCCTACTTGCCGGTGGTGGACCTGCTGCGCCGGTTCGCCGACGAGGGCAGGCACGACGTCCTGACCCTCGGCGTGACACCGGTGCTTGCGGCGCAGCTCGACGACCCGTACACGCTGCGGGCGTTTCACGACTGGCTCGGCCACTGGCAGTTGCGTGCCGAGCACGCCGCAGGGCTGTGGCGGGACCCGCTGCTCCGCGAGCTGGCCGCCGCCGAACACCGGCAGGCGTCCCAGGCTATGGCGGACTTCGAAACGCGCTGGCGGCACGGCTTCTCCCCGCTCCTGCGCTCGCTGGTAGACGCCGACATCGTCGAGCTGCTGGGCGGGCCGCTGACCCACCCGTTCCAGCCGCTGCTCGAACCGAGGGTGACCGACTTCGCGTTGCGGGAGGGTCTCGCGGACGCCGCGCTGCGCATCGGCAGCACGCCCGAGGGCATCTGGGCGCCGGAGTGCGGCTACGCGCCGGGCATGGAGCGGCACTACGCGGCGGCGGGCGTGCGACGGTTCCTTGTCGACGGTCCCTCGCTGCGCGGCGACACCTCGACGGCGCGGACCGTCGGGGACTCCGACGTGGTGTGCTTCGGCAGGGACCTGGAAGTCACCTACCGAGTGTGGTCACCCAAGGCGGGCTACCCGGGCCACGCGCACTACCGCGACTTCCACACCTGGGACCACGACGTCGGCATCAAGCCGTCGCGGGTGACCGGCAAGCACATCGAGCCGCACGCCAAGGCTCCCTACGACCCCGAGCTGGCTCAGCAGACGCTGCACACCCATGTGAAGGACTTCATCGACACCGTCGTGGAGCGACTGCGGTCGCTGCGCGCCGAGCGCGGCAGGCAGGCGCTGGTCGTCGCGGCGTACGACACCGAGCTGTACGGGCACTGGTGGCATGAGGGACCAGCGTGGCTGGAGGGCGTGCTGCGGGCGCTGCCGGAGGCCGGGGTGCGCGTCACCACGCTGCGGGGCGCCCTTGAGGCGGGCCATCTCGGGCCGCACTATGACCTTCCGGCGTCCTCCTGGGGCTCGGGCAAGGACTGGCGCGTGTGGGACGGCGAGCAGGTGTCCGACCTGGTGGCGGACAACGCCACGCTGCAGCGGGAGCTGCTGGATGTCCTCGGCGACACGCCCACTCGCGTGCGTTCGGCCGCCCGGGATCAGCTCGTGCGGGAGGCGCTGCTGGCGCTGTCCAGCGACTGGGCGTTCATGGTCACCAAGGACTCAGCCGCCGACTACGCACGCGGCCGAGCGCATGAGCACCACGCGCGGTTCGATGAGCTGGCGCGGCTGCTGCGCGCGGGCGACCCGGCCGCCACCGCGCACGCCGCCGCGCTCCGCGCCAGGGACTACCCGTTCGGCCAGCTCGACGCCCGGCGGCTCACGTCCCCACCGGTCGAGCGAGGTCCAGAACCTGGCGGAGGCCGCGATCAACCTGCTCCATGAGGCTCGTCGGCAACTGCCCAACCGGGCCGTCGAGTTCGTCCTTGTTCACGGTCACGAGCGCCGTTACGTTGACCACCGAGTCCTTTGGCAACCCGCTGGCAACCGCCGGTATGAACACATTGCCCGGCATCGCCGAAAGCGCGGTGTTCGACGTCAACACGGCAACCAGTGCGGTCGCCAGCTTGCTGGAGTTGTAGGGATCAGCTTGGACGAGCAGCACGGGACGTTCCTTGGTAGGTCGACTTCCGTCGGGATCGCCGAGGTCCACCCAGTACACGCCGCCGCGCCGGATCACCAGTCACCCGACAAGTCGGCAAGACTCCGACGTCCTGCGGCCACCGCGGAGACGGTCGAGTCGTCCTCGCCCGCGAGCGCGATCGCCTGGTTGATCTTCTCGGAAAGGTCCTCGGTCTCGAGGTCCTCCAAGTAGTGTTGCGCGGCTTTCGTATAAAACTCAGAGCGGCTCATACCTGAGGCGGCGGCATACTCTTCTACCTGCTCGAACGTTGCGTCCGGTATCGATATCGCGGTCTTCACAAACGTGAGTATAACCCGGTATAACCACGCGAGCAAACGCCGATAGCCGTGGCACCCCTCATGTCCCCGCCTGGTCAACCTCGGCGCACACCCGCTCACTCGCGCGTTGCGCGACCGCGCGCGAGAGCACGCCAGCGTCGACCATCCCGTTGAGCACCTCGACGGTGGCGATCCGGCTCAGCGCCTTGGACTGCCGCCGATGCAGCATGTACCGGTCGACCTCGACGTCGCCTTCCAGCCGTTCCAGCGTCTCCCCGGCTGACTTCTCCCAGTGCATGAACGTGCCCTTGGCCTCGGCGACGTGGGCGGCGTCGACGCCGGGCAGTTCGGTGAAGCGTTCCAGCTCCGCCGCTGCCTTGTGCGCCGCGAGCCTGCGTGCGCTGACCTCGATGTAGGCCACCTTGGTCAGGTCCTCGCCGAACGGCTCCGGCAGCAGGCTCAGCACCCGGCGATGCAGCCGCCCGTACCAGGGCAGGTGCGCGCGGCGAGCCGCGTCCACCCGCAGGTCACCGTGTCGCAGCTCCTCGATCTCGGTGTCGATCTCCTCGAGCAAGGTCCTGGTCGCGATCGGCGGCAGCAGTCCGGCGTCGGAGAGGTTTTGGTACGTCTCGCGCTCGATGTGCAGCCCGCGCAGCAGGAAGACGTTGACGGCTTCCAGCGACGTCAGGTGGGAGCGCAGCAGCTGGTCGTTGGCGTCGGCCTCCGCCACGTTGAGGTGCGCGGTGACCAGGTCGTCGTCGAAGCCGAGCGCGGCGAGCCGCTGCCGCGCCGCCTGCACCGCGCGCAGCCGGGCGAGCGCGCCGAGGTAGTCGTCGGCCTGGCTCGGCGTGTCCAGCCCGAGCAGGTGCACGACGAACGAGATGGTCGTCGCGTTGACCAGCAGGGTGGCGAGCACGACGCCGCCGGTCATCGCGATGAGTTGCTCCCGCTCGATGAGCGCGGCGGGCAGCGCAAGGGCGAGCGCGAGCGCCACCCCGCCGCGCAGCCCGCCCCATACGACGACGGCCGAGTTGTGTCTGCCGACCTTCGGAACCCTCGCGAGCCGTTCCAGCACGCTGACCAGCGGAATGACCGCCAGCGGGCGGGAGATCAGCACGGCGGCGACACCGATGCCGATCGCGCCAAGGTTCTGCCGGATCAGCTCGTAGTCGAGGGCGAGGCCGATGAACAGGAACAGCAGCGCGTTGGCGATGAACCCGAGTGACTCCCACAGCTCGCGCAGCAGGTCGCGCACGCTCTCGTCGGCCCTGCTCTCCATCATCCCGCCCATCGCGATGCCCGCCGCGACGGTGGCCATCACGCCGGACGCGCCGACGATGCCCTCGGAGAGCACGAACGAGCCGTAGGCCACAGCGACCGATGTCGCGGCGGCTGGCAGCCGCTCCAGGTACGGCAGCAGCAACACGGCCGCGACGCCGATCGCGGCGCCGATCAGCACCCCGACCACGCAGACGAACACGAACTCGCCCGCGACACCCGCCACGCTCAGCGAGCTGCCGAGCGCGCCGACGAGCAGGATCTCGTACAGCACGATGGCGACGCCGTCGTTGAGCAGGCTCTCGCCCTCGACCAGCGTGAGCAGCCGCTTCGACACGCCGAGCTCGCGGAACACGGCCACAACCGCGACCGGGTCGGTCGCCGAGATCAGCGCGCCGAACAGCAGCGCGACCAGGATCGGCATGCCGAGCATCAGGTTCAGTCCGATGCCGACCAGCGCCGCTGAGATCGCCAGCGCGACCGTGGCCAGGGCGGTGATCGCGAGCAGGTTGCGCATGAACTCGCGGGTCGACAGGCCAAGCGCCGCCTCGAAGATCAGGATCGGCAGGAAGAGGTTGACCAGCAGTTCCTTCAGGCCTGCGCCCGATACCAGCTCCGCGACCGCGAGATCGGGTGCCAACTGCACGACCAGCATCCCGGCGAGCGCGAGCACCACGGTGACCGGAATGTTGATCCGCTGCGCGAGCATGCCGATGAGCACCGCGACGGCGAGCAAGATCGAGACCTGCAGCAGTGCTGGGGCAAGAAGCTCTTCAGGCATCGCACGCTCCGTCCGCGCGATCACGATGTGGTTGTCTGATCCTCGCAACGGCAGCTAAGCGCTGCCACTCGAAACGGACGCGAAACGTACTCACGGGTAAATAGGCGTGGGTCGTGCGCGGGGCTGTTTTTACTGGATGGGAGGATCGACGTCTATGCGCGTGCTGATGATGTCGTGGGAGTACCCACCGGTCGTGGTCGGTGGGCTGTCCCGGCACGTGCACGCGCTGGCACGGTACCTCGCCGCCGACGGCCACGACGTCGTCGTGCTGTGCCGTCACGTCGCCGGCACCGACGGCCAGACCCACCCCACCACCGACCGCGCCGTCGACGGCGTGCGGGTGATCCGGGTGGCCGAGGACCCGATGCACGTCACCTTCGAGCGTGACCTGGTGGCGTGGACGCTCGCGATGGGGCACGCCATGGTCCGGGCGGGCACCGAGCTGCTGCGACAGTGGCAGCCTGACGTCGTACACGCGCACGACTGGCTGGTCACGCATCCCGCGATCGCGCTAGCCGAGTACTCGGGCGCACCGCTGGTCGGCACCGTGCACGCCACCGAGGCGGGCAGGCACTCCGGCTGGCTGTCGCACCCGCTCAACCAGCAGATCCATTCGGTCGAGTGGTGGCTCGCGCAGCGCGCGGACGAGCTGATCACCTGCTCGATCGCGATGCGCGCCGAGGTGGCGCACCTGTTCGACGTCGACGCCGACGCGATCCACGTGATCCACAACGGCATCGAGGAGCGCGGCTGGCGGGTCAACGAGCAGGAGATCACGCGGGCGCGGGAACGGCACGGCACCGACACGCCGCTGCTGTTGTACTTCGGACGGCTGGAGTACGAGAAGGGCGTGCAGGACCTGCTCGCCGCACTCCCCCGGGTCCGCAGGCAGCATCCCGGTACCCGGCTGGTCGTCGCGGGCAAGGGGCGGCACCTTGACCCGCTGATCGAGCAAGCGCGCAAGCTGCGCATCCGGCGCGCGGTGGACTTCACCGGGCACCTGTCCGACCGCGACCTGCGTGCGGTGCTCGCCGCGGCGGACGCCGTGGTATTGCCCAGCCGCTATGAGCCGTTCGGCATCGTCGCGCTCGAGGCGGCGGCGGCCAAGGCTCCGCTGGTCGCGTCCACGGCGGGCGGACTCGGCGAGGTCGTGCTGGACGGTAAGACCGGGCTGGCGTTCGCGCCAGGCGACGTCGACGCGCTCGCGACCGCGGTCGGCACCGTACTCGACGACAGGGACACCGCCGCCCGGCGCGCAGAAGCCGCAGCGGCCCGGCTCGCCGGGTCGTTCAACTGGACCACCATCGCCGAGGAGACAGTCGAGGTCTACCGCAGGGCACGCCCGTCAGGTCCGCGCGCCATGGCCCGCCCGAAGATCCCCACCGGGAACGTGTTCGACGTCGACGCCTGACCCCTACGACGCCAGTCCGAGGATCGTCATGATCCCGACGATCGTCTGCACCACCGGCAGACCGACGGCACCGGCGCTTTTGGCGTACTCGAGCAGTGCCAGCCCGGCGGCCTTGATACGGCCAGGACTCGGCTCGTCGCCGGTGACCTCCGCCTCGAACTCCCGCTGCGCGGCGACGACACCTGCCCGCAAGTTCGGATGCTGCTCGACGAGCGCCGAGGTTCTGGTCGCGAGCTCACTCAGTCGTGGGTCCACGGCCGACCTGTCCACCCAGAACGTGCCGCCGGATGCCCGTGACCCCGGTCCGAACGCACTGCCCAAGGCGTCGCCATGCACCGTGTAGCTGTCGCCCTCGGTCATACTGACCTGCCCTCCTGACCCGACGTGGATCGTCAGGTATCGGCCCGGTTCCGGTGCGGTCGATTGTTCCATCATCCGATCGAGCAACCGCACGATGCCGAGGCTTTCCTTGCGCAACTCGCCGCGAAGATCGTCGATGACGTCCGGCGACGCCAACGACTCGATCCATTGCGCCCGACGCAACAGCGGGCCCTGGTCGATGCCGAACCGCTTCGGTTTCGCCAGCACCTTCAACTGTCGCGCCAGGTAGTCGCGCAGCAATGTCGGGTCGAACCGTGCCGCGTCCTGGCGCCATGCGCGCAACACGTTCCGCAGCGCCTCCCGCTCGGTGTGGAGTCGCCAGAGGTGGCCACGAATCTGCCTGACCCTGGCGACGTCGCAGCCCGGCTGCACCGACACCGCCCACACCGGAATCCTGCTGCCACCGACCCAGGCGTCCGAACCGGTGAACGATGCGCCGTCGGTCGCTGCGATCGTCGCGGCACATTCCGTGCGCGTCGGTCCCTCAAGCATCACCATCGGTGTGCCCGGCTGCAGCAGTTCGGTGTGGACAGTCGCGCCTTCCGTCGTGGTCACGATCGCCAGCCGCTGGGCCACCCTGGTCCCTGCCGCCGCCAGCGCGAGGGGTTTGCCGTGGTCCGGCACGCCGATCGGAAGCATCGCGACCGTCGACGGCAGCTCAAGGGCTTTCGCCGTGGAGTCCTGCCGCCATCGCAGGTGGACGCCGACGTCGAGCCGCAGCGCGACCTCGCCGACGTAGAGCCTGCGATACTGCGGCGTGACCCTGACGTCGACGGTGTCCGACGCGCTCGGCGGCGGCAGGCGAATCAGCCCACGCGCGTCGCAGAACGCCCGCTCACCCGACCAGTCACGAATGGTGCCACGGGGCCGGTCCCGCACCATGCCCACCGCACGGACGAACTCTCTGACCGGTATCGGGTCCGGCCAGCTCGGCCGGGACAGCCGTGCGGTGGGGAACGCGACCAACTGCCGCAGATCCGCCATCGGCAACTGCACCACGCTGAATCGCCGGGACACCCGAGACCGCCGCTGCGCCATGCTCCGAGGGTAGGGCACATCGGACGCGCACACGGCATCCCCGGACAAACCTCTGGGATGCCGCCCGCGTGGCCCCAACGGGCCCAATACCCGTCAAGGTCGCTGGAGGGATTTGCACCCTCGACCTCTCGGTTGTGAGCCGAGCGTTCGACTGCTGAACTTCAGCCGTGCGGACACGTACCGGGAGTCCGCAACCACCGGCACGCTGCCACACCGGCGGACGGCGCGGCAGTCGGATCGTAGCAGGATTCGAGGCCCGGTCACACCGATGTCGCGGCGCGGCCATACCGCTCGGCGAGCTCCCGCAGGCACGCCACCAGCTCCGGCGGATCGATCACCGTGAAGTCCACCCCGAGCAGCCCGAGGTACACCGCCAGCGTCTCGACGCTGTCCGCGCCCGTGTCTAGCACGCAGATGTCCGCGTCGACTGCTTCCACCGTGCCAACCGCCGGGGTGATCCGCTCCGCCACAACGGACGCGGTCGCGTGCACTGTCACCCGCGCCCGGTAGCGCCAGGCGGCAGCGGACACCCGGCGCGAGACGTACGCAGCAACGTCGCCGTCGGGCAGCTCGCGCGGAGTGAACCGCGGTCCGTACGGCACGCGCGGCGGCGACATCCGGTCCACCCGGAAGGTCCGCCATGCCTGCCGGTCGACGTCGAAGGCAACCAGGTACCAGCGGCGTCCCCAGCTCACCACCCGATACGGCTCCGCCCGGCGCAACTCCGCACCGCCCCGGTGGTCGGTGTAGTCGAACCGGAGCTGCTCCTGGCCCCGGCACGCGGCCGTGAGCGTTGTCAGCAGGTCGGCGTCAACGGCGGGCGCCACTGTGTCCGGCGGCACCGGCACGGTGTACGCCTGCAACGCGGCGAGCCTGCGACGCAGCCGCGACGGCAGCACCTGCTCCAGCTTGGCCAGCGCCCGCAACGACGACTCCTCGATCCCGGCGACGCTGCCCGCGGTGGCACCGGCTCGCAGGCCAACCGCGACCGCGACGGCCTCGTCGTCGTCCAGCAGCAGCGGCGGCAGCGTCGCGCCTGCGCCGAGCCGGTAGCCGCCAACCGCGCCTCTGGTGCCATGCACCGGATAACCGAGGCCACGGAGGCGTTCGACGTCGTTGCGCACCGTCCTCGGGCTCACGCCAAGGCGTTCCGCGAGTTCCGCCCCCGTCCAGTCGCGCGGTGTCTGCAGCAGGGACAGCAACCGGAGCAGCCGCGCCGATGTTTCCAACATGGTTCCAGTCTGCAGCACTATTAGGAACGAACTCTGCCTAATAGCCGCCTAAGGTCGTCGTCATGACAAACACAACGCAGATCCGCCCCTTCCGCATCGATGTCCCGCAGGCCGACCTGGACGACCTCGCCGACCGGCTCGCCCGTACCCGCTGGACCGACGAGATCCCCGGCTCGTCGTACGGCGTCGCGCTCGACCGCGTCCGCAAGCTGGCGGAGTACTGGCGCGACGGCTACGACTGGCGCGCGTTGGAGGCGAGGCTCAACTCATACCCGCAGTTCACCACCGAGATCGACGGCCAGAACGTCCACTTCCTGCACGTCCGCTCGCCGCAGCCGGACGCGCTGCCGCTGATCCTCACCCACAGCTGGCCCGGCTCCGTCGTCGACTATCTTGACGTCATCGAGCCGCTGACCGAGGCCGGTTTCGATCTGGTCATCCCGTCCATCCCCGGATTCGGCTTCTCCGGCCCGACCACCGAGCAGGGCTGGAGCCGCTACCGTGTCGCGACGGCGTGGGCGGAGCTGATGCGCAGGCTCGGCTACGACCGCTACGGCGCTGTCGGCAACGACGCTGGCTCGCTGATCTCGCCCGAGGTCGGCAGGGTCGATCCGGAGCACGTCGTCGGCGTGCACGTGACGCAGATCTTCTCGTTCCCGTCAGGCGATCCTGCCGAGTTCGAGGGACTATCGGACGACGAGCTCGCCGCACTGGAGCACCTGAAGTGGTTCTGGGAGACCATGGGTGCGTTCAACCAGTTGCAGTCCCAGCAGCCGCAAACCCTGGCGCACGCGCTCGCGGACTCGCCGGTCGGCCTGCTCGGCTGGAACGCACAGCTCTTCGACGAGGACCTGGACGACGACTTCGTGCTCACCAATGTGACGCTGTACTGGCTCACCCGCACGGCAGGGTCGTCAATCCGGTTCTACTACGAGGACGACAAGGCCGATGCGCCGAGCGGACAGACGACGGTGCCGATCGCCTTGGCGGCGTCACGCAACGACTTCCAGTCCATCCGGAGGTTCGCCGAGCGCGACCACGCGAACATCGCGTCGTGGCAGGTCTACGACGATGGCGGGCACTACACGGCGCACCAGGCACCGGGCGTCCTCGCCGCCGACATAGCGGCGTTCTTCGGCTCGCTGCGCTAGCCAGCCCGCCAACGTTGAGGCGTTCGGGCGATACGGACCGCCCGAACGCCTCATGATCCACCCGCACCGACCGACGCAGGCGGCCCTGCACCTCACGACCGCGGCGCCAGCACCAGCCGGGTCCCCCGCGGCGGCCTCCGGAGCACCTGCGCTGAGTGCCACCCGCGCAACCGCCCGGTGTCGCGCAGCACGTCCTCGATCGCGCGCGCGTGGCGCACGTGGCGCGCGAACGAGCGCGGGCGGCTCACCCGACCGCGCCCCACCTGCGCGCGGTAGGCGTCATCGGGGTCGACGCTGATCCACACCAGCCGCCGGGTGCGCCGGGAAAGCATCCCGATCAGGATCAGCAGCGCCCTGGTGCGCCAGCACGTCGCGGGCAGGTGTGCGATGACCGGACCGGCAAAGCTCATCGCCGCCCGCAGGATCCGCCACCGGTGAACGAGATGCACCACCGGCCGGTACCAGCGGTAGGACAGCCACGCGGGGACCACTTCGGACAGTCGACGCGCGACGTGTTCTGAGTCGATAACGGCCGCGCCAGCACGATTGTCCGCTTCGTGCAAGACAGTGCTCTTGCCCGCTCCGGGAATGCCCGCCACGACGACCAGGTCGTTCGTCGCGAGCACCAGGCGTAATGCGTCCGAGGGCGCGTGGCTCACCAGTGCGGTCATACCGGCACCAACGCGCGCTGTCCATCCCCCGGTTCCCGTCCGGGGTATGAAAAATCCCTCCCCTCGCGTCGGTGGCGGGTGATCACCGACGCGAGCGGGAGGGACGTCTACCCGGCCACTACCGGCATGTGCACGTCGGGGTGCGCACATGCCGGCAGCGACTGTGGAACACAGCGTCCCGAGCGGGGGACACGGCGCTCCGAGGTCAGGTGGTGGTGAGATACCGCGCGTAGGCGCTGGTCGTGAAGAAGCTGGGCAGCTTCTCCCCCAGCGCCGTCTCGACGACGATCTCCCGCGCGTCGGCCAGCGTGCCACCTGCGCCACCAGTGCCGCCACTGTCGGCCGACACCTTCGCCAGCTCCTCGTCAAGCAGGCCGGTCACCAGCTCGGTGGTGATCGCGGTGCCGTCGGCGAGCTTGGTGCCGTTGTAGATCCACTGCCACACCTGGCAGCGCGCGATCTCGGCGGTCGCGGCGTCCTCCATCAGGTTGAAGATCGCTGCGGCACCCGTGCCACGCAGCCACGAGTCGACGTAGCGCAGCGCGACGTTGAGGTTGGCGCGCAGCCCCTCCTCGGTGACGTCGCCACCGGCGCTGGCGACGTTGAGCAGGTCCTCAGCCGTGACGTCGACGTCGTCCCGCAGCCGGTCGAGCTGGTTCGGCCGCTCGCCGAGCACGCCGTCGAAGACCTCGCGGCAGACCGGGACGAGGCCGGGGTGGGCGACCCAGGAGCCGTCGAAGCCGTCACCGGCCTCGCGCTCCTTGTCCTGGCGCACCTTCTCGTACGCCAGCGCGTTGGCGTCCGGGTCCTTGCTCGGGATGAACGCCGCCATGCCGCCGATCGCGTGCGCGCCGCGCCGGTGGCAGCTGCGCACAAGCAGTTCGGTGTAGGCGCGCATGAACGGCACCGTCATGGTGACCTCGGCGCGGTCAGGCAGCACGAAGTCCGCGCCCTGCTTGGCGAAGTTCTTGATCACGCTGAAGATGTAGTCCCAGCGGCCCGCGTTCAGGCCTGCGGCGTGCTCACGCAGCTCGTAGAGGATCTCGTCCATCTCGAACGCGGCGGTGATCGTCTCGATCAGCACCGTGGCGCGGATGGTGCCGCGCGGGATGCCGAGCAGGTCCTGCGCCAGCAGGAAGACGTCGTTCCACAGCCGCGCTTCCTCGTGGCTCTCCAGCTTCGGCAGGTAGAAGTACGGGCCGACACCGGCGTCGATGAGCCGCTGCGCGTTGTGGAAGAAGTACAGGCCGAAGTCGAACAGCGCAGCCGACACGGGCCGGCCGTCGATGCGGACGTGCTTCTCAACCAGGTGCCAGCCGCGCGGCCGGACGACGATGGTCGCCGGGTCGTCACCGATGGCGTAGCGCTTGCCTGCCTCAGTGGTGAAGTCGATGTCGCGGCCGATGGCGTCGTAGAGGTTGGCCTGCCCGTCGACGATGTTCGCCCATGTCGGTGATGTGGCGTCCTCGAAGTCGGCCAGCCACACCTTCGCGCCGGAGTTCAGCGCGTTGACCGTCATCTTGCGGTCGGTCGGGCCGGTGATCTCCACCCGCCTGTCGTGCAGCCCCGCGACGGCACCGGCCACGCGCCAGGAGTCGTCGGAGCGGATGTGCGCGGTCTCCGGCAGGAAGTCGAGCGCGCGCTCGCCGCTGTTCAGCTCGTCCTTGCGGACCCTGCGGGCGTCGAGCAGCTCACGACGACGTCCGGCGAACTCGTTGTCCAGCCGCGCTACGAACTCCAGCGCCGCCTGCGTGAGGATCTCGTCCGAACGTTCGGACGTCGACGGTGACACCGCGATGCGGTAACCCAAGCTAGTAGCCATGGTCGTCCCTTCGAGTTGGACACTGTGGACACTGTGGACGCTGAAGTTGATGGTTAGGGCCCTGAGCGGGTGGTGCGGGCGACGGGAGGCCGCCCGCACCACTCACCGCGCGCCGGGGACGCTGATCAGAACTGCGCTTCCTCGGTGGAGCCGGTCAGCGCGGTGGTCGAGCTCTCCGGGTTGATCGCCGTCGAGACCAGGTCGAACCAGCCGGTGCCAGCCTCACGCTGGTGCTTGACCGCGGTGAAGCCGCGCTCCTCCGACGCGAACTCGCGCTCCTGCAGGTCGACGTAGGCGGTCATGCCCTCGCGGGCGTAGCCGTGGGCCAGGTCGAACATCGAGTAGTTGAGCGCGTGGAAGCCGGCCAGCGTGATGAACTGGAACTTGTAGCCCATGTGGCCCAGCTCGCGCTGGAACTTCGCGATCGTCGCGTCGTCGAGGTTCTTCCGCCAGTTGAACGACGGCGAGCAGTTGTAGGCCAGCATCTGGTCGGGGAACTCGGCCTTGACCGCCTCGGCGAACGTGCGCGCCAGCTCGAGGTCGGGGGTGCCGGTCTCCATCCAGATCAGGTCGGAGTACGGCGCGTAGGCCTTCGCCCGCTCGATGCAGGGCTCAAGGCCGTTGCGGACCTTGTAGAAGCCCTCCGAAGTGCGCTCGCCGGTGATGAACTTCCGGTCGCGCTCGTCGACGTCGCTGGTCATCAGGGTGGCGGCCTCGGCGTCGGTGCGCGCGATGACGATAGACGGCACGTCGGAGACGTCGGCCGCGAGGCGGGCGGCGTTCAGCGTGCGGACGTGCTGCTTGGTCGGGACGAGCACCTTGCCACCCAGGTGGCCGCACTTCTTCTCCGACGCGAGCTGGTCCTCCCAGTGCACACCGGCGGCGCCAGCGGCGATCATGCCCTTCATCAGCTCGAAGGCGTTGAGCGGGCCACCGAAGCCTGCCTCGGCGTCAGCCACGATCGGGGCGTACCAGTCGATATCGGTGTTGCCCTCGGCGTAGTTGATCTGGTCCGCGCGGCCGAGCGCGTTGTTGATGCGGCGCACCACGGCAGGGACCGAGTTGGCTGGGTAGAGGCTCTGGTCGGGGTAGGTCTGTCCTGCCAGGTTGGCGTCGGCGGCGACCTGCCACCCGGACAGGTAGATGGCCTTCAGACCGGCGCGCACCTGCTGCACGGCCTGGCCACCGGTCAGCGCACCGAGCGCGTGCACGTAGTCCTCGGTGTGCAGGAGGTCCCACAGTTTGTCCGCGCCACGGCGTGCGAGCGTGTTCTCCTCGACAACGCTGCCGCGCAGCTTGACGACGTCTTCTGCGGTGTAGGAGCGCTCAATGCCCTTCCAGCGAGGGTTGGTCTCCCACTCCTTGGCGAGCTCGGCGGCTGCCTGCTCACGCGACTTGGTCGTGTCGGTCATCCGATCTCCAGTGATCTTGTCTTTTTAGCTTGGCGCGAGGTGCGCAGACACGGACCAAGCTCGAAGGTTGCAAAGGTTGCTATCCCGTATCTGCTTGCCATGACCATTGCATAAGCTGCAAGAATCGCGCTACCAAGCGAATTTGCAAATTTCTGTGAACGATCGGTAGCATCCTGCGAAGGCTGCGAAGACGTCGATCGCGATGACGATCAAACAACGCCGAAACGCAGGCTTAACCTGAAGAAACTCCGGGTAGAGAGGCCCTTCATGGAGAAAACCTTCGCCGGGGCGAAGCTCAGGCACCTCCGCGAGAGCCGCCAGATGAGTCAAGCGGATCTCGCGAGAGTGTTGGAGATCTCACCAAGCTATCTGAACCAAATCGAACATAACGCTCGGCCGCTCACGGTCCCGGTGCTGTTGCGCATCACGCAGGCGTTCGGAGTCGATGCCGAGTTCTTCGCCAGCAACGACACCGCCCGGCTGGTCGCCGACGTCCGCGAAGCGCTGCTGGACGAGTCGGTGAACGCTGACATCAGCTTGGGCGAGCTGAACGACCTCGCCACGAATATGCCGAGCCTCGCGACGGCGCTGGTCAAGCTGCACCGGCGGTACCGGGACGCGGTGGAGAACACCGCCGCGCTGGTCACCGAGGACGGCAGGGGCACCCACGGCAGCACCGCCGCTCCGCTGCCCCACGAGGAGGTCCGCGACTTCTTCTACGAGCGGGAGAACTACGTCGCCGAGCTGGACGAACGCGCCGAGCGGATGTCGCTCGACATGAACCTGCGCCGGGGCGATCTGCGCAACGCGCTGCGGGAGAAGCTCGCCGACGTCTACGGCGTCATCGCCACGACGGAGGGCATCGACGAGTCCACCGGCGAGCAGCACCGCTACGAGCCGGACGCCAAGGTGCTGCGCATGGCGCCCAGTCTGCGGGTCGGGCAGCAGGCGTTCCGGATGGCATCGCAGATCGCGCTGCTTGAGTACTCTGAACTGATCAACGAGCTGGCCGACTCCTGGGCGTTCTCCGGGCCAGCCGCGCGCTCGCTGGCCAGGGTCGGGCTGGCGAACTACTTCGCAGGCGCGCTGATCCTGCCGTACACCGCGTTCCACACCACCGCCGAGCGCTACCGCTACGACATCGAACGGCTCTGTGACCACTTCGGCGTCGGCTTCGAGACGGTGTGCCACCGGCTGTCGACGTTGCAGCGGCCGAAGCAGCGCGGCGTGCCGTTCTCGTTCGTGCGGGTCGACCGGGCGGGCAACATGTCGAAGCGGCAGTCGGCAGCCGGGTTCCACTTCTCGCGGGTCGGCGGGTCCTGCCCACTGTGGAACATCTACGAGGCGTTCGCATCGCCTGGCAAGATCCTCACCCAGGTCGCCGAGATGCCGGACGGCAAGAAGTACTTCTGGGTGGCGCGCACGGTGTCACGCAATATCGGCGGCTACGGCAAGCCGGGCAAGATCTTCTCGGTCGGCCTCGGCTGCGAGCTGCGGCACGCCCGCAGGCTGGTGTACTCCACCGGGCTCGACCTTGACGACAGCTCGGCGGCCACCCCGATCGGCATGGGTTGCAAAGTCTGCGAACGGCAGGCCTGCCCGCAGCGGGCGTTCCCCACGATCGGCAAGCACCTCACCGTCGACGAGAACACGTCGACGTTCGTGCCGTATCCGGCGGTGCCGAAGGAGGAGTGAGCCCTGCTTGCAGGGGCGAACTATCAGACACTGCAGGTCAGTGCTCGTCGAGGGTCCGCTGCAGGGCGGCATTGGCCTTGCGGGCCATGTCGGCGACGGCTTCCCTGCGTGCCCGGTCGGCCTCGTAGGCGTCCCGCCGGTCGCGGAGGACCTTCGCCGGGATGCCCGCCGCGATGGCGTAGTCAGGGACGTCGCCCTTGACCACGGCGTGCGCGCCGAGCACGCAGCCGCGCCCGACCCTGGTGCCCTTGGTGACGGTCACCTTGGTGCAGATCCAGGTGTCAGGGCCGATCCGTACCGGGGCCTTGACGATGCCCTGGTCCTTGATCGGCAGGTTGATGTCGGTGGTGACGTGGTCGAAGTCGCAGATGTAGACCCAGTCGGCCACCAGCGTCGCCGCGCCCATCTCGATGTCGAGGTAACAGTTGATGACGTTCTGCCGCCCGAAAACGGCCTTGTCGCCGATGCGCAGCGAGCCCTCGTGGCAGCGGATGGCGTTGCCGTCGCCGATGTGCACCCAGCGGCCGATCTCCAGCCGCCCGTACCCGGCGCGGGCGTGCAGCTCGACGTCCTTGCCGAGGAACACCATGCCGCGCAGGATCACGTGCGGGTTGGCGATGCGGAACTTGAGCA
This sequence comes from Actinophytocola sp., assembly GCA_009377385.1. GTDB lineage: Bacteria > Actinomycetota > Actinomycetes > Mycobacteriales > Pseudonocardiaceae > Haloechinothrix_A. The sequence goes on from WHUD01000003.1 coordinate 35,476, forward strand.
GCCGCCAGTACCTCACGAGGTACCAGGGCGTGTACGCCCGATTGCGCAGCACCCAGCGCAGCGAGTCCCTGGTCAGGAACTTCGCCTGTCGCGGATCGTGGCGGTTCGCCCGCCACGCCTTCACCCGGTGCACCACCGGCGAACCCCACATCGACGTCACGATTGCACGGTATCCGACGTGGTCAGGAGCCCGCTGACTCGCCCGGCCACCGGCAGATGACCATAGCGAGAGCACGCCAGCGAGCATCGGCCGAACAATGGCAGGATCACGGTCATGACCCGGCTGATCATCGACACCGACCCCGGCGTTGACGACGCCATCGCGATCGCTATCGCCGCGCTGAGCCCCGACACCGACCTGCTGGGGGTGACCACCGTGTACGGCAACGTCGGGCTGGCGAAGACCACCCGCAACGCGCTGCGCCTCCTGGAGCTGTGCGGGCGGGACGACGTCCCGGTCGCGGCGGGTGCCGCCATGCCGCTGGTGCATCCACAGAAGCGGCGCGACAGTACCGCGCACGGTGACGACGGGCTGTCCGGGCACGCGGACGTGTTGCCGGAGCCGTCGCGGGACGCCGTGGCGGGTGGCGCTGTCGGGCTCATGGCGTCGCTGCTGGAGCAGTCCGAGGAGCCGGTGACGATCGCGCCAATCGGCCCGCTGACCAACATCGCCGTCCTGCTGGCGGCGTATCCGCACCTCAAGCCGAAGATCGAACGCCTGGTGATCATGGGTGGCGCGCTCGAAGGTGGCAACGTCTCCGCTCGCGCCGAGTTCAACGTCTGGAGCGACCCGGAGGCCGCCCGGCGGGTGCTGGTCGAGGAGGACGTCCCGAGCGTGCTTGTGCCGATGGATCTGACCTACCGCTGCGCCGTCGACACGGCGTGGCTGGAGCGGCTGGCCGCGTCCGGGCACGTCGGCGAGGCGCTGCGTGCGCTCACCCCAGACTACGTCCGGCACTACACCGGCGCGCTGGGCTGGCCCTGCATGGTGGTCCACGACGCGGTGGCCATCGTCGAGGCGATCACACCGGGAACGCTGGCCACGGAGTCGCTGCCAGTGGACATCGAGTGCTCGTTCGGGCCGTCCCGTGGCGCGGTGATCGCAGACCGCCGCAGGCAAGCGCAGATCGACGACACCGTGGCGCTCGACGGCAACCGGGTCGACGTCGCCGTCGACACGGACATCGACCAACTTCGCGCGGTGTTGCTCGACGGCATCACAGAGAAGAGGGAGATATGACCGACCGGCGACTGGTGATCCTGCGACACGCGAAGTCGGGTTGGCCGGAGGGCGTGTCCGACATCGAGCGTCCGCTGGCAGAGCGTGGCGAACGCGACGCCCCCGCCGCGGGGCGATGGCTCGCGGAGAACCTGGGGACCATCGACATGGCGCTGTGCTCCCCCGCCACTCGCGCCCGCGAGACCTGGACCCTGGCCGCTGGCGAGCTGGCCGCGACCCCAGACACGCGCTACGACGACCGGATCTACGACGCATCCCCCGGCGACCTGCTTGCCGTGGTGCAGGACATCGACGACGACGTCGAGACAGCGGTGCTGATCGGGCACAACCCCGGGCTGTCGCAGCTCGTGACAGCGCTCGCCGGGGAACCGCACGAGCTGAAGACGTCGGGGATCGTGGTGCTGACGTGGTCGGGCGACTGGACCGACGCCGGGAGCGTGCCGGTGACGCTGACGGAGACGACCAAGCCGAGAGGCTAGCGCCTGTCGAGGCTGTCGAGGAGGTCCAGCACCCGTTTCAGCACCAGGTCCGCCGCCGCGGGGAGCCGCGCGGCGATGTCAACGCAGCCCGGTGTCAGCCTTGGGCGTGGTGGAAGAAGAGGATCTCGGCCATGGGTCAGCGGCGCTTCTTCTTGGCGGGCAACGAGCGCGCGTAGCCAACGCCGCGGGTCACCCAGTCTTCGAGCTGGCCCTCGGTACCCACGGCTGACTTGTCGACCTGTAGCCACCCGCGCATCTCCCGCTCGCGCATCACCATGGTCCGTACCCGCTCGTCGTCGACCAGGCCCTCTGCCCCGTCGGGATTCACCCTGACCAGCAAGCCACCCTGCCCGCTGGCGGCTACCGACATGTTCCCGTTGATCAGAAATGCCAAGCCGCCGAACATCTGCTGCTCGGTGACGCCTTCCTCACCGGCCACCAGTTCGCGGATGCGGTCGGCTAGTTCGTGGTCGTATGCCATCAGCACGCATCTCGATCAGGCGCGCGACGGCCCGCTGCGCGGCGACCATCCCCGGCACCCGGCGCGCGGTCGCACCCCATGCGACGAATGGCAGCACGACGAGGTCGTGCCGTTCCCGCAGGTGGGCGCGCTCGTGCGCGAGGACGGCGTCCAGTTCGGACTGCGCAAGCGTCGTCACGGCACCGGCGCTGACGACCAGCCGCGAACGCGGGCCGGGCAGGCAGTACGCCACCGGGACCGGGTGGTCGAGCACGTGCGCACCGGACGCCGAGGGCCACGGCGTCGCGAGGACGTCCAGCAGGTCGCGGTGTTTGCGTCGCGCCCGCAGCGTGCGAGCGGTGATCAGCGCGAGCACCCCGAGCAGCCACCCGGCGACCAGCAGTGTCACCGCGAGGACGACGTCGTGGAGCAGGCCGAGGTCGCGCAACTGGCCGTCGAGGATCGCGCCCCCAGCGGCGAGCAGGCCGTCGCCGAGCGGCGCGAGACCGAACGTGACGCCGGCGCCGAGCAGCGACAGACCGCCGGCCAGACCGATCGCCTGCCACAGAATGAGCGCACCGACCGGGTCGCGCTCGGCCCACGAGGCAACAGCGAGCCAGCGGCTGACCGGCTCGGCCAGGGCGATCCCCAGCACGAGCAGGATCGGCCAGACGGCGCTCATATTGGCCCCATGGCAGCTTAGTCCAGCAGATCGCGCAGCGTGGAGCGGTCGTTGGGCGGCACGGAGCCGAGGAAGCTGGCGAGCGCGGCGCCTCGGTCGGGGGCGGCGTCGAGGACGTCGCGCATCAGTTCGGCGATGTGGTCCTCGCGGCTGGCGGTCGGCCGGTAGCGGTGCGCGCGACCCACCTTCGCGCGGGCGAGCAGGCCCTTGCGCTCAAGACGTCCCAATACGGTCAGCACCGTCGTGGTGGCCAGCTCCCGCTCGGCGAGCGCGTCCTGCACCTCGCGAGCGGTCAGCGGCTCGGACGCGGCCCAGAGCGCGTCCATGACCGCGCGTTCCAGATCTCCCAATGGCGACACGCAAGTATTCTACATCACGTAGAAGTTCTACAGCGTGTAGAAGTATGGTGATGTCATGCTGGATGATCTGACCGCCGCCAGGGAACAGATGGCGTTCTCGCTCGGGTTCCACATCATCTTCGCGGTGCTCGGGGTCGGCATGCCGTGGCTGATGCTGTGGGCCGAGTGGCGTGGTCTGCGCACGGGCGACGCGCGCTGGACGGCGCTGGCGCGGCGCTGGTCGAAGGCGGTCGCCGTGCTGTTCGCGGTCGGCGCGGTCTCCGGCACGGTGCTGTCCGTCGAGTTCGGACTCCTCTGGCCGGAGTTCATGGCGCGGTTCGGCTCGGCGTTCGGGATCTCGTTCACGCTGGAGTCGTTCGCGTTCTTCCTTGAGGCGATCTTCCTCGCGCTCTACCTCTACGGCTGGGATCGGTTGCGTCCCCGCGCGCACCTGCTGTGCGGGATCCCGGTCGCGGTGTCCGGCGTGGCATCGGCACTGTTCGTGACCACGGCCAACGCCTGGATGAACGGACCCGTCGGGTTGGTGCGCGGACCGGACGGCGAGCTGGTGTCGACCGAACCGCTCGGACCGTTCCTGGCGCCCACGACGGGACCGCAGGTGGTGCACATGGTGCTCGCGGCGTTCCTGTGCACCGGGCTGGCGGTGGCGGCGGTGTACGCGGTGGCGATGCTGCGCGACCCGGCCAAGCGCGACGGCTACCACCGGCGCGGGTTCGCCGCAGGAGCCGTCATGGGGCTTGGGCTCGCGGTACCGCAGGCGGTGGTCGGCGACTGGGCGTCGCGCGTTGTGGCCGAGTACCAGCCAGCGAAGTTCGCCGCGATGGAGGGCCTTGAGCACACCACTGAGGGCGCACCGTTTTCCGTTGGCCCGTGGGAGATCCCGAACCTGCTGTCGCTGCTGCTGAAGTTCGATCCGAACGCACGCATCAGCGGCCTTGACGTCGTCCCTGCCGCCGATCGGCCACCGGTCGGGATCACCCATCTGGCGTTCGAGGTGATGATCGGCATCGGCGTCGCGCTGATCGCGCTCGCTGCCTACGCCGTGTGGGCGTGGTACCGCGACCGTCGGCGTGGTGCGCTGGTGACCGACCGGCGTGGGCTGCTCATCGCGATGGCCGTGGCCGGTCCGGCGCCGTTCGTGGCGCTGATCGCGGGCTGGATCGTCACCGAGGTCGGCAGGCAGCCGTGGATCGTCTACCAGGTGATGCGGACTCCGGAGGCGCTGACCAGCCAGACCGGGCTGGCGACCTACTTCTACGTCACGATCGCCGTCTACCTCGCGCTGTCGGTGGCGCTGGTGGCGATCCTGCGCCGGATCGCGGCGGGCCCGCACCCCGCGCCGGACCGCGCGCTGGAAAGGATGATTTCCTAGTGACCACATCGGACGTCCTTGCGCTGCTGGTCTTGGCGGGACTGACCGCCTACACGGTGCTTGGCGGCGCCGACTTCGGAGCAGGCCTGTGGGACCTCACCCGCGACCGGCGGCAGCGTGACCTCGTCGTCCGCGCGATGGGGCCGGTATGGGAGGCCAACCACGTGTGGCTGATCTTCGTGCTCATCGCGCTGTTCTCCGGGTTCCCCAGCGCGTTCGCGGCGTTGTCCCGGTCGCTGACCGGGCCGCTGTCGATCGCACTGCTCGGCATCGTGCTGCGCGGTGCGGCGTTCGCGTTCCGGCAGTACGGTGCGCCGCACGGCGGACCGCCGGTGCGCGGGACCGCACTGTGGGGTCGAGTGTTCGCGGTGTCGTCGTTGGTCACGCCGTTCGCGTTCGGCGCGGCGGCGGGCGGCATCACCAGCGGCACGCTGCGCGCCAACGGCTCGGCGGGGTTCATCGCACCGTTCCTGCAGACGTTGCCGCTGGTCGCCGGGCTGCTCGCGGTCGCGGCGTGCGGGTTCATCGCGGCGGTGTATCTCACCACCGACGCCGATCGCAACGGCGAGCCGGAGTTGGTCGCGAGGCTGCGCGTGCGGGCGTTGGCCAGTGGCGCGGCGGCCGGGGCGTTCGCGTTGCTGGCCCTCCCGCTGCTGCCCGGCGCGTTCCTCGACCAGTTGCCGTGGCCAGCGGTGGCGGTGAGTGTCGTCAGCGGTGCGCTCGCGCTGGAGTTGATGCGCCGGAAGCGGTTCGTGCTGGCGCGGGTGGCCGCCGCTGGCGCACCAGCCGGGCTGCTGGCCGGGTGGGCGGTGGCGCTCTACCCGTGGGCGCTGCCCGGCGAGGCGGTGCTCTCCCCCGCACCCTCGGCCACGACCGGGTTGATCGTCGGAGTGCTGATCGTCGGACTGCTGCTGGTGATCCCGAGCTACGTGTTCATGATCCGGGTGCTACGAGCCCACTGATCGTCAGGATAGGCACCTGGTGTTCGCGAGCGAATGCCACGGAACCCGGCCAGCGCGCCACGTTCGCAACGTCGTCGGTGAGCTCACCGATCACGGCGACCGGGCCAGCGTTTGCGCGTGTCATCAGCTCGACAGCGGCTTCCGCACGGCAGGGCCGTTCGAGCACGCCGCCGGATGCCACCCGCTCGGGGATGACGTGACCTGGCCGGATCAGGTCGCCAGGTACCGATGCCGGGTCTGCCAGGATCCGGAACGCGCGGGCGCGATCCCCAGCGGAGATGCCGGTCGTGATCCCGGTGGCAGCGTCGACGGCAACGGCGAACCTCGACTGTCCCGGCTCGTCGTGCCTCGCCACCATCGGTGGGATCGCCAGCCGGTCGAGGTCGGCCGCCGTCATCGCCGCACGCAGCAGCCCGCTGGTGTGCCGCACCATGGCGGCGACGGTGCGCTTGGTCGCCAGCCGTGCCGCCAGTACCAGCACACCCTCGCAAGCGATGTCATCGAACAGCACCACGATGCGTCCGGCGCGGATCTCGGCAACCGCGTGCGCGACCTGAGCAGGCTCCCGGGTGGCGGGTGGCTCAAGGACGGCACTCATGACTTCAGCACAAACGGGTCGGCGGCTGGTTCGTCGCTCGTGTTGATCCACACGCTCTTGAGCCGGGTGTACTCGCGCAGCACTTCGGTGCCGTGCTCGACCCCGAGACCGCTCTGTTTGAACCCGGATCGCGGCGACATCGGCGACATCGCCCGGTAGGTGTTGACCCACACCGTCCCCGCGTCCAATCGGGACGCCATCCGGTGCGCACGCGCGAGGTCGCGAGTCCAGACCCCCGCCGCGAGACCGTAGCTGGTGTCGTTGGCGAGCTTGACGACGTCGTCCTCGGTGTCGAATGGCATCACGGTAACCACCGGCCCGAAGATCTCCTCCTGGCAGATGCGCATCGAGTTGTCGGTGTCGGTGAAGATCGTCGGAGTGTAGAAGTAGCCAGCCAGGTCGAGGTCGGGCCGGTGCCCGCCGTGCAGCACCTTGCCGCCTTCCTGCCTGCCGAGCGCCACGTACTCCTCGATCTTGCTGAGCTGGTCGGCGAACGCGACCGGACCCAGTTCGGTGGTCGGCTCCAGCGGGTCACCGATGACGATGCTGGCCGCCCGGTCGCGCACCTTCTCCAGCACCTCGTCGTAGACGCCGCGTTGCAGGAACACCCGGCTGCCCGCGATGCACGTCTGACCCGCCGCCGCGAAAACCCCGGCCACGATGCCCATGGCCGCGCTGCCGGTGTCGGCGTCATCGAACACGATGTTGGGTGACTTGCCGCCCAGTTCGAGCGTCACCGGCACCACGCGGGAGCCGCACTGTTCGGCGATGCGGGCGCCGGTCGCTGTGCTGCCGGTGAAGGTGACCTTGTCGACGCCAGGGTGTTCGGCCAGCGGGGCACCCGTCTCGGAGCCGTAGCCGGTGACCACGTTGACGACGCCCGGCGGGAACCCGGCCTGTTCGAAGAGCGGCGCCAGTTCCAGCAGCGACGCCGACGTGTGCTCCGACGGCTTGATCACCACGGTGTTGCCTGCCGCGAGGGCAGGCGCGAGCTTGGTGCTGGTGAGCAACAACGGCGAGTTCCACGGCGTGATCGCGCCGACGACGCCAAGCGGTTCCCGCTGCGTGTAGTTGAGGATCGCGGTGTTGGCCGACGGGATCACCGAGCCTTCGATCTTGTCGGCGTACCCGGCGTAGTAGTAGAAGTACTCCGGCAACGCGGCCAGTTGCGCCCGCATCTCCCGCAGCAGTTTGCCGTTGTCGAGCGTCTCGGTGCGCGCCAACTCCTCGCTGTGCTCGCCGATCAGGTCGCCGAGCTTGCGCAGGAGCTTGCCACGCGCGGTCTGCGACAGGCCGCGCCACGACGGCGACTCGAACGCCGCGCGCGCCGCGCTGACGGCTCTGTCCACATCGGCCTGCGTGCCCCTGGCCGCCTCGTACCAGGCCTGCCCGGTGGTGGGGTTGGTCGACGCGAAGTACGCGCCGTCGGCCGGTTCGACCCACTCACCGGCGATGTAGTGCTTGTGGCGCTGCGGCGTCATGATCCACCTCCGTGGTGTGGCTGAGGATGTGCTGGACAAGCGTGTCGGGGGCCTGCATCGGCAGCAGGTGACGGACGCCGGGCACGATCACCGCCCGCGCGCCGGGGATGACGTCCGCCAACCGATGCGTCATCTCCTGAGTCGAGCCGGGATCGTCCGCTCCGGTGATCGCGAGCGTTGGTGCGGCGATCTCCGGCAGTCGCGGCCACAGCACCTGATCGGCGGTCGCGAAGACGCGGTAGCACCGCAGGTAGGAGCGATGGTCAGTGCCAAGCAGCGTGGCACGCAGTTCCACTGCCAGGTCCGGGTCGGTGGCTTGCCAAGCTGGAGGCATCCACCGGTCCACGGCCGCGTCCGCCGCAGCGGCGAAGTCTCGCTCGGCGAGGGCCAGCCGCTCGGCGACGGCGGCCGACTCGGCCGGTGACCGGTCGACCACCGCACTGACCAGCACCAGCGAACGCACCAGCGCCGGGTGTTCGAGCGCTAGCTGTTGCGCCACCATCGTGCCGAGCGAGAAGCCCACCACGTGCGCGGGTCCGTCCATGCGGCTGGCGACGTCGTCGGCGAGGTCCGCCACCGTCGCCCCCTCCGGCGCCGGACCCGCGTGCCCGTGGCCGAGCAGGTCCAGCGCGCGGACCCGGTGCCGGGTGCCGAGCGGATCGAGGCAGCGCCGCCACATCCGGCGGTTCAGCCCGATGCCGTGCAGCAGCAGGAGACCGCTCATTGCTCAGTCGACAACGAAGCGAGCCGGGCGTGTGGACGGCCCTGCGCGGCGGCGGCGAGACCGACGATGATCTCGTCCGGCCGGGGCGCGTCCGGCACCCGAACCTCGACGGTCTGGTGGTGGGAGCGGATGGTGGCGTCGGTGACGTGCTTGAGCGGGATGTCGAACACGGTGCCTGCCGGGGCGCGCTTCTCCACCGCGGGCAGCAGCGTGGTGGCGTTGGCGACCTTGCGGAAGTGGTCGCCGAACTTCAGGGTGTGGATGAGCGCGGAGCCGTGCTCGATCTCCCCGTCGAGCCCAACGATCGCGGCCTTACCGTACGCCTCGATCGGCGCGTCGAGCGCCTCGGCGACCTTGGGTGCGAGCAGTTCGCCGAGCCGGGGCGCGATCTCGTCGATCAGTGGCCCGAGGTCGGTCACGAATCCCTGCCCTGCCCACGGGTTCTCCACCACGGCGAGCACGACGGCAGTGCGGGCGACCGGATCGACCGGCTGCTCGCCCTCGCGGTGGACGTCGTCGACGACAGTGGTGATCTTGCGTAGCTTCACGATGCGTTCTCCAATTCGGCCAGGGTGACGCGCGGATCGGTGGTGCGGTCGCCGATGCGGGCGTTGGGACGGGGCCCCGACGACGCGGCGGCGATGACGACGATCTCGTCGTCGGCCGGGGCGTCGGGGATGCGGATCTGCATGGTCTGGTAGTGCGAGCGGGTCGCCGCCTCGGTCTTGTGCCAGAGCGGCACGGTGAGCGCGGTGCCAGCCGGGCCGCGCTCGTCGGAGAACACGATGATCGACGTGCCTCCGGTCAGCTCGCGCAGCACGTTGCCGAAGTACGGCGTGTGGATCAGCGCCGCGCCGTGCTCGATCTCCCCACCGAGCCCGACCAGCGCCGCCTTGCCGAACGCCGTGACGTTGTCCGGCCCGCCGAGCGCGCTGGTCAGCCGGTCGCTCAGCCGCGTCGCCAGCGTCGGCGCGACCTTTGCGGCCGCCGGACCCAGGTCCGCGACGACGCCCTGCCCCGCCCACGGGTTGGCGATCGCGGCGGCCGCCGCGACCCGGCGAGCCTGATGGGAGACCGGCGTGCCGAGCTCGGTCACGACCTCCTCGGTGACCGTCACGACCCTGCGTACCAGCGTCACGGCTGTGTCCTATCGTCGTCGGCGAACCTAGGCATGACCTTCTCGGTGAACAGCTCAAGGCTGCGCATCGCGTGCCGGTGCTCCAGCCCGGGGTGCGTGGTCCACAGCAGCAGGTGCTCCAGGTTCAGCTCGCTCCGCAGCTCCTCGATCTTCTCCGCGACGTACTCCGGCGTGCCGACCAGCAGGTTGCGGTCGGCGAGGAAGTCGAAGGACAGCTCGTGCTCGTCGGTGAGCTCCTCCCCCGCCTCCATCATGTTGCCGAGACCGCGGAAGTGCGTGACCCACCGGTACGAGGTCATCAGCGCGTCCTCGAACTCGGCCCGCGCCTGCTCCATGGTGTCGGCTACGTAGACGTCGCGGACCAGCCCGATGCCCTCACCGAGCGCGTACTCCCGGCCGGATGCGGCACTGGCGGTGTCGCGGTACAGCGCGAACCGGTCCTTGAGCGCCGACACCGGCGGCAACCAGAACAAGCCCTGCACGCCCTGCTCGGCCGCGCTCTTGATGGACCGAGGGCTGTCGATCACCTGCCACAACGGCGGATGCGGCCGCTGGTACGGCCTCGGCGTGACCGCCATCTTGGTGATCACACCGTCCGCAGTGAACTCCGGCGTCGCAGGGGACAGCGGGTGGTTCCAGCGCACGCCGGGCTCGGGGAAGGTGTAGAACTGGCCGGAGTGGGAGAAGAACTCCTCGCTCCACGCCTTCCGCATGATCTCGACGGTCTCCTCGTAAAGCGCCCGGTTCTGCTCCTGATCGCGCGGGTCGGCGAAGCGGTTGAGGTTGAGCGCCTCCCGCCCGTACAGCCCTCGGCCGAGACCAACCTCGACCCGGCCACCGGAGAGCTGATCGAGCATGGCGATGTCCTCGGCCAGCCGCAGCGGATGCCAGAACGTGGCGATGCTGGCGGCCTGTCCGATGCGGATTCGCGAGGTGTGGGCGGCGATGTCGGCGCCCATCAGCACCGGGTTGGGCGTGATCTCGATGCCCTCGTGTCCAAAGTGGTGCTCGGTGTACCAGATCGACCAGTACCCGGCGTCGTCTGCCGCCTTGGCGAACTCGCGCGCCTCGGCCATCACCTGGTGATAGTCGTCCAGCCGCCCTGGCGCGCCCAGGTTGTGGAAGATGGAAAAACGCATGTGTCGACTCCCCGCGTGTTCTCAGCTGTCTGCGTCAGAGCGGTTGCTCATGGCCTCCCGCTGGGAGGACTGGACGTGGTCGCGCATCGCGAACTCGGCGCCGAAGGCGTCCTTGCCGAGAATCCGGTCGAGCACGTTGCGGTGCTCGGCGAGCGAGACGTCCAACCGCCCCGGATGTCGCAGCGTGTTCACGACGATGCGGTGGTAGGCCAGTTTGTGCATCAAATTGTCATACTGTGCCGCAAGCATGTGGTTGTCCGCGCCCTGGATGATCAGGCCGTGGAAGTCGTGCACCAGCTGGGCGTAGCGCTCGGCGTCGCCTGCGGCGACGGCCCGCTCCGAGTCCGCCAGGTTGGCCTGGAGTAGCTCGGTCTCGGCGACGAGCCCACGCTGCGCGAGCAACTGAGCGCCGAGCCCCTCAAGGACCGCCTTGAGCTGGAAAAGCTCAGTCAGCTCACGCCGCGACGGCTGCCGCACGAAGGTGCCCACCCTTGGCCTGACCTCGACGAGCCCTTCGGACTGCAACTGCTGGATTGCCTCCCGGATCGGCGTGCGGCTGGTGCCGTACGCATCCGCGAGCGCACCTTCCGACAGCGAACTGCCCGGCTGATACTCGCCGCGGATGATCGCGTCCCTGAGCTGATCCAGCACGCGCGCCTTGGCGCCACGGCCAGCTTGCATACCAGCAGTCACCTTTACGACATCTTGCATGCCAGCGACGTTAGCCGGACGCCAGGCACATCGTCAAGGGCACCCGAGGCCATACCGCCTTGTCAAACCCCATTTAACTGGGCGGGAGCAGCGGAGCCATGACGTGACCGTTGACACGTCCCATGTCCGCTCGTATCGTCATCTGCCATGCAAGAGCGGGCCAACGGCGGGTCGTCGGAGGACGTCGAGCGGGCGACCACGCTCATCGGCGACAACCTCCAGCTGCTCACCGGTCACGAGCCACACCGGCAGCGCCTGGTGCGCGGGCATCGCCACATCCACCGGCTCGCGCTGGCCTGGCCGAGCGCCGACCACCCTCGGGTGTGCCTGCAGGTCCTGCGCGACACCGAGCCGGGCACCGGCCAGCAAGGCTGGCTGCCAGCCGACGCCATGGCGGTGGCGGAGTCGCTCGACGTCAAGCTCAAGCACACCGAGACAGGCGCGGCCAGCTTCGAGGAATGGCGCCGGGAGGCAGACCCGGCCTACTACGTCGTGGTGATCGACGGGAGCCCGGCCGCGCGGCGCGACGCCGAGCTGACCCGGCGGTGCGCGCTGCTGGAGTCCGGCTACGTCGACGGCGCCGGCTGGCTGCGCTTCTACGCAGACGGCATGTTCGCGGAGGGCTCGTTCACGCGCGTGATCGAGCGCGCCGCGTTCGAGATCCGCACGCGGCTGGGCACGCACGCGGACCGCGCGGAATACCGCAGCGGGCTGTGCTGACCGCCAACGCAACAGACGACACCGAGGAGGTGCCCATGGCAACAGAATCGGCCCGCAAGCAGCGGGTACGGGAGGTATGGCAGGCGAGTTGGGGACGCGGCGACGTCGACGCGCTCGACGAACTGCTAGATCCTAGCTACCGCCGCCACACCGCGTCCGGCGGCACGCCGCAGAGCCGCGACGGGTTCAAGGCGTCGATCCTCTCGACCAGAGAGGCGTTCCCCAACCTGATGACCACCATCGAGGAGATGGTCGAGGAAGGCGATCGCCTCGCCATCCGCTGGCGCAGCACCGGAACCCACACGGGCACCTTCCACGATGTGCCGCCGACCGGCCGCGACGTCGAGGTCTTCGGCGTCACCTTCGCCCACTTCACCGGATCGGCCGTGGCCGAGGAATGGGTTACGTGGGATCCGCTGCAACTGCTGACCGCGCTGGGCATCATCCCGCTCTCCGCGGCGACACGGCGCTCCACCTGACGCAAGGAGGTAGTCCATGGCAACCACACCGACCACTGTGGATCCCGAAACCGTCAAGGACGTGCACCGCCAGTTCGTTACCGGCGTCACCGTCGTCACAACGGTCGACGGCGACACGCCACGCGGACTCGCCGTCAACGCGTTCAGCAGCGTGTCGCTGGAGCCGCCAGTGGTGCTGGTGTGCGTGCAGGCGACGTCAACCAGCTACCCGGCGCTGTTCCGGTCGAGTCACCTCGCGGTGAACATCCTCGCCGCCGACCAGCTTCCGGTGCTGCGCGTCTTCGCCGCGAAGGGACACGACAAGTTCGCCGACATCGACTGGTCACCTGGCGTGCACGGCTCGCCCATCATCGACGGCTGCGCCGCGTCCATCGAAGTCGAGATCGGCGAACGACTGCGGGCGGGCACCCACACCGTCTTCATCGGACAGGTCGTGGACGCCCGCACCCGCGACACCGAACCGCTCATCTACCGCGCTGGCGAGTTCTACACACCCTCCGGCCTCACCACCATCACCGAGTGACCCAGCAGGAAAGGGAGAAACCATGCGTTCAGCACTAGGCGACCGGCTTGGCGGCCGGTCCGGCCCCGTCTTCGGCATATCCATCGCGGTCTCCGCGTTGTTCCTTGCCTGGGGGATCTTCTTCACCAGCAGCCTCGCCACGACCATGTCGGCCGCACTCGACTGGGTGACCCGGAGCTTCGGGTGGATGTACCTTGCGTCGACCGTCGCGCTGCTCGGCTTCCTCGTCGTCCTCGCGTGCAGCCGCTACGGCAAGATCCGGCTCGGCAAAGACCACGAGCGGCCGGAGTTCTCCACCTTCAGCTGGCTCGCCATGATGCTCGCGGCGATCATGGGCATCGGGCTGATCGCGTACGGCGTCGCCGAACCGATCTCCCATTTCGCCACCCCGCCACACGGCCTCGCCCAGCCGGAATCGGCACGGGCCATGGTGGTGGCGCTGCAGTACTCCTTCTTCCATTGGGGACTGCACGCATGGGGCGTCTTCGCAGTCTTCGGCCTCGCCATCGGTTACTCGATGTACCGGAAGGGCAGGAAGGGGCTCGTCAGCTCGCTGTTTTATCCATTGCTCGGCGACCGTGTCCACGGCCCGATCGGCAAGGCCATCGACGTGCTGGCCATCTTCGCCACGCTGTTCGGCACGACGACGTCGCTCGGCCTTGGCGCGCTGCAGATCAACGGCGGGCTGAACACGCTGTTCGGCGTGCCGACCGGGGAGGTCGTCCAGATCGCGATCATCGCGGTCATCACGCTGCTCTTCACCGCGTCCGCCGTGACCGGGCTCCACCGGGGCATCAAGTACCTCAGCACGATCACCGCCGGAATCGCCACTCCCCTGCTCGTATTCGTTCTCATCGCGGGACCCACCGTGTTCCTGGCGAACCTCTTCTTCGAGTCCGCGGGCGCGTACCTGACCGACTTCGTCCGGATGAGCCTGCGCGGCGCGACATTCGGCGACCTCGCCTGGATGCAAAGCTGGACCTACTTCATGCTCGCCTGGTGGGTCGCGTGGGCCGCCTTCGTCGGCGTCTTCCTCGCCCGCATCTCACGGGGACGCACCATCCGCGAGTTCATCGTCGGCGTCCTTGTCGGACCGAGCGCCGCGTTCTTCGCCTGGTTCACCGTGTTCGGCGGGGCCGCGATGCACCGTGACTTCTACCAAGGCGGCAACATCGCCCAGGTCACCGCCAACAACATCAATGACGCCTTCTTCGCCACCCTCGACGCCTTTCCATGGCCGGTACTCACCTCCGCCGGCGCGCTCATCCTCGCGGTGCTGTTCTTCGTGACCAGCGCTGACTCCAACACGTTCGTGCTGAGCATGCTCTCCTCGGAAGGCACTCAGCAGCCGAAACGACGTGTGCTGGTGACCTGGGGCAGCATCACCGGACTGACGGCGATCGTGCTGCTGCTCACCGGTGGGCTCGACGCCCTGCAGCAAACCGTCATCGTCACGTCGGCTCCCTTCATCGTGATCATCTTCGGACTGGCGATTGCGTTCTGGAAGGACCTCAAGGGCGACCCAGTCGTGCATGCCCAAGCCATAGGCAATGACCAGCCGGAGCCCGCCGTGGCCGAGGAACCAGACACCGCGGTTTACGCGTCCTCGGAGCGCTCGCAGGCACCGTGAACCTGCGCGACCGTCCTGGCGCCGTGCCACAACCATGGCGCCGGGGCGGTCCACTGGCCGTTTAACCCCTCTTCTTGCAGGGTGCAGCAGCGTGTCACCACTCTGGTAGGTCGGGGACAGCCACGTGCTGGCCGCCGCGCTCACGGCCCCCGCAGCAGCTCCCTGACCGGCGTGTCGGCATGGACGGAGATACCGAGCACACCGGCGTTGCTCTCGAACAGCGCGAGGAGTGAGTCGGTGAGCCGGCTGGTGACCTCGGCGGGTGTGACGGCGGAAGCCGGATCGCTACGCCAGGCGTTGACCACCCCGTCAACCAGGCCGACCACCCCGAACGCCATGGGTCGCGCGAACGAGGCGTCCTTGCCGAAATGAGCAAGCGCCTCGGTGAACAGCGCCGCGAGCTGCGCCGCGATGGCGTCGCGTGCGCCGCTGACCACCGGCGAACCGGTGACGCGCTCGTGGTGACGCCCCGCGCCGAGGAAGTGGTGCAACCGCGGATGCCGATCAACCCAGCCCAGGTAGGTGCCCACGGCATGCCGGACGGCCTCCGCGACCGTGCCATCGGGATGCAGCGCGGGTTCGAGCTCGGCAAGCAGCAGCTCGAGAATGCGGGCCCTGACCTGCTCATCGAGGTCGCTACGCCCGTTGAAATGCCGGTAGACCACCGGCCTCGGCAACCCCAACCGGTCGGCGATCTGCTTGACCGTGACACCGACACCGTGCCGCTCGATCGCCTCGATGGCTGCGTCGAGCACGTCCAGCCTGCGCTGCGCTTTGTGCTCCTCCCACCGGCTGGTGCGGCCGTCGGCGCTGCGTTCGGTCACGTCGAGCACGATACCGCCGGGCCCTTGCGTGTGACACTATGTCTCACTTAATCTATGTGTGACACGAGGTAATAGATACCTTCCAGCGGGAGCGAAGGAGCTCGGAGATGGCGGAGAAGCTCGGCGCCCATCCGCGCGACGAGGTCGCGAAGCGGCTGCTCGACGGCTCGGTGAAACGGTCATACGACCCGGTCGTCGACATGGACTGGGACGCGCCGCTTGACCCGGACAAGTTGTTCCTGCCTGCCGAGGTGATCTCGCTGTACGGCACGCCGATGTGGCAGCAGATGTCGCACGAACAGCGCCGCGAGCTGTCCCGCCAGGAACTCGCGAACGTCCTCAGCGTCGGCATCTGGTTCGAGAACGTCCTCAACCGGATGCTGCTGCGCGAGCTCCTCAGTGAGGACCCGACCAGCAAGCACGCCCACTACACGCTCACCGAGATGGGCGACGAGTGCAGGCACATGGTGATGTTCGGCAGGGTGATCGACCGGGTCGGCGCCCGGCCGTACTGGCCGAAGGGCCTCGCCGCCGTCTTCGTCAAGGTGCTGCCGTTCTTCCTGCGCAAGTCGATGGTCTGGACGGGTGCGCTGCTCGGCGAGGAGATCTTCGACGCGCTGCAACGGCGGATCATGTCGGACCCGGACCTGCAGCCGCTGGTCGCGCGGCTGATGCGGATCCACGTCACCGAGGAGGCCCGCCACATCCGGTTCGCCCGCGAGGCTCTCGCTCGCGACGCCCGCACGCTGCCCTGGTGGGAACGCCGCTACACCCAGACACTCGCGGCGATCGCCGCACCGCTGTTCGCCGGCATGTTCACGAACAGTCACATGTACGTCCGCGCCGGGCTGGACGGTCGCGAGGCCAAGCGCCAGGCGTTGGCCAACCCACGGTTCCGCCAGGCGCGTGAGACCGGATCGGCCCGGCTCGCCACGTTCCTCGACGACATCGGCCTGATGGGGTCACTGACCAGGGCGTCGTGGCGACGGTGGGGGTTCCTGGCGTGAGCGAAGACTACAGCGGCCCGGCCGTGCTGGCCTGCGGGGACACCGAGATCGCCGTGACGGTAGTGCTGGCCGGTCACTGGGAGCCGCTGGACGGCGCGTTCCACTGGTACGGCAGGGTCAACGCCGACGCCAGGGTGCGGTCGCTGAAGGAGTCGGGACGGTCGGAAGTGACCGTGACGCTGCCCGACGGCGCGCCAACGCCCGCCCGCCTCGCCGAGGTTGACCCGTGGGGACACGCACGCGTTACCGGCGTCGGCGTGCCACCGTTCCCGCTGGAAACGCTCGAGGACATCGAGCCCTCCGGCGCATGACGCCGAGCCGAACGGGGCGTTCGGTGCAGAATGCGTGCCGAACGCCCCGTTCGGCTCGCCGGCTCCGCTCACGGAATCCGCTTGGCCTCACACAGGAAGGCCATCGGGCCGCGGCCGATCCGGGTCAGCACCACGCTCAATTCGGCTGGGCCGCGCAGCTTCAGCCGGGGCCGCAGGGCGTTCGGGTCGACGTCAAGGCCGCGCACCAGGATCTCCACCCGCCCGACGTCGAGCTCCCGCAACCGCGCGCGCAGCTCCTTCTCCCGGTACGGTCCGAACTCCAGCACGTGGAACGCCCGGATGCCGGGCGGTGGCTCGTCACCGGTCAGGTACGCGATGCGCTCGTCGAGCTGCCACAACCCGTGCCGCGCCGCGTAGTGGCGCACCAGCCCGGCCCGCACGATCGCGCCGTCCGGGTCGATCAGCCATTCCCCCGGCTCGCCGACGTCGCAGTCGTCCGGCTCGGCGTCGGTGATGCTCCAGCTCTCTCCTGCGCCGCGTAGCACGGTGGCGCGCCGCCCTGCGGTAGCGACCGAGCCCGCCCACAGGCACGCCTCCCGCACCTGGCCGTCCAGCGACACCACCTCGAACTCTGCCGCCCACGGCGCGACGTCCGGGTCGATCCCCGGCGCCGTCTTCACCGCGAGGTCGCGGCCCCGGTACGTCTCGGCGAGCGCGTCCAGCGGGGGCTGGAAGTCGCCCGGCCGCCAGCGCCTGCGACCTCGCGCGTCGCGGCGAGCGGGGTCGGCGACGACGACGGCGTCGCGGGTGACCGGGCGCAGCGCGTCCGCACGCGCCAGCGCGGGCGCGACACCCGCACGCTCGCAGTTGTGCCACGCCATGGCGAGCCGGACCTCGTCCAGATCGGACCCGACGCACCGGCGCGCCGATGCCGCGATCGGCACCAGGTCCGCACCGATGGAGCAGGTGACGTCGTGCACGTCGCGACCGGCGAGACGCTGTGCGCGGTGGCGCGCGACGGCGGTGGGGCTCGCCTGCTGCAGCGCATCGTCCGTGAACAGCCAGCCGTCCGCCGAGTCCAGTTTGGACACCGCCTTGCGCCGCAGCAGCACGGTCTCCAGCACGGCGGCGGCGCGGTCCTCGCCGACCAGCTTCCGGGCACGGCGGACGTCGCGGAGCCGCGTGGCGTCCGTCAGATCAAGATCGGCGCACGCGGCCACGGCATCCGTCCCCTCTGCCGAGCGCAGAAACACGACGTCGTCCACGGTGAAGGCATACCCCACGGCGCTGACGCTACCGGGCGGACCCGAGCAGCGCCTGCCCCGCTGGTGCGTTTGTCGGCGGCGGCACCAGCGGGACGCGGCATCGGGCGCTACCGCGACGCGACGGCGGGCGCGGTCGCATCACTGGCTTCGACGTCGCCAGTGCGGGTGTAGTCGAACGTGGTGATGTCGCGCTGGTAGGTCTCCGGAAGGAAGCGCGCCGCCGCGAGGCTCGCCACCGCCGCGAGCACGGTGTACCCGGCGAACAGCCACGGCTCACCACCGTTCACCTGCACCAGCAGCGCCGCGACCAGTGGCGTGAGCCCGCTCGCGAAGATCCCCGAGAACTGGTACACCGACCCGACTCCGGTGTAGCGGATGCGGGTGTCGAACAGCTCCGACCAGAACGCGGCCAGCGGCGCGTAGATCGCGGCGTACACCAGCCCGAGGCTGATGACGATGCTGAGCCAGATCAACGCGGTCACACCGGTCTGGATGAGCCAGAACGACGGGAAGACGAACACCGCGATGCCGATGACGCCGGTCCGGTACACCGCCTTGCGGCCGTACCGATCCGACAGCGCACCGCACACCGGGATCAGCAGCACACCGACCGCTGCCGCGATGATCACGCCGCCGAGTGCGGTGCCGCTCGCCAGGCCGAGGTTGTTGGCCACGTAGGAGACCACGAACACGCCGTAGGCGTTGAACGTCAGCCCTTCGATCCAGCGAGTGCCCATGCCGAGGACGAGCTCCTTCGGCTGTGTGCGCAGCAGCGTCACCATCGGCACCTTGACCTCTTCCTGCTCCTGCCGCACCCGGGTGAAGGCGGGCGTCTCCAGCACGGTGAGCCGGATGTAGAGGCCGAGCACAAGCAGCAGCGTGCTCGCCAGGAACGGCAGCCGCCAGCCCCAGGCGAGGAAGGCGTCCTCAGGCAGCAGCGTCACCAGGCCGAACGCGCCTGACGCCAGCAGCAGCCGGCGGGCACGCCCACCTGCGGCCAGCTGCCGTAGAAGCCGCGACGCCCGGCAGGGGCGTACTCGACGGCCATCAGCACGGCGCCGCCGTACTCCCCGCCGACGCCGATGCCCTGGAGCACCCGCATCAGCACCAGCAGCGCGGGAGCCCACAACCCGATGGCGTCATAGGTGGGCAGCAGGCCGATGACGACCGTGCCGACGCCCATGATGAACAGCGTCAGGATCAACATCTTCTTGCGGCCGATCCGATCGCCGAAGTGACCGAAGATCAGGCTGCCAAACGGCCGGGCGAGGAACCCGACGGCGAAGGTCGCGAACGCGACCAGCGTGCCGACCGCGGAGTCGAGGTTGGTGAAGAACAGCTTGTTGAACACCAGTCCGGCGGCGGTGCCGTAGATGAAGAAGTCGTACCACTCGATGGACGCGCCGATCGAGCTGGCGAGCGCGACCTTCTTGACCGACACCGATTCGGACGGGGTTGATCTGGCCATGATGACCTCCTTGGGAGGGAGTCTGGAGGGTCAGATGGATTGGCGGAAGATGGTCGCCGCTGCGTCGCGGTCCAGCGGCCGAGGCACGACGGAGAGCTGGCGGGTCTGCTGCAGCGTGCCGTCGACCAGCGTGTCGACGTCGTCCTCGGTGAAACCGAACGCGCGCAGGCCGACCGGCATACCGATGTCGCGCATCAGCTCCTCGAGCACGGCGGGCAGCGCGTCCGCGCCTTCGGTGCGGGTGAACGTGCGCCCGGAAAGCAGTTCGGCGGCGCGCAGGTGACGATCGGGGTCGGCCGGGTACGTCCAGCGGAACACCGAGGGCGCCGTCGCCGACACCGCCTGGCCGTGCGGCACCATCGGCATCGGCGGATAGCCGTCGGCCTGGTAGTCCCGCACCGCACCGGCGATCGGGTAGGCGTTGGCGTGTGGCAGGTGGGTTCCCGCGTTGCCGAACCCAGTTCCGGCGTACGTCGACGCGAGCGCCATGTGGTATCTGGCGTGCAGGTCGTCACCGTTGAGTACCGCCGCGCGCAGGTGCTCGCCGGTCAGCCGCAGCGCCATCTCACACCAGACGTCGCTGATCGGGTTGGAGCCGCAGAACGCGGGACGTTTCGTGGTGTCGGGCGGCGCCGGTCTCGCGTCGAACCGCACCGCGGTGTAGCTCTCCAGCGCGTGTGACAGCACGTCCATCCCGCTCGCGGCGGTGACCTGTGCGGGCATGGACACCGTGGTCAGCGGATCGACCACCGCCACCGCCGGGCGCAGCCTTGGATGGCTGATGCCCGCCTTCAGGTGCCGGGTCAGCAGGTCGACAACGCAGATCGTGGTGGACTCAGAGCCGGTGCCCGCCGTGGTCGGCATGGCGATCAGCGGCTTGAGCGGACCGTCTGGCGCCCTGCCCGCGCCGATCGGTGGCGTGACATAGTCCAGCAGCTCGCCGGGATGGGTGGTGAGCAAGTTGACGGCCTTCGCGGTGTCGATCGCGGAACCACCGCCGACCGCGATGAAACAGTCCCATTCGGACTCACGCGCCCAGGAGACCGCTTCGGCGATGCTGACGTCGGTCGGCTCGACGGCGACGCCATCGAAGACCTCGCACTTGATGTCGTGCGCGATCACGTGATCACGCACCCGGTCGGGCAGACCGCTCTCGCGCACACCGGGGTCCGTGATGACCAGGCAGCGTTCCGCGCCCAGCGCGGCGACGTCCGCACCGATCTCGTCGGCGGCGCCGATGCCGAACTTCAGCGGCGGGGCGGCCCAGGTGAAGACCGTCTCGTTGGGGTGGGGACCAAGAACCATGTGACGCAGCTCCCATCTTGAAGTTAAGATGTGGAATGGTGTACCACTATGTAACCGACTTGGCTACCCCTACCACCGGATTTCCTCGCCTCGGTGCCCGATTCCGGCGGCGACGACCGAACCTGGAGGCCCCATGCCCGGAATCGCATCGACGCTGGCCCGCGAGCTGACCGACGTCGTGCGCGGCGACGTCCGGTTCGACGCGGGAACCCGCGCGATGTACTCGACCGACGCCTCGAACTACCGGGCGGTGCCGATCGGCGTCGTAGTCCCGCGCTCGACCGAGGACGTGCTCGCCGCGCTCGACGTGTGCCGCCGCCACGACGTGCCGGTGCTGCCGCGCGGCGCCGCCACCAGCATCGCCGGGCAGACCTGCAACGTCGCCGTGGTGATCGACTTCGCCCGCCACCTTGACCGGGTGCTGGACATCGATCCCGACCGATCACTCGCCCGGCTACAGCCCGGCGTCGTGCTCGACACGCTGCAGTCCGCCGCTGGGCCGTACGGGCTGGCGTTCGGGCCGGACCCGTCCACCCACAGCCGTTGCACCCTCGGCGGCATGATCGGCAACAACGCCTGCGGATCGCACTCGGTGGCCTGGGGCAAGACCGTCGACAACGTCGAGTCGCTCGACGTCGTGCTCTACGACGGCACCCGACTTACCGTCGGCGCCACTCCGGACGACGACCTCGCGCGACTGTGCGCCCGCGAGGACCGGATCGGCACCCTGCACCGCGACCTCCGCGCGCTGCGTGACACGAACGCCGAGCGGATCCGGCAGTCGTTCCCCCGGCTGGATCGCCGTGTCTCCGGCTACAACCTGGACCAGCTGCTGCCGGAGCACGGCTTCGACCTCGCGCGTGCGCTGGTCGGCACAGAAGGCAGCTGCGCAACGATCCTCGGCGCAACAGTCCGGTTGGTCCGCCCGCCGACGGCACGCGCGCTGGCGGTGCTCGGCTTCGCCGACCGGTTCGCCGCCGCCGACAACGTCGTCGGCGTACTCGACCTCAACCCGCTCACCGTTGAGGGCATCGACGCCGCCCTCGTCGCCGCGTTCCGCGCCAAGAACCCGCGCAGCCGCGCCGCCGAGCTGCTGCCTGCTGGGGAGAGCTGGCTGCTTGTCGAGACCGGCGGCGAGACCCCGGCGGAGGCGGCCGCCCGCGCCCGCGAGGTCACCCGGTACGGCGCCACCGGCGTAGTGCTGACCGCGCCGGAACAGCGGCGGGCGCTGTGGCGGGTCAGGGAGGAGGGCGCTGGCACCGCGACCCGGCTCGCCGACGGCACCGAGGCGTGGTCCGGCTGGGAGGACGCCGCCGTGCCGCCGCACCGTCTCGGCGCGTACCTGCGCGAGTTCGACCGGCTCATGCGCGAGCACGACCGGCGCGGGGTGGTGTACGGCCATTTCGGCGACGGCTGCCTGCATGTGCGCATCGACTTCGACCTGCACAGCGACGCCGGGGTCGCCGGGTACCGGCGGTTCATGACGGACGCAGCCGAGCTGGTCGTCAGCCACGGCGGGTCGCTGTCCGGCGAGCACGGCGACGGCCAGGCCCGCGCCGAGCTGCTACCCAGGATGTTCCCACCGGAGATCATCGAGGCGTTCGGCCAGTTCAAGGCCGCCTTCGACCCGCGAGACAGGATGAACCCCGGCAAGATCGTGCGTCCCCGCAGGCTGGACGACGACCTGCGCGTGCACATCGCCCCGCCCACCATCCCGACGCGGGCGCGGCTCGCGCTCGACGCCGACGACGGCGACCTCGCCGCGGCGAGCAGGCGTTGCGCGGGCGTCGGCACATGCCTCAACGCCACCGGTGGGGTGATGTGCCCGAGCTACCGTGCCACTCGCGAGGAGCGGCACTCCACCCGGGGACGCGCGCGGCTGCTGTTCGAGCTGCTGCACGGCGACGTCGTCACCGATGGCTGGCGCTCGGCCGAGGTGCGCGAGGCACTCGACCTGTGTCTGTCCTGCAAGGGCTGCAAGAGCGACTGCCCGGTCAACGTCGACATGGCCAGCTACAAGGCGGAGTTCCTCAGCCGCCACTACCACCGGCGGATCCGGCCTGCCAGCCACTACTCGATGGGCTACCTGCCGCTCTGGCTCGCGCTCGGCGCGCGGACGCCATGGCTGGTCAACCGGATCACCGGCGGACAAGCGGGCGGGTTGCTCAAGCGGCTCGGCGGCATCGCACCGGAGCGCGCGATCCCCGCGCTGGCGCCCCGCACCTTCCAGGCGGCGCACCACGCGTCCCGTCCCGAGTCGCCGCAGCCCGACGTCATGCTGTGGCCTGACACCTTCACCAACCACTTCGACCCGGACATCGGCCACGACGCCGTCGGGGTACTCGAGTCGCTCGGCCTTTCCGTCGCGGTGCCGCGACAGCGGGTCTGTTGTGGACTGACGTGGCTGTCGACAGGGCAGCTCGGCACGGCGCGCCGGGTGCTGCGACGCACGCTCCGGGTTCTCGCACCCGCACTCGACCGGAAGGTGCCGATCGTCGGGCTGGAACCGAGCTGCACCGCGTTCCTCCGCTATGACGCCGCAGAGTTACTGCCAGAGGCGCGGCGGCTCGCGGACGGCGTGCGCACCTTCGCCGAGGTGCTCGATGAGCACCGAAGCGACTGGACGGTGCGCAACCCCGGCCAGCGCGCCATGGTGCAGGTGCACTGCCACCAGCATGCCGAGCTCGGCTTCGACGCCGACCGCCGCGTACTCGACGATCTCGACGTGACGGCGGACGTACTCGACAGCGGCTGCTGCGGCCTCGCGGGCAACTTCGGCTTCGAACGTGGCCACTACGACGTGTCGATGGCCTGCGCAGAACAGGCGTTGCTGCCCGCGATCCGGGCGGACACCGATGCCACGGTGCTCGCGGACGGGTTCAGCTGCCGCACCCAGGTAAGCCAGGCCACCGACACGCAGCCGGTGCACCTCGCGACGCTGGCCGCACGCGCACTGGGCGTGTCAGCCGAGGATCAGCGCTGGCTCAGCGACCGCCGCACGGTGTGATCCGGCGGCACCACGTGCGCGACCTGCTTGGCCAGCTCGATCATCCGAGGGCCGAGCTCGTGGATCCGCTCGAACGGCATCCGTACCGTCGGCACCTGGATCACCACCGCGGCATGCGCCTGCCCATCGATGTCGAACACCGGCGCGCCGACACAACGCACGCCTGCGACGTTCTCCTCGTCGTCGATGCTGTAGCCCCGCTCCCGGATCGCATCGAGGTCACGGACCAGATCATCAGGCGTGCGCAGCGTGTTCGGCGTAAGGGCGTCGAGCTGCTCCGGCAACCCGCGCAGGTACTCATCGGCGTCGTCGGAGAAGCTGAGCATCGCCTTGCCGGATGCGGTGGAGTACAGCGGAAACCGCGCGCCAGGGTACTGCTCGAACCGCAGCGGTAGCTTCGACTGCACCCGCATCAGCACCACCGACTCCTCGCCCTCCCTTACGACGAGGTTGACCGACTCCTCTGTCTCCTGGTGCAACCGCTCAAGCAGCGGCAGCGCGCGGTCGACGCCAAGCGCACGCTGTGCCGACTGGCCGATCAGGATGGCGCGGCTGCCAAGGTAGTAGCCGTCGGTGGCTGGGTTCTGCGCGACGTAGCCCTCCAGCATGAGCGCCCGCACGATGCGGTGCGCCGTGCCCGGCTTCAGTCCCAGCTCCTGCGCGATGTAGAGGATCCCGAGGTCGCCGTTCGCCTCGGTCAGCAACCGGAGCACCGCCAGCGCGCGACCGATCGCCTGCGTGCCTGCAGGCGCCGATACACCATCGGGCGAGGATGTACCGGCGCGCTGCTGACCAGGCTTCTCCTTCGCCACACAACCTCCTCGACGTTCCTTCGCTCAGGGTAGCCGAGGCGCGACAGGCTACCGCCAGCCGCAGACGCCTTCGGTTGCGCCGCGATCCCGCAAGCTGACCGCCTGCGCAGCGGGCACCAGCTGGCTCCGGCCGTGCCAGCACAGCACGACATAGTCCCCATAACCAGCCACATCGGCGAGAAGCTGGTCCCAGTGCCGGTACTGGACGTCGTCACAAGCGTCGTCGTACCGGCGCACCTTGGCGACGTTCGGGATCGCGTCCCGCCACAGCGTCAACGTCGACGGCGGCACGACCGTGTCGTGGTTCCCTGCGTAGAGGTAGGCGGGCGCCGCTAGCTCCGACAGATCCGGACCGGGACGGTCGCACCACAGCCGGTACTCGTGCACCAGCGGAGCCGGGTCGGCCAGCTGGATCGCTCGCAGAACTCGGGCCGTTCGCCGTAAGGCGGCAGCGCGGCGGCCAGATGCAGCGACGCGATCCGATCTGGCGCGTATCTCACTCAGCCGATCGGTGCCTCGTCGCGTGTCTCCGCGGTCACCGCAACGGACACGGGCTTGGCAGCGGGGTAGTCGTCGAGCAACCATCTCCGGAATGACAGCACCACGATGACCAGCACGAAGATCAACGGGAACGCGGTGATGATGGCGAGCGTCTGCAGCGCTTCGAGACCGCCCGCGTACATCAGCGCGATGGACACACCGGCAAGCGCGACCGCCCACACGACCCGGTGCCAGCGCGCCGGTTCGACCTCGGCGGGCAGCTCCCGCGACGCGACGGCCGCCATGGTGTACGCCGAAGAGTCCAATGTGGTCGCGAGGAAGATGACGAGCAGCAGAATGAACACCGCGAGCACCACCCAACCGAGCGGGAGCGCTTGCAGTGTGGCCACAATGGCGGCGGTTGGCCCCTCGTTCTCCAGGATGCCCGCGACCGGCACGGTACCGTTGAGCTG
This sequence comes from Actinophytocola sp., assembly GCA_009377385.1. Classification (GTDB taxonomy): domain Bacteria; phylum Actinomycetota; class Actinomycetes; order Mycobacteriales; family Pseudonocardiaceae; genus Haloechinothrix_A. The sequence goes on from WHUD01000003.1 coordinate 61,086, forward strand.
GAACGACAGCCCGGTGTTGCTCATCAGCGCGAACGCGATCCAGTTGCCGAAGCTGCCCGCGACCAGCATCGCAACGATGACTCCACGCATGGTGCGTCCGCGGGAGATCTTCGCGGTGAACAGCCCAAGGAACGGCGCGTAGGCGATCCACCATGCCCAGTAGAAGACCGTCCAGCTCTCCTCGAAACCGGAACCGCCGATCGGGTCCATGTAGAAGCTCATCTGCACGAAGTTCTGCATCATCGTGCCGACGCTGTTAGTGAAGGTGTCGACGATGAACACCGTCGGTCCAGCGATGAGCAGGAACACCGCGAGCGCGCCCGCGAGCCACAGGTTCAGCTGCGCGAGCCGCCGCAGGCCGCGCTGCAGGCCAAGGTAGACGCTGACGCCGAACAGCAACGTCCAGGCGACCAGGATGCCGATGTCAAGGCCGGTGCCGGGGCTCAGCGGGCTGAGCGCGGCGACGCCTTCGGAAACGATCGGCACCTCTAGGCCGAGGGAGGTTCCCGCCGCGCCGACGACACCGAAGATGAACAGCACGTCGATGGTCCGGCCGAGCCAGCCGTCGGCACGGTCACCGATGATGCCCCTGCAGGCGTCGGACAGCCGCAGGGTGGGGCGCTTCCGCACGTGGTAGGCGTACGCGAGCGGCAACGCCGGTAGGCAGTACAGGGCCCAGCCGATGAAGCCCCAGTGATACATCGGGTAGGTCGCTGCCCACTCGGCGGCCGCGGTGCTGCGCGGTTCTACCCCGAACGGTGGATCGGTGTAGTAGTAGGCCCACTCGATCATGCCCCAGTACATGATCCCGCCACCGATACCAGCGGTGAAGATCATCGCGATCCAGGTGACGGTGGAGAATTGCGGCGTGTCGCCGCGCTGCCCGAACAGCACCTTGCCGAATCGGCTTGCGGCGAGCCAGACAAGCAGACCGAAGACGAGGACACCGAACCACAAGTACAGCCAGCCGAACTTGCCGGTAAGAAACGACAACACCGTGCTCATCGCCTTGGTGCCCGCCTCGGGTGCCACCATCAGCGGCACTCCGATGGCGGCCACGATGGCGAGTGCCGGCCAGAAGATCTTCTTGTCGAGCTGCGCTTTCTGCCTCGTATCGGCAGCTGTCGGTTGCATCGCTGTCTCCCGTGTCCTGCGTGATTCGCCACGTTGCGATCTGACTAATTAATCAGTAGGTACGCCGGAGTAGCGTGCGTCACTCAACAGTGCGATGTCAACCCCCTGTTTTCCAGGAGATAACGGCTGGAGCCGAAACATCGGCCGGAAGCTCCATATTGCGATTATCTCAACAACTGGTTAGGGTGGGCGCTGTGAACGACGCAGTGCCCACCCCGGAGCCCGCATCGGTGCAAGAACGCGTCCGCGAGGTCATCCGTCTCGCGGGGCGCAGCCAGCGAGCCTTCGCGGCCGAAGTCGGGCTCGATCCGACCAAGCTGTCGAAGTCCCTCAATGGCAGCCGCCGCTTTACCATCGAGGAGCTCGACCGGATCGGCGAAGCCGGCGGCGTCAGCGTGACATGGCTGCTGCGGGGCCGCGACGACACCCGCGTCGGTCCCGCCGTTTCCGCTGCTCGCATCGACGGCGAGGGCACGCTGCTTGCCGAGACCGGCAGGCAGCGGGAAATCGTCGACGCGGCGTGGCGGCTGATCGCCGAACGCGGCTACCACTCGGTGCGCGTCGCCGACATCGCGCGCGCGTGCGGCACAAGCACGGCCGCCATTCACTACTACTTCGACACCAGGCAGGACCTGCTCAACGCAGCGCTGCGGCACTGCGTCGCTGAGGCGTTCGCGCGGCAAGGAGCGGTGCTCCGTGAGGTCGACGACGCGCACAAGCGGCTGCTCACCCTGATCGACCTGCAACTGCCGGTGCCGGAACAGGTCGTCCTCGAATGGCGGGTATGGCTGCAGTTCTGGGCCGAGACGGCGCTGCGGCCCGAGCTCAGGACGGTGCACGAGGACTTCTACGCCCGGTGGCGGGAGACCGTCGAGCGGATCGTGCGCCGCGGCGTCAAGCAGGGCGTCTTCCGTGACGTCGATCCGGACGAGACGGCGTTGCGGTTCACGGCCCTGACCGACGGGCTGGCCATCCAGGTGCTGACCGGCGCGCAACAACTACCGCCGGACATGATGCGCCGGGTCCTCGTCGACTTCGTCAATTCCGAGCTCGTCAAGCAGTAAACCCACGATATAAGGGGAACCTCATGAACACCGAGGTCGTACTGACCTGCGCGCTGACCGGCGCCGGCGACACCACCCGCAAGAGCGAGCACGTCCCGGTGACGCCGAAGGAAATCGCGGAGTCGGGCATCGAGGCGGCCATGGCGGGCGCGACAGTCGTCCACATCCACGTCCGCGACCCGGAGACCGGGCAGGGCAGCAGGCAGACGTCGTACTACGCGGAGGTCGTTGAGCGCATCGAGGCCAGCGGCGTCGACGTGATCCTCAACCTCACCGCAGGCATGGGAGGCGACCTCGATGTGCCAGACTCCGATCCGCTCACTCCGGGTCCTGCCACCGATCTGGTCGGCGCGAAGGAGCGGCTGGTCCACATCGAACAGATCCGTCCTGAGATCTGCACCCTGGACTGCGGCACACTCAACTTCGGCGATGGCAGCAGCATCTACATCGGCACCCCGGAGATGGTGCGTCGCGGGGCAGAGCGCATCAAGCACCTCGGCGTGAAGCCAGAGCTGGAAACGTTCGACACCGGGCAGGTGTGGCTTGCCAACCAGCTCTACGCGGAAGGACTGCTCGACGGCCCGCCGCTGTACCAGTTGTGCATGGGCATCCCGTACGGCGCCCCGGCCGAACCCCGGGTGCTGCAGGGCATGGTCGACATGCTGCCCGCGAACGCGCAGTGGGCCAGCTTCGCGATCGGCAGGATGCAATTCCCGTGGGTGGCGCAATCGGTGTTGCTCGGCGGCCATGTGCGGGTGCGGCTGGAGGACAACCTCTACCTCGCCAAGGGCCTCAAGGCGACCAACGCGCAACTGACCGCCAAGGCCAAGGAGATCATCGAGTTGCTCGGCGCCCGTGTGCTCACCCCTGACGAGGGCCGCGCCAAGCTCGGCCTGCGCACCCGCTGAAGGAGAATACCGTGACTGTCGTTCCCCCTGCTGACGTCCACCGCGTCGGCTGCGTCGGCGCCGGCGTGATCGGCGGCGGCTGGGTCGCCCACTTCCTCGCGCGCGGCCTCGACGTCGTCGCCTACGACCCGGCGCCGGACGCCGAGGACCGGCTGCACCGCTTCGTCGATGCTGCGTGGCCCGCACTGGACCATCTCGGCCTCGCCGACGGGGCCAGCCCCGACCGGCTGACCACCGCGCCGACGCTGCCGGACGCCGTCGCCGAGGTCCAGTTCGTACAGGAGAGCGCGCCGGAACGGCTTGACATCAAACTCGACCTGCTGGCCGATATCGACGCCGCCGCCCCGGCAGGCGTCGTGATCGGCTCATCGACGTCGGGCTACGGCATGACCGAGATGGCAGCGCGCTGCGCCACCCCTGAGCGACTCGTCGTCGGGCACCCGTTCAACCCGCCGTACCTGATTCCGCTGGTCGAGGTGGTCGGCGGCAAGCGAACCAGCGCCGATGCCGTTGCGTGGGCTAGCGAGTTCTACCGGGCGGTCGGCAAGTTCGTCATCACGATGGACCGCGAGGTACCCGGCTTCATCGCCAACCGGCTGCAGGAAGCACTCTGGCGGGAGGCGCTGCACATGGTCGCAGATGGCGATGCCACGGTGCGGCAGATCGACGACGCGATGACGCAAGGCCCCGGCCTGCGCTGGGCGTTTATGGGGCCGTGCCTCACCTTCCACCTGGCAGGGGGCGAGGGCGGCATGGCGCACATGCTGGACCACTTCGGACCGTCTTTGCAGGCGCCGTGGACCCGGCTGACCGCACCAGAGCTCACGACGGAGCTGCGTGACCGGATGGTGTCGGGATGCGAGGAGGAGGCCGCTGGGCGCACCATCGCCGACCTTGTCGCCGAGCGCGACCGTGGCGTGCTCGCCGTGCTCGACGCGCTGGCGGGGCGCGACGGGCACGGTCCACGGTCGTGATCGAGAAGCGGGTCGCGCTATCGCGATGCCTGTTCGACCTGGTTGAGCATTCCGTACGCCAGCCGCTCGATCAGCAGCGCGGCGGCGTTGGACGACTCCGCGACCGCGTCGATCGCCTGCTTGGCGACCGCGACGGCCAGCGCGGGTTTGCCAGCGAGGGTGTCAGCGACCTCGAGAGCCCGCTGCCTGGCTTGCCCTTCAGGGACGACCTCGGTCAGCAGGCCGAGCCGGTGCGCGGTCTCGGCGTCTACTTTGGAGCCAAGCAGGATCAGCTCGCGTGCCCGTGCGGTGCCGAGTATGCGGACCAGCCGTGTCAGGCCGCCAGAGCTGGGTACGATGCCCAGCCCCACCTCAGGCAAGCCGAACACCGCGGTGCCGTCAGCCACCCTGATGTCGGTGGTCAGCGCCAGCTCGAGCCCGCCGCCGAGGCAATATCCGTGTATGGCGCTCACGGTGGGCTGTTCAAGGGCAGCGACGGCCTCGTAGACACGACCGCTGCCCCGGTAGTAGGCCGCGATCGCCTGCGCGCCGAACTCAGCGACCTCCGTGACGTCGGCGCCAGCCGAAAACGCCCGCCCGGCACCTGTGAACACGACGGCCCGGCTCGTGGCGACGTCGTGGGTGCCGAGTGCGTCCAGCAGCTCCTGTTCCAGCGCTGTCGACAGCGCGTTGAACTTGCCGGGCCGGTTCAGCGTGACGACGGCGAGGCCGCCGTGCCGTTCAACGTGCACGGCGGCCTCGGTTGCGGGTGCACTCATGCCGCGGTTCCCGGGTGCCCAAGCACGCCTGCGACGCCGCGCTTGACGATCTCGTTGCCGATGATGAGCCGCTGGATCTCCGAGGTGCCCTCCCAGATCCGGTCGACCCGCAGCTCTCGGTACAGCCGCTCGACAGGGTTGTCGCGCATGTAGCCCCGGCCGCCGAAGATCTGCACCGCCCGGTCGACCGCCCTGCCTGCCGACTCGGACGCGGACAGCTTCGCAACCGCCGCCTTTGCGTGCAGTGTCTTCCGGTCCGTCTTGCCGTCGCTGCCCTGGTCGGACTCCCATGCGAGCTGATACACCAGCGCGCGGTTGGTGACGATGTCGACGACGTTGTCAGCCAGCATCGACTGGATCAGCTGGTAGTGCGAGATCGGCTCGCCGAACTGCTGGCGGGAGTTGGCCCAGTCGGCGGCTAGCTCGGTCGCGCGGGCAGCCGCACCGACGGTACGGGCGGCGATCATCAGCCGCTCCTCGACGAACCAGTCCCGGATCAGGTCGTAGCCCTTGCCGACATCGCCGAGCCGGGCCTCGGCTGGCAGCCGGACGTCGGTGAATCGGAACTCGGGGTGCTCGTAGACAAAGGTGTGGGTATAGCGCGGCACCCGGGTGATCTCGACGCCGGGCAGGTCGGTGTCCACAAGGAACGTGGTCGGCTCGCCGTCCACAGCGGCGAGCACGATCAGGAAGTCGGCGGCGTCGCCGACGGTGACGAACCACTTCTCGCCGTTCAGCACGTAGCCGTCGCCATCGCGGACGGCGGTGGTGCGCAGCGCCTGCGGGTCGGAACCCGCCTCGGCCTCGGTGACCGCGACGGCGTCGCGGCGCTCACCCCTGATCTCCGGGAGGAGATACCGCTCTCGCTGCCACGGCGTGCACGCGCGCAGCGCGTTCGCGGGGCGCCACACCACGTCCCACAGCGCGCCGGTGAGCTTGCCCAGCTCCTCCTGCACGATCGCTTGTTCCAGAATGGACAGTCCTGCGCCGCCCCATTCGGTCGGCATGTTGATGGCCTGCAGCCGGTGGTCGAGGATCGCCTGGCGCAGCTTGGCGTGGGTCTCGGCTGGCAGACCGTTGTTGTCCTCGCATTCCTGCTCGTACGCCATGATGACCGTGGCGAGCGATGCGGCGCGGCCCTTCAGCTCGAGCTGACGGTCGGTGTAGTTGAAGTCCATGGGTGTTGCTTCCTATCGACGTGGTGGTTAACTAAAGAACGATTCGGACGTCGAGGCAGAGCGCTCCGGATGGCGTCACGGCAACCGGGTTGCACTCGATCTCGGCGATCTCGGGGTGTGCGGCGGCGAACTCGGACAGCCGGGCGACGAGCATGGCGGCGCCGTCGACGTCGACCGGACGGCGACCTCGGAAACCGGTGAGCAGGCGCGATCCCCGCAGCGACAGCAGTAGCTCCCGCGCCGACACGGCATCGATCGGCCCGAGAGCACAGCGGGTGTCGGCGAGCAGCTCGGTATAGACGCCGCCGATCCCGACAAGCACGACCGGGCCGAACCTCGGGTCGCTGCGCACGCCGACGATCAGCTCGACGGCATCGCTGAGGTCGGCCTGCTCCTCGACCGAACAGCTCGGCGGAGACAGCCGTTCGTGCAGGTCCTGCCATGCCGCTTCCAGCTCGGCCGCGTCGCGGATGCCGAGCAGCACGCCGCCCCGATCGGACTTGTGCTCGTCACCGAGAGCTTTGAGGACCAGCGGGTACCGCAGTCTCGCCGCTGCCGCGCGTAGCTCACCGAGTGTCCCCACTTCGGCGGCTGGCACGAATGGCAGGCCTGCCTCGGCGAGCAGCCTTCGCGCCTGCCAGTAGCCGATGCTCGTGATCGGCTCTTCAGGCGCAGGGAGCGTTGGGACGCCGCGCGACGGGCGTTGCGCCCTCGCCGCGAGCCGGTCGAGCACCCACACCGCGTCGGCGACGTCGCGATAGACCGGTACGCCGTCGGCCCTGAGCGCATCGGCGGCCTGCGACTGCCAGTTCATCGTCTGCACCACAAGGGTGGTGTCGCTGTCGCGGTGCAGCGCGGCGATGTCTTGCGCGGTGAGCAGCTCGCCTGCGCCTAGCTCGGCGCTGTAGCCGACGTAGCCGCCGAAGAACCCGGTCAGCAGCACGGCGTCGACCTCGTCGCTGCCAAGGAGGCGGTCCGTCACCCGGCTGAAGCAGATGATGTCCTGTTCCCCGCCGCCCGCGACATCGACCGGGTTGGTCACCGCTGCCGTCGGCGGCAGCTCGGTCGCGACGGCAGCGCTCAAGGCCGGCGAGAACTCGTCGACCCGCCAGCCCGCGGCGTCGAGGCAGTCGCTGGCGACGGACGCCTGCCCGCCGCCGTCAGCGAACACCGCCGCCCTGCGGCCGCATGGTGGCTTGGTGCGCAGCAATCCTTGTAGCAGGTGCACCATTTCGGTCGGCGTCGCCACCAGCTCCATGCCAGCCGCGGCGCAGGCGGCGTCGACCACGACGCCGGGGCTAACCATGGCGCCGGTGTGTGAGCGGGCACCGCGTGCGGCGGCCGCGCCTCGCCCGACCGCGAGCAGCACAACCGGCTTACCTGCCTGGTGCGCCCGCAGCGCCGCATCGGCGAACCGGCGACCGTCGCGGAAGTCCTCGCAGTAGATCGCGATGGCCTCGGTCTGGTCGTGGTCGACGCAGGCGTCAATGAGGTCTGCGATGCCGACGTCGGCCTGGTTGCCGAGGCTGGCGAACCGGGAGAAGCCGAGGCCGTGGTCGGCGACGAGCGCGGCCAGTTCGATCGCGATGTTGCCGCTTTGCGAGAGCAGCGCGACCGATCCGGCTGGGAAGTCGTTGGAAGCGAGTTCGAGCCCTGCGCTGTGATCGAGCACGCCAAGGCAGTTCGGGCCGAGCAGGCAGGCACCGGCGTCGCTGACCCGTTTGGCCACCTCCCGTTCCCTGAGCTGTCCGTCCACTCCGGACTCGCCAAGACCGGCGCTGATGCCGACGATCGCCTTGGCTCCCGCGGCGAGCGCGTCGTCGATGGCGGCATCGAATCCGGCCGCAGGCACCGCGATCACCGCGAGTTCGACCGGCTCGCCGATCGCTGTCACGCTCGGTGCGGCCGGCCTGCCCAGCACCGTGGTACGGGCGCGGTTCACCAGATGCACCGGGCGGTCGCCGCGCAGCGCGTGCAGCGCGATCCAGTTACCGTACTTGCTGGGGTCATCGCTCGCGCCAACCACAGCGACCGAGCGCGGCGAGAACAACGCCGTCAGGTCCCGCCGCGCAGTCGTCGTGGGCACGGGGTGGTGTGCCGTCGTCATGGCTCCTCCACGGGGTGAGCGGGACGGCCGGTGCCCCACGCGTCCACGCCGCCGTCGACGCCCACGGTGGTTCCGGTGATGTAGCCACCTGCGGGCGTGGCGAGGAACGCGACGAGCCCGGCCACTTCCTCCGGACTACCGAGCCTGCCCAGCGGGACGGCACGTGTCCATTCCTCGATCGCCTCCGCCGAGTACTGCTCCCTGAGCCCCTCGGTGAGGATCGTCCCCGGAGCTACGGCCACACTGCGGATGCCATACCGGCTCCACTCGAGCGCGAGCCCAGCGGCGAGGTTCTCCACCGCAGCACGCGCGGCAGTGGCGTGCACCATGCCGGGGATGCCACGGCGCGGCGAGAACGCGAGGAACAACACCAGGCCTGACTGATTCGGAATCATCGCGCGGGTCGCCACCTCGCGCGTCACGTTCCAGGCCGCCTCGACCGAGAGCCGATGCACCGCCCGCCAGCCGTTCACCGAGATGTTCTCCGCAGGCGCCATGAACTGGCCGCCCGCACCATTGACCAGGACATCGATCCGGCCGCAGGCATCGAGAACATGGTCGACGAGCCCGGTGACCGCATCCGGTTCGCGGACGTCGCAGGCGACACTCAGACAATCGCTGCCCAGCTCGGTGATCTCGCTTGTCACCGAATCCAGTGGCTCACGACGTCGTCCGCACACAACGACCCGCGCTCCGGCCGCAGCGCACGCGAGCGCCGTGGCCCGGCCGATCCCCGTGCCCCCTCCCGTGATCAGGACGACCTGACCGGCAAGGGCGTCGCTGGCAAGTGCGGACGCCATAGGTTTGGCCATCTCACCTCCAAAGCACTGACTGATCCATTAGTCAATCGAAACACTACAGTGCCCTGCGCTCCGTCCGCTGTCAAGCTAGCTGGCCAATATCGATGTCAAGTGGGCTTATGCTGACCTGTAGCGTGCCGGACGGTATTCAAGCACGGACCATGCCCACGGCGGTATATTGCGTTAATCGCAATTCACGGAGGGTCGGGTGCGCAGGATGATCCGAAGGCGAGTTCATCGACGCAGATCGCCATGATGCGTGTCTCGCTGAGGGTGATTGATCCTTGGCACGCCCAGGGCCGTCGCAGCTCCGCGCTATTCCGTGACACACGCACCTTGAGCGGCCTTGGCGGGCTGTCACGGCGCCGAGGCTACAACGCGACGGGCCCTGGCGGCTTCGTCCCGGCGATCATCACGTTGTAGAACACCGACCGCGGCAGCACCTTGGCCAGCACGCGCTTGTCCAGCGCGGACAGCCGCAGCCACGCCTTGTACGCGAACAGCCGCCACTGCGGCGTCAGCTTCTCGTCCGGCACGGCGGCCTCGACGGTGCGCACCGGCCAGCCGAACAGCGCAGCGGCGAACTCCTCGGTGACCGCACAGACGTCGATCGCACCGGCGCCGAGCGCCCAGCGCTCCAGCTCGGACGGGTCAAAGGTGTGCAGGTCGACGACGGCCTCGAGCGCGGCCGCCCTGGAGGACTCGTCCAGCTCCGCCTGCGGACGTCGCCAGCCCCGCAGCGCGGGCAGCCTGGTCAGGTTCGTCGTCGCCCACCAGGTGAGCTGGCCGAGCTTGCGGGCGTAGGCGTCGCCGATCCGCGTCGGCTCGCCGCAGAACACGAACCGCCCTCCCGGCTTGAGCACGCGCAGCACCTCGCGAAACGCCGCCCGCACGTCCGGGATGTGGTGCAGCACCGCGTGCCCGATGACCAGGTCGAAGCTGTCGTCGTCATAGGGCAGCCGCTCTGCGTCGGCGACCCTGCCGTCGACGTCGAGGCCGAGGTGCTCGGCGTTGCGCAGCGCCGCCTGCACCATGCCCGGCGAGAGATCGGTGACCGAACCCTTCTTGATCACCCCGCCCTGCATCAGGTTGAGCAGGAAGAACCCGGTGCCGCTGCCCAGCTCCATCGCGGTCTCGTACGGCGTGTCCTCAACGCCCGCCACCGCGCGAAAGACGTCGACCGCGTAGGTGATGCAGCGCTCGTCGTAGGAGATCGACCACTTCTCGTCGTAGGTGCCCGCCTCCCAGTCGTGGTAGAGCACGTTGGCGAGCTTCGGGTCGTCGTAGGCGGCCCGCACCTCGGCCTCGGAGGCGTGCGGGTGCGGCGCCGGATCGGACGCGGCGGGTTTGATCGCTTCGGTCACTGGCGTTGCTCACTTTCCGGAGAAGGTCGCCTTGCCGGGACCGTTTTCGATGAACGAGCGCATGCCCTCTGTCCTGTCCTCGGTGCCGAACAGCCCGGCGAACAGGTGGCTTTCCAGCTTGAGGCCGCTGGCGAGGTCGTTGTCCAGCCCGCCGTCGATAGCGGCCTTCGCCGCGGCGAGCGCCCTGCTCGCCGCGCCCACGAACTGCTCGGCCCAGGCGTGCGCCGCGCGGTAGACGTCGTCCGGCGCGACGACCTCGTCCACGATGCCGAGCGAGAGTGCCTCGTCCGGCTTGACGAACCGCCCCGTGTAGATGAGGTCCTTGGCCTTGCTCGGGCCGATGAGCCGCGCGAGTCGCTGCGTGCCACCAGCGCCGGGGATGATGCCGAGCAGGATCTCCGGCTGGCCGACCTTGACGTTGTCGCCGATGACGCGGCGGTCGGCGGCCAGCGCCAGCTCGAGTCCGCCGCCGAGCGCGTAGCCGGTGACGGCGGCGACGGTCGGTTTCGGGATGTCGGCGATGGCGGACAGCGATGAGCTGAGCCCCGGCGCACGGTCGAGCATGTCGGCATACGACATCGCCGCGAACTCCTTGACGTCCGCACCACCTGCGAAGGTCTTCTCGCCACCGTAGATGATGACCGCCGCGATGTCGTCCCGCTCGGTCGCCTCGTGGGCAGCCGCGCGGATCTCCTCCTGCATCTGCTTGTTCAGCGCGTTCACCGGGGGCCGGTCCAGCCGGATCGTGCCGATGCCTGCCTCGACCTCAAAGCGTACGAACTCTGCCACGCTTCCTCCTCATCTCCACGGGTGGCGTTCCCGAATGCTACTCGTGAGTATCTTCGGCGCTGCGCCAGGCCGTGCCCGGTGCGGGGTCGACAAAATGAGAACATGTTTCGACGCCCTGCGCAGCATCTTGTGATCAAGGCCCCGTCATCGAGGCCACAGTCTCACGCCAAGCTACCGTGTCCCACCCTCAGCGACGGCGCGCGAAGAACCGGTCAGCCGAACGTTCCAGGACCAGCTGCTGGCTGAACGCGTCGGACAGGCTCTCGCTGCTGAGGACGTCGTCGATCAGGCCGCTGGCGACCTCCTCGCCGTCACGCAGCAGCAGCACGTGGGTGAAGCCGGGCGGGATCTCCTCGACGTGGTGGGTGACCAGCACCGTCGCGGGCGCGTCCGGGTCCATTGCCAGCACCGATAGCCGCGCGACCAGGTCCTCGCGGCCACCGAGGTCGAGTCCGGCGGCAGGCTCGTCCAGCAGCAGCATCTCCGGGTCGGTCATCAGCGAGCGGGCGATCAGCGCGCGCTTGCGCTCACCTTCGGAGAGCGTGCCGTACTTGCGATCGGCCAGCGTGGCGATGCCGAGCCCGCCGAGCAGCTCGTCCGCCCGGTCGTGGTCGATCTCGTCGTAGTGCTCGCGCCACCGGCCCATCACCGCGTACCCGGCGCTGAGCACGACGTCGCGGGCTGTCTCCTCCGGCGGCACCCGGTTCGCCAGCGCGGCCGAGGTGAACCCGATCCGGGGCCGCAGCTCGAAGACGTCCGTCTTGCCGAGCTGTTCCCCCAGCAGGTGCACCGACCCGGACGTGGGGTGCAGCTCGGCTGCCGCGATCCGCAGCAACGTCGTCTTGCCAGCGCCGTTCGCGCCGAGCACGACCCACCGCTCGTCCAGCTCGACCGACCAGGTGAGCTTGTTGAGCAACTGATTCTGCCCGCGCCGCACCACGACGTCGTCCATGTGCACGACGAGATCGTCCAGCACGAGCGGCGATTCGCTGGTTTGGGTCACCGCGCCATTCTGTCCTAGCTGTCCGTCGGGCTCCCCGACACCCGTCCGCAGCTCGTCTTGCTCACCGAACGGCTTGCGCCACTGCTCAAGCATCTGCATCGCTGAGCGCGCCCACCCCATCGGCCGTCATCACCTCGCCGTCATTCCCTCGGCAGCGCTTCGAGCTGTTCACCGACCGCCACGGTCGGCCACCATGACATCACCCACATCGGTAACGGGCGGAACTGACCCTGGCGCTGTGCCTACAGTACCGACATCCACTCGCGCGCCACAGACGACTACTGCAACACCACCTTGCCCAGTTCAGCGGGGCTCGCGAGCAGATCGTGGCGCGGCAGCACCCGCACCGTGTAGCCGAGTGCGCCCGCATGGGGCAACGGCACCTCGGCGGCGAATCCCCCGTCCTGCTGACGGCGCATCGTCGTCGTCACGACGTCGTGCAGATCGTCGGTGTCTCCGAGCTTGCCAAGCACCGCCTGGACGTCGACCTCATCGGGCGACAACCCTGCCAGCTCGACGTGCGCCGTGACCCGCACCGGGGACCCGACGACCAGCTCGCCCTTGCCGTCGGTGTCTGCGACGGTCAGCGCGGAGTCGCTCACCCTGACGTGCTGCCACGCCTCGTCCAGCCGCGCCCGGAATCCGGCCAGCTCCCGCGCGCCCTGGTAGTCGTCGGCTGAGGTGGCCGCGACCGACGCCGCAGCAGGCAGGTAGTAGCGCTCGACGTACTCGCGCAGCATCCGCGACGTCTGCACGCTCGGCCCGAGTGTGGCCAGCGTGTGCCACACCATCGACAGCCAGCCCTTCGGCACGCCGCCATCGTCACCGCCGTCTCGGTCGTAGAACAGCGGCGCGACCTGCTGCGTCATGAGCTCGTACAGCGCGGCGGCCTCAAGGTCGTCGCGGCGCAGCGGATCCTTGATGCCGTCCGCGGTCGGGATCGCCCAGCCGTTGCTGCCGTCGTAGTAGTACTCCCACCAGCCGTCCTTGATGGACAGGTTCAGCCCGCCGTTGAGCGCCGACTTCATGCCGGACGTGCCGCAGGCCTCAAGTGGCCGGGTCGGGTTGTTCAGCCAGACGTCGCAGCCCCAGTACAGGTAGCGCGCCAGCGACATGTCGTAGTCCGGCAGGAACACGATCCGGTGCCGGACATCGGGGTCGTCGGCGAACCGCACGATCTGCTGGATCAGCGCCTTGCCGCCCTCGTCAGCGGGGTGCGACTTGCCAGCGACGACGACCTGCACCGGCGTACGCTCGTCAAGCAGGATGCGCCGCAGCCGCTCCGGGTCGCGCAGCATCAGGGTGAGCCGCTTATAGGTCGGCACCCTGCGGGCGAAGCCCACGGTGAGGACGTCGGGGTCGAAGACCCGGTCGGTCCAGCCAAGCTCGAGCGCGGACGCGCCCCGCTGCAGCCATGAGTCCCGCAGCCTGCGCCGCACCTCGGTGATCAGCCGTTGCCGCAGCTCGCGGCGCACCCGCCACAGGTCAGCGTCGGTGACGCCGTCGTCGGCGAGCAGCTCGCTCATCTCGCGGGCGGTCCACGTCGGCCCGTGCACGCCGTTGGTGACCGAGCGCAGCGGGATCTCGTCCGGCGCGAAGCCGGGCCACAACCGCGCGAACATCCGCCGCGACACCGCGCCGTGCAGCCGCGAGACGGCGTTGGCCCGCTGCGCCAGCCGCAGGCCCATGTGCGCCATGTTGAACAGGCCGGGGTTGTCCTCGGCGCCGAGTTCCAGCACCCGCTCGACGTCGATGCCGGGCACGAGCCTGCCGTCGCCGAAGTAGCGGCGCATCTTCTCGATCGGGAACCGGTCGATCCCGGCGGGCACCGGCGTGTGTGTGGTGAACACGGTGCCTGCCCGCACCGCGGAGACCGCCTCGTCGAACGACAACCCCGCCTCGGCGACCAGCTCCCGCGCCCGCTCGACGCCGAGAAACCCGGCGTGGCCTTCGTTGGTGTGGAACACCTCGGGACGCGGGTGGCCGGACAGCGCGCAGTACCGGCGCACCGCCCGCACGCCGCCGATCCCCGCGAGCAGTTCCTGCCGGATGCGGTGGTCGGTGTCACCGCCGTAGAGTCGGTCGGTGACCGAGCGCAGGTCCTCGTCGTTCTCCTCGATGTCGGTGTCGAGCAGCAGCAGCGGGGCCCTGCCGACGCTGGCCTGCCACACCTGCGCGAGCAGGTCCCGCCCGCACGGCATGGCGACGTCGACAAGCACCGGCTCGCCGTCGTCGTCCTCCATCCGGGACAGCGGCAGCCCGCTGGGATCGATCACCGGGTAGTGCTCGACCTGCCAGCCGTCGATCGACAGCGACTGCCTGAAGTACCCGGAGCGGTAGAGCAGCCCGACACCGATGACAGGCACACCCAGGTCGGACGCCGACTTCAGGTGATCGGCGGCGAGTACCCCGAGGCCACCGGAGTAGTTCGGCAGCGCCTCGGTGACGCCGAACTCCATCGAGAAGTAGGCGATGCCGCGTGGCAGCGGCCTGCCATCGCTGCCATTGCCGTCCTGCTCGCCGAGCTGCTGGTACCAGCGGGGTTCGGTGAGGTAACGGTGTAGCTCCTCGCTGGCCGCCCTGGTGCGGGCGATGAAGTCCTCGTCGGCGGCGAGCTCGTCAAGCCGCGCTGGTGTCACGCCGGTCAAGATGCGCAGCGGGTCGCCGCCGACATCCTTGGCGAGCTCGGGGTCCATGGCTTTGAACAGTTCTCTGGTCTCCGGGTGCCACGTCCAGCGCAGGTTGGTCGCCAGCTCGGTCAGACCGGCCAGCGGCTGGGGCACACGGGCGCGCACGGTGAACCGTCGGACTGCCTTCATGACTGGAGAGTAACGGCAGCGGGTGACCGCGTGGTCACCTCCGGCCGAGTGCCGCCCCAGCCTCGGTAGGGTTCCGCCTGTCGGTGCAGGAGAACGGGTCCTGGCTGGGGCCGAGAACGGAGTGGATCACAGGATGTTTCCCGCACGCAGCGGCAGGGCGGCGGTCGGCGCCGCGCTCGCGCTCGCCATGATCACCGGGTGCGAGCAGGCCACGGAGGGGCAGGCGATGCCGGTCGACGTCACCAAGGTCGGTGGCTTCGACGTCACCCACTTCGATAGCGGCATGAAGCCGGACGCGCCCACCCCGGACGTGACGGTCGAGAACGCGACGAGCCAGCAGGTCGACCGGCTGGCGATCGCGACCATCGCCGACCTGAACGACTACTGGGGCGAGACGCTGCCCGCCGAGTTCGGCATGGAGTTCGACCCCGTCGGCAGGCTGATCTCGTACGACTCCCACACGGACAACATCAGCACGCCGTGCGGCACGCTGAACCAGCAGAACGCCTTCTTCTGCAAGCCGGGCGACATCGTGGCATGGGACAGGGGCGTGCTGCTGCCGGGCATGATGGCCAAGTACGGCCCGCTGGCGCCGGTGACCGTCATGGCGCACGAGTACGGCCACGCGGTACAGCACCGGCTCGGCGACAAGGCGGGCATCGGCGACTCCACGGCGTCGATCATCAAGGAGCTGCAGGCGGACTGCCTGACGGGGGCCTACTTCCAGTGGGTCATCGCGGACAACAGCGAGTACCTGCGGGTCTCCACCGCCGATGGCCTCAATGCCGTGCTCAGCGCGCTGTACTTCGTGCGGGACGCGCCGGGGATGCTGCACGGCGAGCGCGGCGCGCACGGCACGTCGTTCGACCGCACCTACGCCTTCCAGGAGGGCTTCGAGCGCGGGCCGGAGACCTGCGCGGGCTACGACAAGGCGATGATCGAACGGCGGACGACGCAGCAGGAGTTCAGCGAGCAGGACACCAACGGGGGCGACCTGCCGATCACGGAGGAGAACGTGGCGCTGGTCAGGGAGAGCCTCGACGCGGCCTTCGGCGGCGCCGGTGGCGCCGAGATCACATCGAGCGGCGGCTGCGACCACGGCGGGCGGGCCGCCGCCTACTGCGCTGAGGACGGCACCGTGGTGCTCAACGATGCGGAGCTGAGCCGGATGGGGCAGCCGCTCGACATCGGGGCGGAACGCCAGGGGCAGGGTTCGACCGGCAAGGGTGACTTCGCGGCGTGGGCCTCGATCGCGTCCCGCTACGTGCTGTCGGTGCAGGAAGCCAACGGCCTGCCGCTTGACGGCCCGCTGACCGGGCTGCGCACCGCGTGCCTTGTCGGCTCATGGGCCGGTGCCGCCAACCAGCCCCGCCAGGTGGACACGGTCATCCGGCTCTCGCCCGGCGACGTCGACGAGGCTGTCCTCGAGCTGTTGCAGCCGGACAGCCTGATCGCCTCCGACGTCGATGGCACGCCGGTGCCAAGCGGGTTCCTGCGCATCGAGGCGTTCCGCGTCGGCTACACCGAGGGCCCGGAGACCTGCACCGGCCGCTACACCTGACCCCGGTGACGGCGGGCACCCCGCCGCCACCCGTCAGAACAGGGCGCTCGCCAGGTCCCTGCGCGCCTTGCTGACGCGCTCGTCGGCCGGGTCGAACAGCTCGAACAGCTCAACGAGGTGGTTGCGCAGCTCGTCCCTGGTCTCGCCTGCGTTGACGCGGATGGCGGCGATGAGCCGCGCGAAGGCCTCCTCCGGCCGCTGGTGGGCGACCTCGACGTCGGCGGCGGACATGGCGGCCTTCGGGTCGGCGGGGTCGGCGTTCGACGTCTCGATGACGGCGGGGTCGATCGAGTCCGTGCGGGCGGCGAAGCGCACCTGGTTCAGCGCGGCCTTGGCCTCGGCGTTGGCCGGTTCCTCGGCAAGGATGCGCTGGTAGGCGGCCTCGGCCTCGGCGAAGTCGCCCCGCTCGAAGGCGGCTTCCGCCTCGGTGAACCGGGGATCCTCCTGCTCTTCGACCTCGGCCTCGACCTGCCCGCCTGCCTCCTCGGCGGCCTTGATGCCGGGCAGCTTGTCCCGCAGCGTGTCGAGCAGCGAGGTCAGCCACTTGCGGATCTCGGGCTCAGGCAGCGCGCCAGAGAAGGCATCGACCGGCTGGCCACCCGCGATCGCCACGACCGTCGGGATCGACTGGGCCCCGAAAAGCTGGGCGATGCGCGGGTTCGCGTCGACGTCGACCTTGGCGAGCACCCAGGCGCCGTTGGCCTCGTTGGCCAGCTTGTCAAGGAGCGGGCCGAGCTGCTTGCACGGCCCGCACCATTCCGCCCACAGATCGACGACGACGAGCTGCTCCATCGAGCGCTCGACGACGTCGGACTGGAAGCTCGACTCCGTGACGTCGATGACGGCACCACCGGCGCGGGGTGGCGCTCCTGCCTGCTGGCCGCCGCCAGCCGCCTGCTGCTGGGATGCGGCTTCCGCCCGCTGCTTGAGTCCGGACAGGTCGACCGCGCCCGCGAGCGACGCCGACATCGCGGGGGAAGGTTGTGCTGATTGCGCACCTGATCTTGGTGCGGATCCGGGTGGTTGTATCACGTCACCATCCTGGCACGAAACGCTGACACGCTCACCACGACCCGATGCGTGTGGCCGAGTGAACCATTACATCTCGTGGCGGTCGGCATCCGCACGCGGCCGATGGTGTTGGTAGCTTCACCGCTATGAATGATCCGTTGCCGTTCGACCCCATCGCCCGCGCCGCGGAATTCTGGGAGGAACGCATCGGACCCGCACGGACCATGGCCGCGGCCACCGGTGTCATGCGTGTGCAGCAGATCATCCAGTCCGCCGTCGACGGCGCGCTCAAGTCACACAAGCTCACCTTCGCCCGGTTCGAGGCGCTTGTGCTGCTCACCTTCGCCCGGCGCGGCAGCCTGCCGATGCGGGTGATGGGCGAGCGGCTGCAGCTGCACCCGACCAGCGTCACCAACATCGTCGACCGGCTGGAAGCTGACAGCCTCGTCACCCGGTTGCCGCATCCGACGGACCGGCGCACCACGCTTGTCGAGATCACCCAGGCCGGCAGGGACCGCTGCGCCGAGGCGACGAAAGCCGTCACCGACATCGACTTCGGCCTTACCGGGCTGACCGGCAGACAGACGGATCAGCTCATCGAGCTGCTGACCAGAGTGCGGAAGGCGACCGGCGACTTCGAGTGATCAGGCAGGCGCCTGCTCGCGACCGCGCGGCAGGTAGAGGGCAACGCCCGCGTGGCGGTCGATCTCGGGGCCGTCGAACTTGCCAGAGCGCAGCGCCCACAGCTCGAACCACCAGGTGCACAGCGGCGGCACACTCGCGGCGAGCGCGAGCAGCAAGGTCTTGGCGTCCCAGCCGAAGATCCGGAACACGACCAGCGTCGTCACGACGTAGGCGGAGAACAGGATGCCGTGCACCATCCCGAGCACGGGCACGCCGCCCTCACCGAACTCGATCACGTACTTGACGAACATGCCCGCGAGCAGCCCAGCCCAGGACAGCGCCTCGGCGACGGCGATGACCCGGAACACCGTTGCGGCCTTGCCAACCACGATTGCCTCCAGACACACGAAAGGCGGTTATCCGCTGACTGAGTGGGAACATGGGCTCAGCGCTGAACCCGCCAACGGCGGCCGATCGGCCGCCCACGACGTTCATTCTGAAGCGTGATGGCCATCACCGGGACACTGGGCGGCATGAACGACGTGAACCGACCGAAAGCCGAACCCTTGCCACCGAACCAGCCGCCGCACTTCTACCGGGGCGGCGCGGCGATCGCCGAACTCCGGGGTCTGCCGGTGCTGGACGACTACCTGCCTGAGGACTGGGTCGCGTCCACAACGACGCGGTTCGGCGCCACCGAAACCGGGCTGAGCACGCTCGCTGACGGCACGCGGCTGGCTGACGCCGTCCGCGCCGACCCTGACGGCTGGCTGGGCGCCGAGCACGTCGCCCGGTTCGGTGAGAGCACGGCGCTGCTGGTGAAGCTGCTCGACGCAGGGCAGCGGCTGCCGGTGCACTGCCACCCTTCGGACGCCTTCGCACGGGCGCATCTCGCGGCGGCCTGCGGCAAGACCGAGGCGTGGCTCGTGCTGGGCACGCCCGGCGAGCGGCCGACGGTCCGGGCGGGCTTCCGCAGCGGCGTCGACGAGGCGACCGTGCGGCGCTGGGTGTCCGAGCAGGATGGCGCGGCGCTGCTCGGCGCGCTCAACGAGATCCCGGTGAGCGCGGGCGACGCCCTCGTCATCCCCGCTGGGCTGCCGCACGCCATTGGCGAGGGCGTGTTCGTGCTCGAACTGCAGCAGCCGAGCGATCTGTCGCTGACGCTGGAGTGGCAGGGCTTCCTCGACGCCGAGGAGCAGGCGCACCTCGGCATCGGTTTCGAGCGAGCGCTGGCCGCGCTGGACCGCTCCTGCTGGGACTCCGACCGGCTCGCGACGCTGCTCACCCGACGCGAATCGGGTTCGCTGCTGGCTGCGGCGGCGGACGACTTCTTCCGCGCGCACCGGCTGATCGGCGACGCGACGCTGGCGGCGGGCTTCACCGTGCTGATCGTCGTGGACGGTAGCGGTACGCTGCATACCGCCGACGGCGCAACCCTGCCGCTGGCTCGGGGCACCACCGTCGTCGTCCCCCACGCTGCCGGACCGGCGCGACTCGACGGGCCCCTCGACGTGATCGCGTGTCGGCCGCCTGCCGTGCCCAATCCGGGTGATCCGGTGTCGTGATCGGCTCTGCCCGGTTACGTTAAGGACTTGCCGATAAATAAGCGCTTCATTTAGTGGTCCATCCGTCATGATGTGGTATGG
>WHUD01000400.1 GCA_009377385.1 Actinophytocola sp.
AACCTCGATCAGGTGCTGGCCGGCCAACTCGGCCCGGTGATCAGGTCACTGGTCGACGCCGACGCGGCCGCCCGGTTGGCGGCCGCGCAGAACTGACGAGGAGGCCGCGCGCGTTGTCGGTGCGTGAGCTGGTTTCCGTGGCGGCGGACCGTCTCGCCGAGGCCGGGCTCGCCACCCCGCGGGTGGACGCGGAGCTGCTCGCCGCGCACGTGCTCGGCATCCCGCGCGAGCGGCTCGGGCTGGCCGAGTCGGTAAGCGCGAGCCATGCGGACGCCTACCAGGCGGCGGTGGAGCGCCGGTGCCGGAGGGAGCCGGTGCAGCACATCACGCAGGTGGCGCACTTCCGCCATCTCGAGCTCGCGGTCGGGCCCGGCGTGTTCGTGCCCAGGCCGGAGACCGAGGTGCTCGTCGACTGGCTGCTCGGCTCGCTGGCCGGCTCGCCCAGCCCGCTGGTGGTGGACCTGTGCACCGGCAGCGCGGCCATCGCGCTGGCCGTGGCCACCGAGCACGCGGGCGCGCGGGTGCACGCGGTGGAGGCCGACGACCTCGCCCACTGGTGGGCGTGCCGCAACGTCGCCGCCGTCGCCGGCGGCAGCGTCCGCACCCATCTCGCCGACATCTGCCATTGGTTCCCCGTGTGGGCCGGCACGGTGGACGCGGTGACGGCGAACCCGCCGTACGTCCCCGTCGGTGCGTACGTGCAGGCAGAGGCGGGCCGAGACCCCGAACGCGCGCTGTACGGCGGTGCGGAC
>WHUD01000401.1 GCA_009377385.1 Actinophytocola sp.
CATCATGACGGATGGACCACTAAATGAAGCGCTTATTTATCGGCAAGTCCTAAGCGAGCCACCTGCCGGATCGGCATCGGCGTCGTCGTCCCCGCCAACACCCTGGGATTCGGGCCGATGGTGGTCGGCGGAGTGGGCCGCAGACTGGCGCAGCTCGCGCACACGCTGGTATGCGGCGAGGACCCGCCGCAGTTCATCCAGATCGCTGTTGCCGTGGATGTCGGGATGGAGTTCGCGTGCCCGTCGGTGATAGACGGCGGTGACCTCGGCATCCGTGGCGTTGGGAGGGACGCCAAGTACTTGGTAGGGATCCTGCGGCAGGTTGGCCATGTCGCTTACCCCCGCATCCTCGGGCTCGAGAACGAACTCGCCGCCGCACACGAAAAGATCAACGACCTGCGCGAACAGCTCGACCAAACCGACAACGACGACACGAACGGTTGACGAATGTGGTTCCCGCCGATGTCGCTCCGCACCGCTGTCGGCGAGCCGCCACCGATCTGATACGAACACGAGTTCGATAGAATCTGCGGGTACGGATTGAGACGACACTGGCAAAACTCAAACTGCAAGCCGAACTGCACACCTCGTGTCTATTTTGGACATCATGTAATGGGGTACTGCTCTGATGGGTCGGTTGGCTCTTGGGCCTCTTCTTCAACTTCCTCTACTTCATCCTCGGATGGCTGGCCGCGTGTCTTCCAGAGGTACTGGCCGATGATGATGCCGAACGGGAGGCAACCGATGGTT
>WHUD01000402.1 GCA_009377385.1 Actinophytocola sp.
GATCCTAGCCAACTTGGATGACGTGTCAACTATTCCCGTACACTGGGTGTGTGACGGATACCCGGTGGCTCAGCGAGTCAGAACAACGCGCGTGGCGCGCATACCTTTCGGTGCAGGCCCAGCTCAACGCCCGGCTCGCCCGTCAGATGCAGGCCGAGTCGGAGCTGTCGCTGAGCGACTTCGAGGTGCTCGTCCACCTGACCGACACCCCGAACGCGCGGGTGCGCGCCTTCGAGCTGGCCCGGCTGCTGCAGTGGGAGAAGAGCCGGCTGTCCCACCACCTCGCCCGCATGCAGCGACGCGGGCTGGTGGACCGGGAGGAGTGTCCCGAGGACGCGCGTGGCGCGTTCATCGTGATCACCCCCGCGGGCAGGGCGGCGATCGAGCGGGCGGCGCCCGCACACGTGGAGGCGGTGCGGCAGCTGGTCTTCGATGTGCTGACCGGCGAGCAGGTCGAGGCGCTGCGGGAGATCTGCGAACAGGTGCTGACCCGCCTCGCCGACGAGGACCCGCGCGCCGAGGTGAGCGGAACGTAGGGTTGATGGCTGTTCGAGATGTCAGCGCGGGGGGTTGGCGGTACTTGAAGAGCCCACGACCTCATCGGGCATCGCGCCGGAGTGCGCTCTCCCACGTGTGCGCCCAGTCCTGCAGCGGCAGTAGTGCGTCGACGAGTTGCTGCCCGAGCCGGGTGAGCTGGTAGCCGTCGGTGTCGCCGACGACGATCCGGGCTTCGGTGAGCTCGCTCAG
>WHUD01000403.1 GCA_009377385.1 Actinophytocola sp.
CGACCTGCGCTACATCACCGCATAGGAAGTCGACTTACTTACGATCTCCTTAGTACTTCGTCCCAGCTGGGAAATACGACCGTGTGCCCGGACCAGAGGGACGAGAAACCGTTGACCCGGACTCCTTCCGCTTCATCGAGGCCGACCCCGTCGGCATCGTCGGCTTCATAACGGCCATCCCCAACGGCTTCATGGAGGCCGCCGATGTGGTGTTCTTCACCTTCATCATCGGCGGCATGTTCATGGTCATCCGCGAGACCGGCCTAATCGAGAGCGCGGTAGACAAACTGACCCGGCGCTTTGCCACGCGGCGCATCCTGGTCATCCCGGTGCTGATGGTGGTGTTTGCCGTGATCGCAAGCCTCATCGGGACCCAGGAACTGGCGCTGGTGTACGTACCCATCATCCTGCCGCTGATGATCGCGTTGGGGTTCGACTCTGTCACCGCGGCCGCCACGGCGCTCTGTGCGACCACTGCCGGGTTTACGGCCGGCGTCCTGAACCCGATCAATACCGGCCTGGGACAAAAGATCGCCAACGTTCCCGTGTTCTCCGGCGTTCCACTGCGGCTGGTTATCTTCGTCGTCCTGGTCAGCGTCGCCGTTGCCTACGTGATGCGGTACACATCGAAGGTCAGAAACAATCCCGAGCGCAGCCTCGTGCACGGAGAGGCCGAGGAAATTGAGAAAGTGGATATCCATATCAGTGCAGCGACCACAACATGTCGTGTTTGATCAATCCC
>WHUD01000404.1 GCA_009377385.1 Actinophytocola sp.
CTGCGATTCGCTGACTTGCCCTGGCACCGCCACCACGAACGCAAGTTACCAGCCGATACATACGGCTGCGTCCTCCCAGAAGCACCGCTCTGCACATTCTGGAACACGTTCCCCACGCCATTGAGGCGGTCTCGGCGGTCCCGCGAGTGGCAAGACCACGGGTCCCATGAAGGTGGCAAGTGACAAACGGACGCATCCGGACGGCACCAGGGCGTCGTCGACTCCTGGTCAAGCCGACGGGATTCGTTGGGTTGCGAGATACTAATGTCTGCTCAGTGCAGTGGACGGCAGAGGCATGGAATCGCGGCACTGAGCGGGGCGGCTACTCGTCGCCCTCTTGGGCGATCAGCGTGTTTAGCAGCTCGCCGATCTGCTGCTGGCCGGCAAGCTCGTCCCCTGGGCATGCAGCAGCTGCGCCTGCGACTGCAGATCGTCAAAAGACCCGACCACAGCAAGGGATTCGTTGGGTTGCCCCCCCCCCCCCGACGGTGGGCCGTCGAGCGGATACTGGCCTGGATCGCATCGCCGATGCGTGCGTGACTACGAACGCCTACCCCAACACCACGAAGCCATGGTCCGCTGGAGCATGATCCGCCTTACCACCAAACGCCTCGGGTACAGCACGAGCACGCCGAAGCGGCTTGCGCGCCGCAGCTGATTGCGTTGGTGTCCCGTGGGAATTGCTAGTGTCGTGAGCGGTAAGTTTCTTTTCGTTTGATTTTTGCGATGATCTCGTCG
>WHUD01000405.1 GCA_009377385.1 Actinophytocola sp.
GACCGTGACTCAGTCTCTCGACTTCGAGATGATGCCTCGATTCAGACCCTTGGGCTGGCTACTGGAGCAGACGTTTGCTCAGCGAATGACGCAGAGGGAGACCAGGCGAATGTTGCAGGACCTCAAGCGCATCGCTGAATCTACGGGCTGATCGGGCATACCGGAGGCAAGTGCAACGTCGCATTGGCTTTCGCGATTGCCTTGGGAACAGCGGCGAAGTCGGTGACCTCCGATGGCGCCGCACTCCCGGTGATAGTGCCCGCCGGGAGACCCGGCTCGTTGCGTTTGCGGTGCGGTTCGACAACTGCCGCTACTACCACCAGAGGGAGATGCAGGTGATCTCCGGCGCAGTGGTCGACGGTAACGTGTTCGGCGTCGTGTCCCCCGTTCCCGACGCCGTGTCCCCCGCTCCTGCCGTTGTGTCCCCTCCCGACGATGTGTGCCACGAGGGTGATAGCCCCCGTAACTCCGGAGCACTGAACGTCGTTGACACGCCGGCAAGAGCTTTCGACTTGCCGGGGCAGGAGTTCGGCGCCACGCGCGGCGGCCTCGGGCACTTCACCCACCGGTGACGCGCCTTCGCCCTTCCCTGCGTACCAACGGAGAAGGCACATGAAGTTCAAACGGACGCTGATCGCGCTGGCCACGGTAGCGGCGATGGCGGCGGTGGGAGCCCCGCACGCGGGTGGAGCGGTGTCGACCAGCTCGGATGACCCGTTCGCCGGTGCGACAGTC
>WHUD01000406.1 GCA_009377385.1 Actinophytocola sp.
CCCACGAGAGGAACCCGCGCCCGAGCCGTTTACACCGCTCGTGAGACGCCACCCGCGTGACCAACGGCAGACTGTCCGGCTATGTGGCATCTCGGTTCGCGATGCCAGCCGCCTTGCTGCACGACGACGACTGCGTTGCCCTTTTCGGCCGAGCCTCTGGAGGATCAGCAAGACCCGCGCGAGCCGCTGATGCGGCAGCTCGGCCACGGCAAAGCACCGCTGCCCGGATCGGAGGTCATGGCCGCGCACGTCTACGACGTCGAGATGGTTTACCGCTTGCCCAACTCTCCCAGCACGGTTGGCGAAGCTCCACGTACTACGCTGTGACCCCGATCGATTGTCATGGTCGGCTGGCTGACCGGTCGCCGATCCGGCGGCTGCAATGGCCAGCCGGCCACCCGGTCGCCGTCACGATTGTGGCTTGCGCGATCGTCGTGCTGTCCGACCGTCAGGGGTCGTACCGCATTACGAATCAGGGTCACCTCCAGCTTCCGTTGGCCATTCGGCGCGCCTTCGGGCTCGAAGCCGGCGAACGCCTCCTGGTGGCTGCTTGCCCGGACACTGACCTTCTCACGGTGTATCCGATGTCGACAGTGGATGCCATGGTTCTCGCCTACCACGCCACGATCACGGAGTAGGTAGGCGCGTGAATCCAGCTTCCCAGAACACTTCGCCGGCCGAGATCGAGGCCGCGCGGCTTGTCTTGGCCCGCATGGGCGTGACGCCAGAACAG
>WHUD01000407.1 GCA_009377385.1 Actinophytocola sp.
AGCTGGCCGGTCTACCTGACGACACTGCGCGCCCGGCTGCGGTGCCCCACCGTGCTGCTGGTGCTGTGTCCCAGCACGGCGCTCGCCGAATGGTGCGCGACCGCGATTCCGCTGGGCCAGCCCGGTCTCGTGATGCGACCACTGGCCATCGGTCCCGGCCGGGTTCCCATCGTCACCGACCCGGACGAAGCAAGCACCAGCCCCGAGCTCGCGGTGCTCTCGGCCATGGCCCACGGCGCCCGTCCCGACCGGGAGAAGATCCTGAATGCCCTGCTCGCGGGGCTGCGAACCGTCGAGGACGACCGCGCCAGCCTGTATGCTGACGTCGTGCTCGCAGCACTGCCTGCGGCGGCACGGGCACACCTGGAGGAGCTCATGAAGACCGGAACCTACGAATATCAGAGCGATTTCGCGCGCCGCTACTTCAGCCAGGGCAGGGCGGAAGGCGAGGCCAGCGGGGAAGCCAAGGCGCTGCTCGCCGTGCTGGCCACCCGGGGCGTCGATGTGCCCGAGTCGGCGCGCCAGCGCATCACCGCCTGCGCGGACCCGGACCAGCTCGAAAGTTGGGTACGCCGCGCCGTCACGATCACCGATATCGACGAGCTTTTCGCCTGATTCAACGCGAAAACGCCGCCATCCAAACAAATCGGATGGCGGCGTTTTCGCGCTATTTCTTCGGTACCCCCGATGGGATTCGAACCCACGCTACCGGCGTGAGAGGCCGGCGTCCTAG
>WHUD01000408.1 GCA_009377385.1 Actinophytocola sp.
CCTAAACCTCGCTTGGATGCCTCGTCGTTCACGGCGGGGAGGAATGGCGCGGTTACTCATGATGCCCCTTCGTGTAAACTGGTAGCCTGGTTGTGTGAAGTTGGCGTACAAGTGCCGGGCCTACCCGGACCCTGAACAGGCGGCGATACTGGCCCGCACGTTCGGCTGTGTGCGTCTGGTGTGGAACCGAACGTTGGCGGCCCGACACACCGCCTACCACACCGACGGCAGGTCCACGTCGTACCGAGACACCGACGCCGCCCTGACCGAATGGAAACGCAGCGACGAACTCGGGTTCCTCAACGAGGTGTCGTCGGTGCCGTTGCAGCAGACGCTGCGGCACCAGCACACCGCCTTCTCGAACTTCTTCGCCGGACGGGCGAGGTATCCCAGGTTCAAGAACCGCAACTCGCGGCAGTCTGCGCACTACACCCGGTCGGCGTTCCGCATGAAGAATGGGGAACTGCACCTGGCCAAGAACACCACACCGCTGGGGCTGGTGTGGTCGTTCGAGGACGTGGATCTGGCCAAGCTGAACCCGACGATGGTAGTCGTGTCCCGCGAGAGCGACGGACGGTACTTCGTGACCTTCGCCG
The DNA here is from genome assembly GCA_009377385.1 of Actinophytocola sp. GTDB lineage: Bacteria > Actinomycetota > Actinomycetes > Mycobacteriales > Pseudonocardiaceae > Haloechinothrix_A. Next base: position 597 of record WHUD01000408.1, read on the forward strand.
TGGACACCAGCGATCCCGATCCGCTGGACGAAGCCGGGCACTGCGTTGGCGTCGACCTCGGCGTCAGGGACTTCGCAGTGACCAGCGACGGGGACCGAATCGCCAACCCCCACCATCTGGAACGCAAGGCACGCAAC
>WHUD01000409.1 GCA_009377385.1 Actinophytocola sp.
GTGCATCAGCGATCCATCCAAGATCACTGACAAGAGGATGGTGCACCAGTGAGCGGTCCGCGCCGGATGAGGTACGTCGACGTGACCACGCGCGACGGCCACCAGTCGCTGTGGGCGACACGGATGACCAACGAGATGATCCTGCCGATCATCCCGCACATGGACACCGTGGGCTTCGACTGGATCAACCTGGAGGGTGGCGCCGTCTTCGATGTGTGCGTGCGCTTTCTGCACGAGGATCCGTGGGAGCGGATGCGGCTCGTCGCCGAGCGGGTTCGCCACACACCCGTTGACATCATGACGCGTGGGCAGAGCCTGTTCACGTTCCGGTTCTTCGCCGATGACGTCGTCGAGCTCACCATTCGACGGATCAGGGCCAACGGCATGCACCGGATCACGGTGTATGACGCGCTCAACGACTCCCGCAACCTCGAGCTGTCGATGCGGGTCGGCAAGGAGGAGGGACTGTACGTGTGCGCGGGAGTGGTCTACACCGTCTCTCCGGTGCACACGGACGAGTACTACCAGAACGTGGCGACGGAACTGGTTCGTCTCGGCGCCGACTCGATCTTCATCAAGGATCCTTCCGGCCTACTGCTGCCGGAACGGGTGCGTACGCTCGTCCCGGCGCTGCGTACCGTCGTCGGGGACGTCTCCCTGGAACTGCACTCGCATTCCCTGTCAGGAATGGCCGAGCCGTGTTACCTGGAGGCGGCACGGCTCGGTATCGAC
>WHUD01000040.1 GCA_009377385.1 Actinophytocola sp.
GATCCAATCAAAAACAGACGCACGACTCACACCCATGATCTCCGCGATCCGCTCCGCGGACAATCCGTTCTCATGCATGCGCACGGCGGTGAGCCGTTCCTCGTTGGTTGCCCGGCGACCTTTCTTAGCCATATCCACATTATTGCAGCGAGTGCGCGCGAATTCCGTCGCGAAACGCTCACTGTATCCAGAAAGTTATGTTCTTCTTAGTAGCTCGAACAACGAGCGTGTGTGTCGGGTCGTAACGAATTATTTGAACTTATTTCATAATATTGGGGATAGGTATCAGCGTTGATCTTTGATGTGCTTCCTGCAAAGGACGGCGACCGGAACCGACGAACACAACGTTCTGGACGGGGAACACGACGTCGGGAGCGTGGGACACGGCGTCGGGAGCGGGGGACACGGCGGGGCTGGGGTCGTGTCCCCCGTCCAGGACGTTGTGTTCTACGTTCGGAGTGGCGTTAGGGGGTGCCGTAGCCGCCGCCTCCTGGAGTCTCGATGATCAGCACATCACCGGGCGCCAGGTCGGCGGAGCCGCAGCCGGGGAGGTCCTCGATGGTGCCGTCCGTGCGCTGCACCCTGTTCCGCCCCAGAGCCCCGGCGGAGCCACCGGCCATCCCGTACGGCGGCACCCTGCGGTGTCCGGACAATGTCGACACCGTCATCGGCTCGGTGAACCGCAGCTTCCGCACCGCGCCGTCACCGCCGCGCCACCGGCCGGAACCGCCGCTGCCCCGGCGAACAGCGAACTCCTCCACCCGCACCGGATACCGCCACTCCAGCACCTCAGGGTCGGTCAGCCGCGAGTTTGTCATGTGGGTCTGCACTACCGGTGCGCCGTCGAAGCCGTCACCCGCGCCCGAGCCGGACGCCAGCGTCTCGTAGTACTGGTGCCGGTCGTTCCCGAACGTCACGTTGTTCATCGTCCCCGCGCCCTCGGCCTGCGCGCCGAGCGCGGCGTACAGCGCGCCGGTGATCGCCTGCGACGTCTCGACGTTGCCCGCCACCACGGCGGCCGGGTACTCCGGTGCGAGCATCGACGCGGGCGGGATCACCAGCCGCAGCGGGCGCAGACAGCCGTCGTTGAGCGGGATCTCGTCCGCGACCAGCGTGCGGAACACGTACAGCACCGCCGCCGTCACCACGGCCGACGGCGCGTTGAAGTTCGTCGCCAGTTGCGCCGTGGTGCCAGTGAAGTCGATGACGGCCGAGCGCCCCGCACGGTCGACCGTGATGCGCACCGCGATCGACGCGCCGGAGTCCATCTCGTAGACGTACTCGCCGTCGGTGAGCGTGTCGATGACGCCGCGCACCGCCTCCTCGGCGTTGTCCTGCACGTGCCGCATGTACGCCTGCACGACGTCGAGCCCGAAGTGCTCGATCATCGTGCCGACCTCGTCGACGCCCTTCTGGTTGGCGGCGATCTGCGCGCGCAGGTCCGCCAGGTTCGTCTCCGGGTTCCGCGACGGATACGCCGCCTCGGCCAGCAGTCGCCGCGTCTCCGATTCAAGGAACTCACCCCGCGAGACCAGCAGCCAGTTGTCGAACAGCACGCCCTCCTCGTGGACGTCGCTGCTGTACGCGGGCATCGACCCTGGCGTGAGGCCGCCGATCTCGGCGTGATGTCCGCGCGAGGCCACGTAGAACAGCACCTCGTCACCCGACGAAGAGAACACCGGCGTGATCACCGTGACGTCCGGCAGGTGCGTGCCGCCGTGGTACGGGTCGTTGACGGCATAAACATCACCGCATCGCATCATCGTGCTACGCCGCCGCACGACCTCCTTGACGCTGGTCCCCATCGAGCCAAGGTGCACCGGGATGTGCGGCGCGTTCGCGATCAGGTTGCCGTCCGGGTCGAACAGCGCGCAGGAGAAGTCCAGCCGCTCCTTGATATTCACCGACTGCGCAGTGGACTCCAGCCGGGTGCCCATCTGCTCGGCGATCGACATGAACAGGTTGTTGAAGATCTCCAGCAGCACCGGGTCGACCTCGGTCGCGCTGACGTCGCTGCCCGCACGCGGTGCCACCCGCTCGACGACGAGATGGCCCTGGGGAGTGACCTGCGCCCGCCAGCCGTCGTCCACCACGGTGGTGCTGTTGGCCTCGGCGATGATCGCCGGTCCGGTCACGACGTCCTCCGGCCGCAAGGCATCCCGCTGGTACAGCGGGGCGTCCCGCCAGCCGTCGGTGGCGTACAGCCGCACCGTCTCGGGCTCCGCCGACACCAGCTCGGCCCGCGCCAGCGCCAGGTCCGGCTGCTCGGTGAGCCCAGTCGCCTCGATGGACAGGGCCTCCACGACAAGCGGGCGGTCCATCAGGAACGAGTACATCGCCCGATGCGCCGCCTCGAACTCCGCCACCATCGCGTCGACGTCGGCCAGCGCGTCGACGTCGGCCAGCGCGTCGACGTCGGCCAGCGCGACGGTCACCGTGGTGTCGGTGCCGTCGTAGCGCACCTGCGCGCGCCGGGTGGTGCGAATCCGTTCTGCGGAGATCCCCTCAGCGAGCAGCTCCGCATCGGCCGCGTCCGCCAGCGCGTCGGCCTCGTCCCGAAGGGCGGGCAGCGCATCGGCGGAGAGCCGCAGCTCCATCGACTGCTCCCGCATCACCGTGGTGTCCGCCAGCCCAATGCCCAGCGCGGAGAGCACCCCGGCCATCGGCGGCACCAGCACGGTGTCGATGCCGAGCGAATCCGCCACAGCGCACGCGTGCTGCGCGCCCGCGCCGCCGAACGTCGTCAGCGCGTAGCGGGTGACGTCATGTCCTTTCTGGACCGAGATGCGCTTGACGGCGTTGGCCATGTTCGCAACCGCGATCCGCAGGAACCCGGCCGCGACCTCCTCAGGTCCCCGGACGTCGCCGGTCGCGGCCTTGATCTCATCGGCCAGGTCGGCGAACCGCTCCCGGACGACGTCGACGTCGAGCGGCTGGTCGCCGTCAGGACCGAAGACGTGCGGGAAATGCGCGGGGTGCACCCTGCCGAGCATCACGTTGGCGTCGGTGACCGTCAGCGGCCCGCCCTTGCGGTAGCACGCGGGACCGGGGTCAGCGCCCGCGGAGTCAGGTCCGACCCGGTAACGGCTGCCGTCGAAGTGCAGGATCGACCCGCCGCCCGCCGCGACGGTGTGGATGTCGAGCATCGGCGCGCGCAGCCGCACCCCGCCCACCTCGGTGTGGAACACCCGCTCGTACTCGCCCGCGAAGTGGGACACGTCGGTGGACGTGCCACCCATGTCGAAGCCGATCACCTGCTCGTAGCCCGCGAGCTGCGACATCCGCACCATGCCGACGATCCCACCTGCGGGACCGGACAGGATCGCGTCCTTGCCCCGGAAATGGTGCGCCTCTGCCAGCCCGCCATTGGACTGCATGAACATCAGGCGTACGCCGGGCCCGCCGGCACTGGAGGCAGTCACGCCGTTGAGCTCGCTGGCGACCTGATCGACGTAGCGCCGCAGCACGGGGGAGAGGTAGGCGTCCACGACGGCGGTGTCACCGCGCGGCACCAGCTTCATCAGCGGGCTCGCCTCCGCCGAACGCGACACCTGCGCGAAGCCAACGTCCTCGGCCACCTCGGCGATGCGCCGCTCGTGGTCCGGATACAGGTGGCTGTGCAGGCACACCACGGCGACCGCCCGGATGCCCACGTCGTAGGCGTGGCGCAACTCCTGCCGGAGCGCGTCAAGATCGGGCGCGCGCAGCACGGTGCCGTCCGCGGCGACCCGCTCGTCGACCTCGATCACCTGCTCGTAGAGTGCGCTCGGCAACTCGATCTGGCGGGCGAAGATACGCGGCCGGTTCTGATAACCGATCCGCAGCGCGTCACCGAAACCGCGCGTGATGACAAGCGCGGTGCGCTCGCCGGTGCGTTCCAGCAGCGCGTTGGTGGCCACCGTGGTGCCCATGCGCACCGAGTCGACGTCGGTGGCGGAGATCGGCTCGTCCGCGCCGAGCCCGAGCAGCGCGCGGATGCCAGCCACCGCCGCGTCCCGGTAGCGTGCCGGGTCGTCGGAGAGCAGCTTGTGCGTCCGCAGGGTGCCGTCAGGACGTCGGGCGACGATGTCGGTGAACGTGCCGCCACGGTCGATCCAGAACTGCCAACTCACGCCGGAAAACCCCGCCGGATCTAAAGACGTTCGGTCAGTGCGTCGGCGGCGGAGAGCAAGTCGGATGCCCACCGCACGCCCGGTTTGCGACCGATGCGCTCGATCGGACCGGACACCGACACCGCGGCGACCACGGTACCCGTCGAGTCCTGCACCGGGGCGGACACGCTCGCCACGCCTGGCTCGCGTTCGGCGACGCTCTGCGCCCAGCCACGCCGCCGCACCTCGAGCAGCGTGCGCTCGCCGAACACCGCGTCGGCGAGAATGCTGCGCTGGGTGTTGGGATCCGACCACGCGGCGAGCACCTTCGCGCCGGAACCAGCCGTCATCGGCAGCCGCGCGCCGACCGGGACGGTGTCGCGCAGTCCACTTGGCGGCTCCGCCGTGGCCACGCACACCCGCTGCGCGCCGTCGCGCCGGTAGAGCTGCACACTTTCGCCGGTGATGTCTCGCAACTTGGGAAGCACGGAGGCGGCGGCGTCCAGCAGTGGGTCGGTGGCTCCTCCCGCCAGTTCCGCGAGCGCGGTTCCTGGCCGCCAGCGCCCGTCCGGCGAGCGCCGCAGCATCCGGTGCATCTCAAGCCCCACCGCGAGCCGGTGTGCCGTTGCCCTGGGCAGACCGGTTTTCGCGCAGAGCTCGGCGAGCCCGCACGGTTCGGTCGCCACGGCTTGCAGCACGGCGACGGCTTTGTCGAGCACGCCGATACCACTCGACAGCTTCGTAGCCGAGCCGTTCGGTACGGCTGTCTCCTGACCTGTATGCTGTCCCACAGCGCGATACTATAATCCCGAATCGTGAGATGTCCAGATGCTGAGACCATAGTCTAGGCGGTCTAGGGCGTAGCGATCGGTGCACGCTAGGAGGAGCCCCATGACGGCGACGACGGGCCGCACATTGGCCGAAAAAGTGTGGGACGCACACGTGGTGCGCCGTGGCGACGGCGCCGAACCCGACGTCCTCTACATCGACCTGCATCTGGTGCACGAGGTGACCAGCCCGCAGGCGTTCGACGGGCTGCGGCTCGCCGGTCGCCCGGTACGTCGCCCTGACCTGACCATCGCGACCGAGGACCACAACGTTCCCACGACGTGGACGCTCGACGCCGCGTCGAGGGGGGAGCTGCCCATCGCGGACCCGGTCTCGCGCACTCAGGTCGAGACGCTGCGCCGCAACTGCGAGGAGTTCGGCGTCCGGCTCCACCCGATGGGCGACGCCGAGCAGGGCATCGTGCACGTCATCGGCCCGCAGCTTGGCCTGACGCAGCCCGGCATGACGGTCGTCTGCGGCGACAGCCACACCTCGACGCACGGCGCGTTCGGCGCGATGGCGTTCGGCATCGGCACCTCCGAGGTGGAGCACGTGCTCGCCACCCAGACGCTGCCGCTGCGCCCGTTCAAGACGATGGCCGTCAACGTCACCGGGAAGCTTCGCCCCGGTGTCACCGCGAAGGACATCATCCTCGCCGTGATCGCCAAGATCGGCACCGGCGGCGGCCAGGGTTACGTCCTGGAGTACCGAGGTGAAGCGCTGGCCGCGTTATCTATGGAAGCGCGCATGACGGTCTGCAACATGTCCATCGAGGCAGGCGCCCGTGCGGGCATGATCGCCCCGGACGAGACGACGTTCGAGTACCTCAAGGGCCGCCCGCACGCCCCGCAGGGCGCGGACTGGGACGAGGCCGTCGCGGCGTGGCGGGCGCTGGCCACCGACGACGACGCGGAGTTCGACACCGAAGTCGAGATCAACGCCGACGAGCTGACGCCGTTCGTCACCTGGGGCACCAATCCAGGGCAGGGACTGCCGCTGTCGGAGTCGGTGCCGGACCCGGAGCAGATCGCGGACGAGACCGCGCGGTACTCAGCGGAGAAGGCACTGGCGTACATGGACCTGACGCCGGGAACGCCGCTGCGGGAAGTCGCGGTGGACACGGTGTTCCTCGGCTCCTGCACCAACGGCCGCATCGAGGACCTGCGCGCCGCCGCAGAAGTGCTTGCGGGCCACAAGGTCGCCGACACCGTGCGGATGCTGGTAGTGCCAGGGTCGATGCGGGTGCGCAAGCTGGCCGAGGAAGAGGGCCTGGACAAGGTGTTCCTCGACGCCGGCGCTGAGTGGCGGCAGGCGGGCTGCTCGATGTGCCTCGGCATGAACCCGGACCAGCTCAAGCCTGGGGAGCGCAGCGCGTCGACGTCGAACCGCAACTTCGAGGGCAGGCAAGGCAAGGGCGGCCGCACCCACCTGGTGTCGCCGTTGGTCGCAGCCGCGACGGCGGTGCGAGGGACGCTTTCTTCGCCGGAGGACCTGCTTGCAGGGTCCGACCAGTAGGCCAGGAGGACCTGCGTGCAGGGTCCGACCAGTAGGCCCGGAGGACCTGTAGGCACTGCGGACCTGTAGCCCCCAGACTTCAGAGGAGTACAACCATGGAGCCATTTACCGTGCACAGCGGGGTGGGCGTCCCGCTGCGGCGTTCTAATGTGGACACCGACCAGATCATCCCCGCTGTCTACCTCAAGCGGGTCACCCGCACCGGCTTCGAGGACGGCCTGTTCGCCGCGTGGCGCGGCGACGAGCACTTCGTGCTGAACCAGGACGCCTTCCGCAATGGCAGCGTGCTGGTGGCGGGGCCGGACTTCGGGACGGGGTCATCGCGCGAGCACGCCGTGTGGGCGTTGATGAACTACGGTTTCCGGGTCGTGATCTCGTCCCGTTTCGCCGATATCTTCCGTGGCAACTCGGGCAAGCAGGGACTGCTCGCCGCCGAGTGCGAGCAGTCTGATGTAGAGCAGCTCTGGAAGATATTGGAGAACGAACCCGGCACCGAGGTGACCGTGGATCTGCGGGAAAAGACGGTCACGGCCAAGGACTTCACCGCGTCGTTCCATATTGACGACTACACCCGTTGGCGGCTGCTTGAAGGGTTCGACGACATCGCGTTGACCTTGCGGTACGGCGACGATATCGATGCGTTTGAGCGTTCTCGGCCGACCTATAAACCGACTACGACACCGGTCGCTGGCGCTTAACAGGTATCGCTCGCATTCACCCGGAGGGGTTTTTTCCGGCCACACAAGGCAATTGCGGCTGTGTCGTGTGGCCATCTCGCCATTTGAGTAATAGCGTGCCATTCAAGTCGGTCCGTGAGGCCGTGAACAACTGCAGTTCTCCGGAGGACTCGTATGGCCAACAAGTCAGAAGTCGTTGAGGCGCTCGCAGATCGCCTCGGTGATAAAAAGGTCGCCGCCGAGGCGGTTGATGGTCTCGTCGACATCATCGTGCGCCGCGTGAACAAGGGCGAGAAGGTGACGATCACGGGCTTCGGCGCGTTCGAGAAGCGCCCGAGGGCTGCTCGTACGGCCCGGAATCCTCGCACTGGCGAGGCCGTGCGCTTGAAGAAGACCAACGTGCCGGCGTTCAAGGCCGGCACGATGTTCCGCGAGGTCGTCGGTGGTCAGCGCAAGCTGCCCAAGGCGCCCGCCAAGCGCACGCCGACCGCGAGCACCACACGGCGGACAACCACCGCCACGGCGGCGAAGCCCGCCAGCAGGACGTCGCGGGCAGGCTCGAAGCCCGCAGCTACACGGTCGACGACCGCGAAGAAGGCGCCTGCCAGCACGACGAGGGCCGCAAGCACGCGGAGCACGACGAAGCGTGCGACGACCGCGAAGTCGACGACCAAGGCCGCGCCGAAGACCGCGACCAGGTCAACGACACGGTCGACCGCCAAGGCCCCGGCCAAGACGGCGGCGAAGTCGACGACACGGACGGCGACCAAGGCGCCCGCGAAGTCAACGAAGTCGACCGCCAAGGCTCCGGCCAAGGCAACGGCGAAGGCGCCAGCGAAGAAGGCGTCCACCGCCAAGACGGCGACCAAGTCAACGACACGGTCGACCGCCAAGGCGGCGCCGAAGACCGCCGCGAAGTCGACGGCCAAGGCGAGCAAGACGGCGCCGAAGAAGTCAACGACGGCAAAGGCGACCACGGCCAAGAAGGCCACCACCGCCAAGAAAAAGAAGTAGGCGCCAGGCCGTCAGTGCGTCACCCGGGAATCGTGACGCACTGGCGGTCTGGGCTGACTTCCCACGTCCACGACTCCAGCGGCGGCGCACCGCGATCGGCGTACCAGCGGATGGCGGCCAGCACCTCATCGGCGAGCAGCCGTGGCCCGGTTTGCCGCACGGTGTAGTTGTCGCTGCCGTCGCCATGCTCGATGTGCGCCCACGACGATGTCATCGGATCGGTCAGCACAAGGCCGGGGCGGTCCTCGACGATGACAGTGTCCTGATAGCGGCACGACGGCACCGCAACGGCCACCGCGTAACGCCAGCCCGGATGCCGCACCAGGTTCGCGACGTCGATGGTGGTGTGGCTGACGTCGACCTCACCGAGCATGGCGTCGAGCCGTGACGGTGCGGTGGGCCGTGGAATGGTGCGCTCCATGCTGCTGGGATCAGCCGTGCCCGTGGCGACACCGTCCGATCCGACGTCGAACCGCACCAGCGGACCGGTCGCGAATTCGGTGCTCGGCTGTGCCACCAGCACGCCGCCGGGCCGGGTGCCCGCGACGGCGGCGTACGGCACCCTGCCGAGCGGCACCGGCGCGCTCAGCAGCACGCGATCCCACAGTTGCGGCGGTGCGGGCACATCGGACGGTTCGCGCCGGAGCACGGTGACGTTGATGAGGCCAGCGCCGTACCGGGATTCCCTGCCCGATGCGATCAGCCGTTCCCGCGCCTGGCTCGCGACGTCGACGTCGGCCTCGGTCGTGACGACATCGCCGTGCCTGCCCACGATCTCGGACAGCACGGCCGCCGGGTACCCGGAGCCGGTGCCGATTTCCAGCACCCGATCGCCAGACCGGGCGCCGAGGAGCCGCAGGGTCCGCTCAAGCGCGGCGGCGGATGGTGGCCGCTGTGGCCCGGCTGCGAAGTCGTCCCTGTCCACCGTCGCGAACGCGGCCTCGTATCTGGCGTCCGAACGCGCGTCCTCGTTTGCTCCCATGCCGTTCGTCCTTGCCGTCGCCGCGCGCAGGTGCGTGACCGCAACACCGGTACCGTCCTGATGTCCCACCGATCCCCCTTCGCTGTTGGCGCGCTTCCGCGCTGCCATAAGAGAAGCGGTCACCGGGGCTGAGTTGTGTCCGGGCCTGCCCTGCCCCGGGACCGCACTACGATCTTCGATGACAAGGGGTAATCAAGCAACAACCCTGTGTCGCACATCCGCTGCACCTCCGCTGAACTTCGGCGGCAACCGCAGCGGGCCAGCGCAGGCGGTAGGTGAGGAATGTGGCCGATCCTGCCGGTGATCACGGCACACGCGCCGGTGGAGACGAATCCAGGGTGTTAGTCCGTCGCCGGTGGCGGCGGCAGGTAGCTGGCCGCGACAAGCAGGGGGACGCCGTCGGTGCTCACGTCGTGCGCGGCGGGACGCCGGAAGCTCAGCAGCCACACCGAGCCCTTCTTGCTCGGCACATCGTCGAGCGAGACGCCGTCGCGTTCGGCGAGCGTGCCGAGCAGGTGCGGGATCACCTTGCCCTGGCTGGAGATCAGCGGCGTGCCGGTGTCGGCGGCGAGGGCCCGCAGCCGGGCGAGGCTGGCTTCCGGGTCGCCCCAGTAGCCCTCCTCGGACAGCAGCGGCTCGTGGTTGATCCGCACGCCGAGGTCGTCGGCGATGCCCTGCACCGTCTGCACACACCGCAGCCGGGGCGCGGAGTGCACCTGGTCGGGTCCGAACAGCGGCAGCAGCGCGCGCAGCGCTTCGGCCTGGGCGCTGCCCGCAGGGGTGAGCGGGCGGAGGTCGTCGTCGCCGCGCCAGTGCTCCCGCTTGCCTGCCTTGGCGTGCCTGGCAAGCAGCACCGTCGTCAGCTCGGTGCCGAGCCGGACGAACTCCTCAAGCGCCTCGATCTCGCCAGGGTAGTCGAGCAGATCCCGTGCGGCGGCAGGGCTGAGCCAGCGCAGTGCGTCGACCTCCTCGTTGGGCTGGAAGGCGCCGTCGAGCGCGCGGGCGCCGAAGTAGCCGACCGTCTTGTCCGCCAAGGCACCGGATGTGTCGCGCACCTGGTAGTGGCAGTCCGACAGCAACGGCCCGAGCACACAGCGGAACCCGGTTTCCTCGGTCACCTCCCGCGCCGCCGCGACTGGCATCGTCTCGCCGGGGTCGAGCTTGCCCTTCGGCAGCGACCAGTCGTCGTAGCGGGGCCGGTGCACCACCGCCACCTCGACGCTCTCGGCGTCGCTGCGCCACAGCACGGCGCCCGCCGCGCGCACGGTGCGTCTCGGTGCTGTCGTCGTTGTGCCCGGTTCCGGGTCGAGTTGGTCGTGGTCGTGGCTGCCGTCGAAGTTGCCCACGCTTGTCCTCAGCTCACCCGGTCGCCCTGTGTTTGGCCAGAAGTTCCACCTGATGGTCCCTGACTTGAGTGACGTCGGCAGGCGAAGGGGTCCATTCGCCGGTTGAGCTCAGCACCCAGCACCGGGTGACCGGGTCGAGCGCCGAGTCGAAAAGCTCGTCAAGCTGCCCGGTCAGCTTCGGGTCCTTGACACCGACGATGACCTCGATCCTGCGGTCGAGGTTGCGGTGCATCATGTCGGCGCTGCCGATCCAGTACTGCCCGCTCGCCGCGAAATGGAACACCCGCGAGTGCTCGAGGAACCGGCCGAGGATGGAGCGCACCGTGATGTTGTCCGACAGGCCAGGCACGCCAGGCTTGAGCGCGCAGATCCCACGCACGACGACCTCGACCGGCACCCCGGCCCGCGACGCCTGGTACAGCCCGTCGATGATCTGCTCGTCGACAAGCGAGTTGACCTTGAGTCGCACCCCGGCCCGCTGGCCATCGGCGGCGCGCTCGATCTCCGCTGCGATGCTGCGCAGGATGCCCTTTCTGATGCCGCTTGGCGAGGTCAGCACGTTGCGATAGGTTGCCTGCCGCGAGTACCCGGTGAGCACGTTGAACAGGTCGGTCAGGTCGGCGCCGATGTCGTCGTCGGCGGTGAGCAACCCGATGTCCTCGTAGAACCGCGCGGTCTTCGGGTTGTAGTTGCCGGTGCCGATGTGGCAGTAGCGCCGGATGCGCTGGCCCTCCTGCCGCACGACAAGCGACGTCTTGCAGTGCGTCTTGAGCCCGACGAGGCCGTAGACGACGTGCACGCCGGACCGCTCAAGGGCGCGGGCCCAGCCGATGTTGGCCTGCTCGTCGAACCGCGCCTTGATCTCGACAAGCGCGACGACCTGCTTGCCCGCCTCTGCGGCGTCGATCAGCGCGTTGACGATCGGCGAGTCACCCGACGTCCGGTACAGCGTCTGCTTGATCGCGAGCACCTTGTCGTCCGACGCCGCCTGCTCGATGAACCGCTGCACGCTGGTGGAGAACGAGTCGTACGGGTGGTGCACGAGGACATCGCCCTCGCGGAGCGTGGAGAACACGCTGCGCGGCGTCTCCCTGTCCGCGAACGCAGGGTGGGTCGCAGGCACGAATGGCGCGTACTTGAGCTCCTTGCGGTCGACGTCGGCCAGCAGCTCAAGGCATGTCATGTCGATCAGGCCAGGCACGGCGACGACGTCGCGCGGGTCGACCTCGAGTTCGCGCAGCAGCAGTTCGAGCATGTGCTCGCTCATGTCCTGCTCGACTTCCAGCCGCACCGGCGGGCCGAACCTACGTTGCGCCAGTTCGCGTTCCAGCGCCTGCAGCAGGTCCTCGTCGCGGTCTTCCTCGACCTCGAAGTCGGCGTTGCGGGTGACGCGGAAGACGTGGTGCTCGGTGACCTCCATGCCGGTGAACAGCTCACCGAGGTGGGCCGAGATCAGCTCCTCGAGCGGCAGGAACGTCGCGGTTGGCGCCTCCGTTGTCGACTCGACCCTGATCAGCCGGGGCACGTTGTTCGGCACCTTGACCCGAGCGAACCGCTCCAGCCCGCCGTCGGGGTCCCGCACCGTGACCGCGAGGTTGAGCGACAGCCCCGAGATGTACGGGAACGGGTGCGCGGGGTCGACCGCGAGCGGAGTCAGCACCGGGAAGATCTGGTCGGTGAAGTAGTGCGATATCCGCTCGCGCTGCCCGGTGGGCAGGTCGGCCCAGCGCACGATCCGGATGCCTTCCGCGTCCAGCGCAGGCCGGACGGACTCCTCGAACACCTTGGTCTGCCTTGAGACCAGGTCCTGGTTGCGCTTGGCGATGTAGGCGAGCTGCTCGCGGGGGGAAAGGCCGTCCGCGCTGCGCACCGAAAGGCCGGTCTCGTCACGGCGCTTCAGGCCCGCGACACGCACCATGTAGAACTCGTCGAGATTGGACGCGAAGATCGCGAGGAACTTGGCGCGCTCAAGCAACGACTGCGAGGTGTCCTCGGCAAGCGACAGCACCCGCGCGTTGAAGTCCTGCCAGGACAGTTCCCGGTTGAGGTAGCGGTCGTCGGGGAGCTCACCGGCCGCCGTCGCAGGCGTCACCGCTGGCGGGGCCGTCGGCACGGCGAGCGAATCGGTCGCGACGTAACCGTTCCCGGTCCCCTCCCGGGTACTTGGTGTGCCTTCCGTGCTGCTTGTGCTCACCTGTACCGCCCGTACGAATCGTCCACGCGCGTCACGTGGCTGTGGCGCCCGCCGTGTGCTCACCCCGCCATAGTCCCGTACCGATGCTGGTCCCGTGACCGTTCTGGCATCACGATACCGGCTCTGCGCTGGCGCAGCTGTGTCGTTCGCCGCGCAACATCGCGAGTGTGTTGCGGCCGACACCGAGCGCGCGCACGCGCTCGACGTCGGCGATGGTGTCGACATCGGTGCGCAACGTCTCGGCGGGCGTGACCAGCGGCAGCGCGCCGGTGCGCACGTGGGCGGCGGCGGAGCCGGCACCGAACCGAGGGTCGAGTGCGCCACCGGACGCCGAAAGCAGCAGTGTCGTCCCGGTGCCCGCGTGGTCGGCGCACACCGCGCGCCTGCCTGCCGCCTCGGCGATCGCCGAGGCGAGGTCGTAGGAACGCAGCGCGGGCAGGTCCGCCTGCAGCGCTCCGATGACGCCGTCGGGGTCCGCCAGACGTACCAGCGTCGCCCCGTGGCGCAGCGCGGCGTTGAGGTTCGCGGCGTTTCCGTCGTCGACGACGTCGGCGCCGAGCCCTCGCAGCTCTGTCACCTCGTCCGGTACAGCCGCCGCGACCAGCACCCGCCCGACACCCGGCGTTGCCAGCGCCGCGGCGACGGTGTCGGCCGCCATGGCAAGCACCAGCCTGGCACGGTTGCGTTCATCACTCGGGACGCAGCAGCCGAGCAGCCGTGACTTTGCTAGCGTCAACGACTTGATCGGCACGACAAGACTCACCGAAGGCCCCACGCGGCCATCTTGCCTGACATGCGGGCCACGGTGGGATCTGCCCGTGCTGGACCGAGCACGGCAAGGCGCGCGACACTGCCGAGACGGCAGTCCGGACGGAGGGATTTGACGGTGACCGAGCGGGAGCGGGGCGGATTCTGGGTCGGCTTCACCGCGGCGATCTTCTATCCGCTCACCTGGCTTGCCAGCTATCGGTACCGGCAGGCTGAGCGGATACCCCGCAGCGGGGGAGCGCTGCTCGTGCTCAACCACGTCTCGCACTTCGACCCGGTCGTCGACGCGGTGTTCGTGCACCGGCAGCGGCGGGTGCCACGCTTCATGGCGAAGGCGAGCCTGTTCGCCATCCCGGTGCTCAAGCAGATCCTCATCGGCTCTGGCGGCATCCCGGTGTACCGGGGCACCACCAGCGCCGGCGACGCGCTGCGCGAGGCGCACCGCACGCTCCGGGAGGGCAAGCTCGTCGTGATCTACCCGGAGGGCACCATCACCAAGGACCCCAACGGCTGGATGAAGCACTCCTACACCGGCGTCGCGCGGCTCGCGTTGGAGAACGACGTCCCGGTGATCCCGATCGCGCGCTGGGGCACCAACCTGGTGTTCGACGGCTACCGCAAGAAGTTCCGGCCGTTTCCCCGCAAGACCGTCGAGTTCCACGTCGGGGAGCCGATCGACCTCGCGAAGTACCGCGCGATGCCACAGAGCGGGTCGACCCGCCGCGAGGTCACCGACCTGATCACCAGCGAGGTCACCACGCTGCTCGCCGAGCTGCGGGGCGAGCAGCCCCCTGCCGTCGAGCGCGGATCGAGGACTGACGATGACTGAACCCGGCGCGCGGCAGGAGACCCAGCAGGAGATTCCGCTGCCGACGCCACAGCGGATCACGGTGCTCGGCGCCGGTTCGTGGGGCACGACGTTCGCCAAGCTGCTCGCCGACGCAGGCAGGGACGTCACCATCTGGGCCCGCAGGGCGGAGGTCGCCGACGAGATCACCGAGAAGCACACCAACTCCGCGTACCTCAGCGACGTCGTGCTGCCGGAGTGGGTCCGCGCCACCAGCGACGCGGCCACCGCGCTGGCGGGCGCTGAGGCCGTCGTGCTTGCGGTCCCGAGCCAATCGTTGCGGGCGAACCTGACGTCGTGGCTTCCGGTGCTTCCGACCGACGTGCCGCTCGTCAGCCTCGCCAAAGGCGTCGAACTCGGCACCATGAAGCGGATGAGCGAGGTGATCGTCGAGGTCACCGGCGTCCCCGAGGCGCAGGTCGTCGTGGTGTCAGGGCCGAACCTCGCCGTCGAGGTCGCCGCGGAACAGCCGTCCGCCGCCGTCGTCGCCTGCGTCGACCACGACCGCGCGGTGGCGATCCAGCGCGCCATCTCGGGGCCGTACTTCCGCCCCTACACCAACGTCGACGTCGTCGGCTGCGAGCTGGCTGGCGCATGCAAGAACGTCATCGCGCTGAGCTGTGGCATGGCTGCCGGGCTCGGCTATGGCGCCAACACCGTGGCCAGCCTGATCACAAGGGGCCTCGCGGAGATGGCCCGGCTCGGCGGCAAGCTGGGCGCGGACCCGCTGACGTTCGCCGGGCTCGCTGGCGTCGGGGACCTTGTCGCGACATGCTCATCGCCGTTGTCCCGCAACCGGACGTTCGGGGAACGGCTCGGCAAGGGAGACACGGTCGCGCAGGCGCAGGACGCCACCGGCGGCCAGGTCGCCGAGGGCGTCAAGTCCTGCTCGTCGATCAGGGAGCTGGCGCGGGCACACGGCGTCGACATGCCGCTGACCGACGCGATGCACCGCGTGTGCCACGAGGACGTCGCCCCCCGCAAGCTCGTGGCTGAGCTGTTCGACCGGGCGAAGAAGTCGGAGTGGGGCTGAACGCCTGTGCACTCCGTCTCACTCCGTGGGCACCAGCTTGACCAGCGCTGACGCGCCTGCTTCGCTGATGGCATGACAGAGCGTGCGCAGTACTCGCGGCCGGGGATCGCCCGTGCCGCCGCCACGCCGTGTCCGTGTCCTTGTTGTTGCCGGTGACCCACAGCGCCCCGCGCGCTTTCGCCTATCCCACCGTCGTGACCAGCAAGGACCTCTCGATGTTCGCCGTTCCTGACAACACCATCGCCGCACAGGAGAACCCGGCACTGCGCCACCCAGCGCGCGTCGCGCTTTCCTACGCCACCGACCGCGACTCCTGGCGGCACCTGCTCCGCTACGACCCCGACGAGCGGTTCGCCACGCTGATCGAGCGCACCGACGCCGACGAGATCTGGCTGCTGAGCTGGCTCCCCGGTCAGCGCACCGACCTGCACGACCACGGCGACACCAGCGGTGCGTTCACCGTCGTCTCCGGCAAGCTCACCGAGGTCGTCGCGCGCGGAAGCGCGGTGGTCGAGCCGGAGACCCGGCCCGACGCGCTCGACGTCAACGAGCTGCACGTTGGCCAGTCGCGGGTGTTCGGCCCCGGCTACGTCCACCAGGTCACCAACGTCGGGCCCGACCCAGCCGTCAGCATCCACGTCTACCGCTACGGCGGCAGGACGATGCGCTCCTACCGCGACGACGCCGCGCAGGGGCCGGTGCTTGCCTGAGTCGCCCGCTCGGTGACGTGCTCGGGCACCGGAAGGTCGGCGGCCGGTTCCGGCGCGCAAAACACCTGCCGGACCGGCAGCACACCAGCCCAGGCCGCGTTCGCCTCGACGTCCTCCGCGTCGTCGTTGGGTCGCTCCGCCCTGACCTTGACCGACGCCTCGTGCAGCGGTAGCGCCAGCACCGCGACGGCGGCGTACTCCTTGGCGCTGACGCCGCGCGCGTGCTGCCACGACCCCGGCGCCAGGTGTTCGGTGATCACCCGCAGCCCGTGGAGCTTCTCCTCCCGCTCGGCGACCGGGCGGGCGCGGCCGTGCACAACGGCGCTGCGGAAGTTCATCGAGTGGTGCATCAGACTGCGGGCGTAGACGATGCCGTCCACATGCGTCACGGTCACGCAGACGTCGATGCCCTTCGCCGCCGCGCGCAGGCTGCGTGCCCCGGTCGAGCCGTGCAGGTACAGCGTGTCGCCGTCGCGGCCGTACCCTGTTGGCAGCACAAGCGGCGATCCGTCCAACACCAGCCCGATGTGGCAGATCAGCCCGGTGTCCAGCACCTCGTAGAGCGCGGCCCGCTCGGACACGGCGCGGTGCTTGGTGCGGCCAGGGGTGCTCCTGTCGGTCGGGGACAGCGGTGTAGAGATCGTCATGATGCCATCCTCGCCAGCCTAGTGGCATGATGGAATGGCCAATCGTTCCGTGAATGAGAAGTCCACTTGGAGCCGGCATGGCGACCTACGCACCGGGACGGAGCGCGGCTGTCGATACCGCGCTCCCGGTCGCGCTTGACCGCCGTGCGGGGGTGCCGCTCGCGGTGCAGCTCGCCGACGCGCTGCGGGACGCCGCCGCCACCGGACATCTGCGCGGCGGGGACCGGCTGCCGTCAACACGCGCCCTCGCCTGGCGACTCGGCGTCAGCAGGACCGTGACGTCGGCGGCCTACGAGCAACTGCACGCCGAGGGCTGGATCGCGGGCAAGCACGGGTCGGGCACCTACGTCACCACAACGCCGCCCACCGACGCCCCGCAGCGCAGCGCCGTCCCCGAGGACGACACCGACGGCGACGACCTGCTCGCGCTGGTGCCCGGCGTGCCGTGGGCGGACGGCATCGAACGCGCGGCGTGGCGCAGGGCCTGGCGTGCCGCAGCCGACACACCGCCCTCGCAGCAGACCGAGCGGGCAGGTCTCACCGCGTACCGCGCCGCCATCGCCGAGCACCTGCTCCGGCACCGGGGCCTGGTGATCGCCTCGGCCAGCGTGCTCGCCACGGCGGGCACAACAAGCGCCGTCGCGGAACTGGCCTCTGCGCTGTTCCAGCCGGGCGACGTCGTCGCCGTGGAGGAACCCGGCTATCAGCGTGCGGTGCAGGCGTTCCTCGCGGCGGGGCTGCGGGTGGTCGGCGTGCCAATCGACACCGACGGCATCGTGGTGGACGCCATCCCCTCCGGGGCTAAAGCGGTCTACTGCTCCCCGGCGCACCAGTACCCGATGGGCAGCAGGATGAGCGCGACGCGCCGGGTGGCGCTGGTCGAGCGCGCCCGCGCGGAGGACTTCCTTGTGATCGAGGACGACTACGACGGCGAGCTGCGTTTCGACGTCGCCCCGCTGCCGCTGCTGGCGGGGCTCGCCCCTGACGTCGTCGTGCACCTGGGCACCACGAGCAAGATCCTCACCCCGACGCTCGGCGCGGGATGGCTGGTCGCGCCGCGCGGGGTCGCCGACACCGTGCTGACCTACCGCGACCGAACCGGCACCCGGCCGTCGCCTGCGGGGCAGCGGGTGTTCACCGAGTTCGCGCACAGCGGCGACCTAGGCCGCCATCTGCGGCGTGTGCGCAGGGAGATGTCCGAGCGGCGACAGCTGCTCGTCGGGGCATTGCGGGACGCGGGCGTCGGCATGGTCGGCGACGACGCGGGCGCGCACCTCGTCGTCCCGCTGCGGTCGGCGGCGGAGGAACGGGAGCGGCTGCGTGCGGCGCGGCATCGGGGCATCCTGCTCGATGGGCTCGCCAGGCACTATGCGGACGAACCGACCGCATACGGCATCGCGATCGGCTACGCGGGGTGTTCCCGGAGCGAACTCAACGAAGCGGTGGGTGTGCTCGTCGGCGTGCTCACACGTCAGAGGTAGGGTCGGCCTTCATGAGCGAGGGATATTCGGCACCGCGCGGACGCAAGACGAGGGTGGCGGTCGTGTTCGGCGGCCGCAGCAGCGAACACACCATCTCGTGCGTCTCCGCGGGCAGCATCCTCGCCAACCTGGATCCGGAGCGGTTCGAGGTCGTCCCCATCAGCATCACCAGGGAGGGTGGTTGGGTGCTCGGCACCAGCGACCCGAAGGCGTTGGCCATCAGCGGCAGGACGCTGCCGTCAGTGGACTCCGGCGACGAACTGGTGCTCGCCGGCGATCCGACCCGCCGCGACCTCGTCATGATCGGTTCCGGCGATGAGTTGCACACGCTCGCCGGGGTCGACGTCGTGTTTCCCGTGCTGCACGGTGCCTTCGGGGAGGACGGCACCATCCAGGGCCTGCTCGAGATGGCCGACCTGCCCTACGTCGGCGCCGGAGTGCTGGCCAGCGCCACCGCGATGGACAAGGTGTTCGCCAAGAAGCTCCTTGCCGCGGAGGGGCTGCCGGTCGGCACCTACGCGGTGCTCGACCGCAACGCCACCACGCTCGACGAGGCCGACCGCGACCGCATCGGCCTGCCGGTGTTCGTCAAACCCGCGCGGGCGGGGTCGTCCATCGGCATCAGCAAGGTCACCGACTGGGCGCAGCTCGACGACGCGATCGCGCTCGCGCGGGAAACCGACCCGAAGGTGCTCATCGAGGCAGGGGTCGTCGGCAGAGAGATCGAGTGCGGCGTGCTCGAGTTCCCCGACGGCCGCGTCGAGGCCTCGCTGCCCGCCGAGATCAGGGTGCTCGTTGACGACGACTCCGCCTGGTACGACTTCGAGACCAAGTACCTCGGCGACGCCGCGGAGCTGGACATCCCCGCCAAGATTGACGACGACACCACGGAACGGCTGCGGGCGATGGCGGTGCGCGCGTTCGGCGCGCTGGACTGTCAAGGCCTCGCCAGGGTGGACTTCTTCGTCGGCACAGACGGCGAGCTGACGATCAACGAGGTCAACACCCTGCCAGGGTTCACGACTACGTCGGCCTACCCGAAGATGTGGGAGGTCACCGGCATTGACTACACGACGCTGCTGACCACGCTGGTCGAGACTGCGCTGAGTAGGGGAACCGGCCTGCGCTGAGGAGCGTCACGGCCGGGGCGGCACGGCCTCCAGTTCCTTGTCGATGACGTCCGAGATCTCCTGCAACGGGCCGGTGCCCGCGTCGCGAGGCACCGTCAGCGCGATGTAGACCTTGCGGTCGACCGCATACCAGGTCGACGCCCCCTGATCGGTGACGGGCAGCCACTGCACGCCGTTGATCTGCCGCAGCTTGGACGTCTTGGTCAGCGCGTCCGGCTTGTGAATGCCGCACCGGAGCACGACGGGATTCACCCCGCCCCATGCGGCGGCGCCCTCCGGCGCCGGCTTGGCGAGCTTCCGGCGCGCGAGCCGCTCGCCGGCCGACTCCATCGTGTCCGGCAGCGCGTCGGTCAGCGTGTCACACGCGGCCGATCCCGACTTCGGCGCCGCGACGGCGACCAGCGGCAGCGGGCCGGAGGGCTGGTTCGCGTCGCTCGGCGTGGTGTCGGTGTCATCGTTGCCGCCGATCAATCCGATGGCGACGACGCCTGCCACCAGGCCGACGCCGAGGACGGCGGCGACGATGATCAGCGGGCGGGACGGTGCCGCAGCATCCGGTTCAGACACGGAGTTACGAGACCACAGCCTCAGAGGTGGACCACGGGGCAGGTCAGGGTGCGTGTGATTCCGCTGACGTTCTGCACCTTCGCGACCACCAGCTGGCCGAGCTGGTCGACGTTCTCCGCCTCGGCCCTGACGATGACGTCATACGGCCCTGTCACGTCCTCTGAGCTGGCCACTCCTGGGATCTCCGCGATCTCGGCCGCGACCGAGGCAGCCTTGCCGACTTCGGTCTGAATCAGGATGTATGCGTTGACCACGGCGCGCCCTTTCGTCTGCATGGGTCGGTCAGTGTCCAATGTAGTGAGGCAGGATTGACGTGGATCGCCCAACCTACCGCAGCCGTCGGCGGCAGGCAGCGTCGCAAGTGCCAGCCCGAGACTCCTGGAGGTCAGCGTGCCGTCGCAGCAGGGACCGACCGAAGGCACCGTCGCGGAGATCGGTGAGTTCGGATTGATCGACTCGGTCACCCGGCATCGCACCCAGCCGGAGCACACCCTACTCGGCCCGGGTGACGACGCCGCGATCGTCGCCGCTCCGGACGGCAAGGTCGTGGCGAGCACGGACGTGCTGGTGCAGAACGTGCACTTCCGGCTCGACTGGTCCAGCCCGGCGCAGGTGGGCAGGAAGGCGGTCGCGGTGAACCTCGCCGACGTCGCCGCCATGGGCGCGACGCCGACCGCGGTGCTCGTCGGGCTCGCCTGCCCCGGAGCGACCCGCACCGAGCAGATCACCGAGCTGGCAGACGGCATGTGGGAGGAAGCCGGACGCGCCGGTGTTGGCCTCGTCGGCGGGGACGTCGTCGCGGCCGACCAGATCATGATCAGCGTGACGGCGCTGGGCGACCTGCGCGGCACGGCGCCGGTGCGGCGTTCCGGCGCGCGGCCGGGGGAGGTCGTCGCGATCACCGGGAGGCTCGGCTGGTCGGCCGCCGGACTCGCCGTGCTCGGCAGGGGATTCCGCTCGCCAGTCAGCGTGGTCAACGCGCACCGCTATCCCGAGCCGCCGTACGCGGCTGGCCCCGAGGCAGCGGCGGCTGGCGCCACCGCGATGATCGACGTCTCTGACGGCCTGCTCGCCGACCTCGGCCACGTGGCAACGGCGTCCGGCGTTGGCATCGACGTCGACTCCAACGCCCTCCAGGTGGACCAGAAGCTGGTCGAGGTGTCCTCCGCGCTCGGCGCGGATCCGCTGCAGTGGGTGCTCACCGGCGGCGAGGACCACGCGCTCGCCGCGACGTTCCCCAGCGCCGAGCAGGTGCCGGAGGGCTGGCGGCGTGTCGGCGTCGTCGCGTCGGCGGCGGACGGGGGAGTCGGCGTGACGGTCGACGGCAAGCCGTACGAACCGGAGCGGCAGGGCTGGCAGCACTGGCGCGGCTGAGCGGTCCGTCTCAGCGGAAAAAAATCGTGCGAACTCGCGCGCGGTGCTGACGTACGCTCGTGCGCGTGGAGTTCGCAGTAGTGCGCTATGACCACCCCGACGCGACGAAGCTGATCGTCGAGGTGCAGCGAGAGTACGTCGTCCGCTACGGCGACGAGGATGTCACGCCGGTCGAGCCGGACGACTTCGCGCCGCCGCGCGGCCGGTTCTTTGTCGGCTACCTCGACGGCGCGCCGGTGGCCTGTGGCGGCTGGCGTGGCCAGGATGGCCCCGAGCCGCAGTACTCGCGCGGCGACGCCGAGATCAAGCGGATGTACGTCGTCGAGTCGGTGCGCGGCAACGGCTACTCGCGCGCCTTACTTGAGGTCATCGAGCAGAGCGCCCGCGACGCGAGCAGGAAGCGGATGATCCTGGAGACCGGCATCGCGCAGCCCGAGGCGATGTCGCTGTACGAGTCGTCCGGCTATCACCCCATCCCGAGGTTCGGCCCCTACAGCGACGACCCGTGCAGCCGCTGCTACGCGAAGGCGCTGCCGCGGTCGGCGTGACGACACACTAACTGCAGTTAGACTAACTCGGGTTGTACAGCGCCACGCCAGTCGGCGGGTCGTGACGGCGGTCCCAGCCGGGCGCGCTAGGCTCAGGCGGCATGGCAGCACGGCCCCTCAACGAGATCGTCGAAGCAGGCTGGGCGAAGGCCCTTGAACCGGTCGCGCCCAAGATCGCGCACATGGGGGAGTTCCTCCGCGCCGAGATCGCGGCGGGACGCACCTACCTGCCCTCCGGTGAGAACGTGCTGCGGGCGTTCAAGCAACCGTTCCACGACGTTCGAGTGCTGATCGTCGGCCAGGACCCCTACCCGACGCCGGGGCACCCCATCGGGCTGTGCTTCGCGGTCGCGCCGGACGTCCGGCCGCTGCCGAAGAGCCTGGTCAACATCTACAAGGAGTACTCGGACGACCTCGGCCACCCGCTGCCGTCCAACGGCGACCTCACCCCGTGGACCGAGCAGGGCGTGCTGCTGCTGAACCGCGCGCTGAGCGTGCAGCCCGGCAAACCGAACTCCCACCAGAGCAAGGGCTGGGAGGATGTCACCGAGCAGGCCATCCGTGCTCTCGGCGCACGGGACGAGCCGCTGGTCGCGATCCTGTGGGGCAGCAACGCCCGCAAGCTCAAGCCGCTGATCGGCGCGGACCGGTGCATCGAGTCGGTGCACCCCAGCCCGTTGTCCGCGCACAACGGCTTCTTCGGCTCGCGGCCGTTCAGCCGCGCCAACGACCTGCTTGAGAAGCAGGGCGCCGCCCCCATCGACTGGAAACTGCCCTAGGCACGCGAAAAACCCCGGCACGACCAGGTCGCGCCGGGGTTCGTGGATCGCTGATCAGACCGCGGTGCGGCTCACGCGGGTCACCTTGCCCGCCTTCAGGCACGAGGTGCAGACGTTCATGCGCTTCTTGCCGGACGCACCGATCTTGGCGTGAACAGTCTGGATGTTGGGGTTCCACCGGCGATTGTGGCGCCGGTGGGAGTGCGAGACCGACTTGCCGAAGCCCGGCCCCTTACCGCAGACGTCGCACACGGCAGCCACGTCGAACACTCCTTAGATCAGGGAAAGAAATATGCAGGCCCGAACGCATCGGGCGACTCGAATAGGGTAGCCGGTGCGGTCTCGCCGGGTGCACCGGGGTGGATAGGCTCGCTCAGTACAGGGTGCCAGCCATCCGTCCTGCGCAGGTAGAGCGGCGGGTTGGGCACGATTGCGCGAGCGAGATAGAAGGCACAGTGTGGCGACTCAGGCAGAGGTTCCGAGGTAGGTATGCGGACTGTTGACGCGGCTGCCGTGCGGGCGTGGGCGACCTCCTGCGTCACCGTGCTCGACGCGCTGCGCGCCGACATCGACCGGATCAACGTCTACCCGGTGCCCGACTCCGACACCGGCTCCAACCTGCTCTACACCGTCACCGGCGCGCGGGACGCCCTCGCGGGGCACGACCCCTGCGATCCGGACGACGGCGCTGGCCCGGCGCTCGCGGTGTTCGCGCGGGGCGCGGTGCGGGCCGCGCGGGGCAACTCCGGGGTGATCCTGTCGCAGCTACTGCGCGGCATCGCGGACTCCGTCGGCGACGCCGCCGTCGTCGACGCGCCAGGGCTCGCCGCGGCACTGGCGCGGGCGGAGCGCACCGCCACCGCAGCCGTGGCCCGGCCGGTCGACGGGACGATGCTTACCGTGCTGAGCGCCGCAGCCAAGGGCGCCGAGGACGCCAGGGGAGGCGACGTCGCGGACGTCGCCGAGGCTGCTGCGGACGCGGCGGCCGCCGCGCTGGCCGAGACCCCGCACCAGCTCGCCGTGCTCGCCGACGCCGGGGTCGTCGACGCGGGCGGACGCGGCGTGCTCGCCGTGCTTGACGAGCTGGCCGGGGTGGTCGCAGGCAGGCCAGCCAGGCAGCGCCCGGAGTTCGCTGGCGCCTCCGACCCGATGCCTCCGCAGCGCAGGATCGCCGAGAGCAGCCAGCCGTGGGAGGTCATGTACCTGCTCGACGGCATGTTCGACCTCGCCCTGCCCGAGCTCAGGGACCGGCTCAGCGCGCTCGGCGACTGCGTCACCATCGCTGGCGACGGCGCCGGCAGCCACGCCGTCCACGTGCACTGCGCCGACATCGGCGCCGTGATCGAGGCGGGGCTTGACGTCGGCAGGCCGCGCGACGTGCGGGTGGAGTCGCTCGCGGTGGCCGGTGGCTCGCTGCTCGGCGGCAGGGCCGTGCTCGCCGTCGTCCACGGCCTGCCGTTCGCCGAGCTGTGCCGTCAGGAGGGCGTGCGGGTGCTCGCCTGCGACACCACCAACCCGCTCAGCATCGACCGGGTGATGCGCACCGTCACCGAGCTGCGGGCATCGCACGTCATCGTGCTGCCCGCCGGTGCCGAGACGACGAGCGTCGTCGAGGCCGCGACCGAACGCGCGGTGACCGCTGGCAAGGACGTCGTGGTGATCCCGTGCGCGTCGCAGGTGCAGGTGCTCGCCGCGCTTGCGGTGCACGACGGCGAGCGCAGGGCCGCAGACGACGTCGTCGCGATGGCCGAAGCCGCTGCGGCCACCCGGAGGGGTGAACTGCTCGTCGCCGCCGAGGACGCCATGACCTGGGTCGGCAGGGTGCATGCCGGTGACCTGGTCGGCTTCGTCGACGACGAGGTGATGCTGATCGAGCCGGGAGTGTCGGTACCGTCGGCTACCGTGGTCGCGGACGCGGCGATGAGCGTGGTCGAACGGATGCTGAGCGCGGGTGGCGAGCTGGTCACCCTGCTGCTCGGTGCCCGGGCACCGGAAGGGATCGACGCCGCCGTCGCCGAACGGCTTGCGCGGGCGCATCCCGAGGTCGAGTTCGCCGCGTACCAGGGTGGACAGACCGAGTCGATGCTGACGTTCGGAGTGGAGTAAGAACCGTGGCCACGCTGCGCGACGACCTCAAGTCGCTGATCGGGACCCGATCGGCGAACCTGCTCGCCTCGACGATGGACATCACCACCGTCGGCGACCTGCTGCGGCACTACCCGCGTCGCTACTCCGACCGGGGCGCGCTGACCGAGATCGCGGGCCTCGAACAGGGCGAGCACGTCACCGTGATGGCTCGGGTGGTCGCCGCGAACGTCCGCACCATGCGCCAGCGCAAGGGCAGCATCCTCGAGGTCACCATCACCGACGGCAGCAAGCAGCTCCGTTGCGCGTTCTTCAACAAGGCCAAGTACCACGCCCAGCGCCTGCGGCCGGGCAAGACCGGCCTGTTCGCGGGCAAGGTGTCCGAGTACCGGCGCGTGCTGCAGCTCGCGCACCCGGAGTACGAGCTGCTCGACGACATGAGCGCCTCGTCCGTCGACGATTTCGTCAGCGAGATCATCCCGGTCTATCCCGCCGCGGAAGGGATGCAGTCCTGGGTGATCGCTCGCTGCGTGCGGCAGGTGCTCGACATGGTCGAGATCGACGACGACCCGATGCCACCCGAGCTGCTCGCCGCGCGCGGGTTTGCCAGCCTCGACACCGCGCTGCGGCTGCTCCACCGGCCGCCGGACTTCGAGTCGCTCGACGTCGCAAGGGAACGCCTCAAGTGGGACGAGGCGATGGCGATCCAGCTGATCTTCGCTGAACGCAGGATGTCCGCGGTGTCTCGCCCCGCGCCAGCGTGCGCACCGGTGTCCGGCGGGCTGCGGGAGGCGTTCGACGAGCGGCTGCCGTTCACGCTCACCGACGGCCAGCGTGAAGTCGGCGAGGACATCGCGGCCGACCTCGCGCAGGACCATCCGATGAACCGGCTGCTGCAGGGCGAGGTCGGCAGCGGGAAGACCGTTGTCGCGCTGCGGGCGATGGCGCAGGCCATTGACGCGGGCAAGCAAGCGGCGATGCTCGCGCCCACCGAGGTCCTCGCCGCGCAGCACGCCCGCTCACTGCGGGAACTGCTCGGTGACCTCGGCTGCGCCGGGGAGCTCGGCGCGGCAGAAGGCGCGACGCGGGTCGCGCTGCTCACCGGGTCGATGACGGCGAAGCAGCGCAAGCAGGCGCTGCTGGACGCGGCGAGCGGCGCAGCCGGGATCATCGTCGGCACCCACGCGTTGATCCAGGACACAGTGTCGTTCGCGGATCTCGGGCTGGTCGTGGTCGACGAGCAGCACCGGTTCGGCGTCGAGCAGCGGGACGCGCTGCGGTCACGCGGTGCGGATTTCACCAGCCCGCACGTGCTTGTCATGACCGCGACGCCGATCCCGCGCACCGTGGCGATGACGGTGTACGGCGACCTGGAGATCTCGGCGCTGCGGGAGCTGCCTGCTGGCCGCTCGCCGATCAAGACCAGCGTGGTGCCCGCCGCGGAGAAGCCAGCCTGGCTTGACCGGACGTGGCAGCGCATTGTGGAGGAGGTGCGCAAGGGCCACCAGGCGTACGTGGTGTGCCCGAGGATCGGCGACGAGCCGCCGTCGACCAACGGCGAAGGCAGGCCAGCGGTCTCGGTGCTGGACATGGCCGCCGAGCTGGAGAACGGCCCGCTGTCCGAGCTGCGGCTCGGGATACTGCACGGCAGGCTGGCCGCCGACGAGAAGGATGCCGTGATGCGCGCGTTCGCGGCCGGCAAGGTCGACGTCCTTGTCGCCACCACGGTGATCGAGGTCGGCGTGAACGTGCCGAACGCGACCGCGATGGTGATCATGGACGCCGAGCGGTTCGGGCTGTCGCAGTTGCACCAGCTGCGCGGCCGTGTCGGGCGGGGCGACGTGCCGGGGCTGTGCCTGCTGGTCACCGAGACGCTGGCGGGCACGGCAGCGCGGGAGCGGCTGGCGGCCGTCGAGTCGACGCTGGACGGCTTCGAGCTGTCCCGCAGGGACCTGGAGCTACGCCGAGAGGGTGACATTCTCGGCGCGGCGCAGTCCGGCAAGCGCTCGGGCCTCAAGCTGCTGTCGCTGCTGCGGGACGAGGACATGATCGCCGACGCGCGGGACGCGGCGTTGCGGATCGTCGCCGACCACCCGTCGCTCGGCAACCATCTCGGCCTCGCGCACCTGGTCACCGACTTGATCGACCCGGAAAGGGCGGAGTTCTTAGAGAAGAGCTGAGCACGGCGCCCACAGGTGACCCGCGAGTAGCCCCGAGGCGGGTGTTGTCCCACGTCGTGGGCGGGTAGCGTTTGCAGAACCGATTCAGTCCTGGGCGTGCCCAAAAGGGAAGGAGCCGAATGTTCCGCAAGGTGCTTGTGGCCAACCGCGGTGAGATCGCGATCCGCGCGTTTCGGGCCGCGTACGAGCTGGGGGCGGGGACCGTCGCGGTGTTCCCGTACGAAGACCGCAACTCGCTGCACCGCTTGAAGGCGGATCAGTCGTTGGAGATCGGGGAGCGCGGCCATCCAGTGCGGGCGTACTTGTCCGTGGACGAGATCGTGCGCGCCGCTCAGGAGGCCGGTGCCGACGCCGTCTACCCCGGTTACGGGTTCCTGTCGGAGAACCCGGACCTGGCCAGGGCGTGCGAGCAGGCTGGGATCACGTTCGTGGGGCCGAGCGCGGACATCCTCGAGTTGACCGGCAACAAGGCTCGCGCGGTGGCTGCCGCCCGTGAGGCCGGTATTCCGGTGCTTGGTTCGAGCAGGCCGTCGACCGACGTCGATGAGCTGGTGTCGGCGGCGGAGGAGATGATGGCTGGGGGGAGTGCGGGCGGCGGAGCCTCCCGCAGGTTCGGGTTCCCGGTGTTCGTGAAGGCGGTCGCCGGTGGTGGCGGGCGCGGTATGCGGCGGGTGCACGAGCCCGCGCGGCTGCGGGAGGCGATCGAGGCGGCGTCGCGGGAGGCGGAGTCGGCGTTCGGGGACGCGACGGTGTTCGTGGAGAAGGCCGTGGTGAACCCGCGCCACATCGAGGTGCAGATCCTCGCCGACGGTTCCGGCAACGTGATCCACCTGTATGAGCGGGACTGCTCGGTGCAGCGGCGGCACCAGAAGGTGATCGAGCTGGCGCCTGCGCCGAACTTGGATCCTGAGTTGCGGGAGCGCATCTGCGCGGATGCGGTGGCGTTCGCTCGCCAGATCGGCTATCGCAACGCGGGCACGGTGGAGTTTCTGCTGGACGAGTCCGGTGAGTATCACTTCATCGAGATGAACCCGCGCATTCAGGTGGAGCACACGGTGACCGAGGAGGTCACCGACGTCGATCTGGTGCAGTCGCAGTTGCGCATCGGCTCCGGCGAAACGCTCGATGACTTGGGCTTGTCCCAGGACGCGATCTACGTGCGGGGTGCGGCGTTGCAGTGTCGCATCACGACGGAGGACCCGTCCAACGAGTTCCGTCCCGACGTGGGCATGATCTCCGGGTACCGGTCGCCGGGTGGCTCCGGTATCCGACTCGACGGTGGGACGGCGTTCGCGGGCACCGAGATCTCGGCGCACTTCGACTCGATGCTGGTGAAGCTGACCTGCCGGGGCCGGGACCTGGCTACGGCAGTGCGCAAGGCCCGCCGGGCGGTGGCCGAGTTCCGCATCAGGGGTGTCGCGACGAACATCCCGTTCCTGCAGGCGGTGCTGGACGACCCGGACTTCAGGGCGGGCCGGGTGACGACGTCGTTCATCGAGGAACGCCCGCAGCTGCTGACCGCGCGCCACTCGGCCGACCGGGGCACCAGGCTGTTGACGTATCTGGCCGATGTCACGGTGAACAAGCCGAACGGACCACGGCCGCACCTGATTGACCCGGCGGCGAAGCTGCCCGACATCAGTGGCATCGAGCCCGCAGCGGGGTCGAAGCAGAAGCTGACCGAGCTGGGGCCGGAGGGCTTCGCGCAGTGGCTGCGGTCCTCTCCGACGCTGGGTGTCACCGACACCACGTTCCGGGACGCGCACCAGTCGCTGCTGGCGACGCGGGTGCGCACCAAGGACATGCTGGCGATGGCGCCGGTGGTGGCCGCGACCTGCCCCGAGCTGCTGTCGCTGGAGTGCTGGGGCGGGGCGACCTACGACGTCGCGCTGCGGTTTTTGGCCGAGGACCCGTGGGAGCGGTTGGCCGCGCTGCGGGAGGCGGTGCCGAACATCTGCCTGCAGATGCTGCTGCGGGGCCGCAACACCGTCGGCTACACCCCGTACCCGACCGAGGTGACCCACGCCTTCGTCGAGGAAGCGACGGCGACCGGCATCGACATCTTCCGCATCTTCGACGCGCTCAACGACGTCGAGCAGATGCGCCCCGCGATCGAGGCGGTGCGCGAGACCGGCACGTCGATCGCCGAGGTCGCGCTCTGCTACACCTCGGACCTGTCCGACCCGGCGGAGAACATCTACACGCTGGACTACTACCTCAAGCTCGCCGAGCAGATCGTGGCCGCAGGGGCGCACGTGCTGGCGATCAAGGACATGGCGGGCCTGCTGCGTGCGCCCGCCGCCGCGAAGCTGATTTCGGCGTTGCGGTCGGAGTTCAACCTGCCGGTGCACGTCCACACCCACGACACCGCAGGTGGGCAGCTGGCCACCTACCTCGCCGCGGTCCAGGCGGGCGCGGACGCCGTGGACGGGGCTGTCGCCTCGATGTCGGGCACCACCAGCCAGCCGTCGCTGTCGGCGATCGTGGCCGCCACCGATTACTCCGACCGGCCAAGCGGGCTGAACCTGCGCGCGGTCAACGAGCTGGAGCCGTACTGGGAGAGTGTGCGCAAGATCTACGCGCCGTTCGAGGCCGGGCTCGCCTCACCCACCGGGCGGGTCTACAACCACGAGATCCCCGGCGGGCAGCTGTCCAACCTGCGCGCGCAGGCGATCGCGCTCGGCCTCGGTGACCGGTTCGAGGACATCGAGGCGATGTACGAAGCCGCCGACCGCATGCTGGGCAGGCTGGTCAAGGTCACCCCGTCGTCCAAGGTCGTCGGCGATCTCGCGCTGCACCTTGTCGGCGCAGGGGTGGAGCCGAAGGAGTTCGAGGCCTCGCCGAACACGTTCGACATCCCCGACTCGGTGATCGGGTTCCTGCGCGGCGAGCTGGGCGAACCGCCCGGCGGCTGGCCGGAGCCGTTCCGGTCCAAGGCGCTCGAAGGCCGGGCGGAGGCCAAGCCGGTCGCCGCGCTGTCGGCCGAGGACCGCACCGGACTGGCCACCGAGCGGCGTACCACGCTGAACCGGCTGCTGTTCCCCGGCCCGACGAAGGACTTCGAGCAGCACCGCGAGGCTTACGGCGACACCAGCGTGCTGGCCAGCAAGGACTTCTTCTACGGCCTGCTGCCGGGGGAGGAGTACGCGGTCGACCTGGAGAAGGGTGTGCGGCTGCTCATCGAGCTCGAAGCGGTCGGCGAAGCGGACGAACGCGGCATGCGCACCGTCATGGCCAGCCTGAACGGCCAGCTCCGGCCCATCCTGGTGCGCGACACCTCCGTCGCCTCCGACCTGCCCGCCGCCGAGAAAGCGGACAAATCCAACAAGGGGCACGTGGCCGCGCCATTCGCGGGAGTTGTCACACTTGCCGTGTCCGAGGGCGATACCGTCGGTGCTGGCGATACCGTAGCCACTATCGAAGCGATGAAGATGGAAGCCGCGATCACCGCATCCACCGCGGGCACCGTGTCCCGGCTGGCGATCAACACGGTCCAGCAGGTCGAGGGCGGAGACCTCCTCGTCGTACTGGACTGAGCGCCGTGACGTGGCACCGGGAGGCATGGTGATTGAGCAGCAGACGTCGCCACCCACCATGGCCGACCGGCTGCGGATGGCCCGCAAGTCGGAAGACCGGGTGATGCGGGAGTCGCCATTCGGCTCCTGGTTGCTCGGCTCCGGCGACCAGGACGGCGGCAAGCTGCGCATCCGGGTGCGCTGGCTGCTCGGTGCGCTGCTCGCCATCGCCAACATCGTCGGCGCGACCGTCGCGATCCTGCTGGTCACGCTGGTGATGCCGGGTCCGCCGGTGTTCACCAACGAGCTGGCGCTTGTCAACTTCGTCGCGGTGCCCGCCTACATCGCCGTGTCATGGGCCTGCATCAACATCTGGGCCATCGTGCGCGGGCTGCGGGTGCTGAAGTGGGCCACGGAAGGCGGGCAGCTCGACGAGCACCAGCGCAGGGCCACGTTGCGGCTGCCAGCCGAGTTCACCCTGATGCAGGCGCTGGCGTGGCTCGGCGGCCTCATCGTGTTCTCGCTGCTCTACGGGCTCGTCAACCCGGACCTGCTGCTCAAGATCGCGTTCAGCATCGTGCTCAGTGGCACCGTGACCTGCGCGAACGCCTACCTGCTCAGCGAGTTCGCGTTGCGGCCGATCGCCGCGCGGGCGCTGTCAACCGGGCCGAGGCTGCGGCGGCTGAGCGTCGGGGTGACGCTGCGGACGCTGCTGTTCTGGGCCATGGGCACCGCCGTGCCCGTGCTCGGCACGATGCTGGTCGCGCTGCTGGCGCTGCTGCGGGTGAAGGACGTCTCGCGGTTCGACTTCGCGGTCACCGTGCTCGTCCTCGGCGCGGTGACGCTGACGGCCGGGTTCGGCGTCACGCTGCTCACCACGCGGGCGACGACCGCGCCGATCCGTACCGTCCGCGCTGCGCTGGCGCGGGTGGAGCGAGGTGACTTCGACGCCGAGGTCGTCGTCTTCGACGGCACCGAGCTTGGCAGGCTGCAGACCGGCTTCAACGACATGGTCGCCGGGCTGCGGGAACGCGAGCGGGTGAAGGAGATCTTCGGCAGGCTGGTCGGCGAGGACGTCGCCGAGGTCGCGATGTCGCAGCGGGCCGAGCTGGGTGGCGAGCTGCGGGACGTCGCGGTGTTGTTCGTCGACGTCGTCGGCTCAACCGCGATCGCCGCCAACCGCCCGCCGACCGAGGTGGTCGAGCTGCTGAACCGGTTCTTCGCGGTGGTCGTCGACGAGGTGCACGCCCACGACGGCTTCGTGAACAAGTTCCAGGGCGACGCCGCGCTGGCGATCTTCGGCGCGCCTACGGAGCTGGCCGACGCCGAGTGCATGTCGCTCAAGGCCGCGCGGCGCATGATCGAACGGCTCCGCGCCGAGGTGCCTGAGTTCGCGGCGGGCATCGGTGTCTCGGCAGGCCCTGCGGTCGCGGGCAACGTCGGCGCTGAGACACGGTTCGAGTACACCGTGATCGGCGACCCGGTCAACGAGGCCGCGCGGCTGACCGAGCTGGCCAAGTCGGTGCGGGGCAGCGTCGCCGCATCGATGCGGGTGCTTGAGCGCGCCTGTGACGACGACGAACGCAAGCACTGGCGGGAGTACAAGCGCATCACGCTGCGCGGCAGGACCGAGCACACCAGGGTGGCGATCCTGGCGGACGACGGCAGGCGGCGCTGAGGATGTGACCAGCCCGACGCGGTAACGGGAGGAGTGGATCATGTCCTATGCCGAGGCGCGACGTCCCCGGCTGCCGACCGGCTGGCGCCGGGTGGCCTTCCGGCTGCCGATCCTGGCGTACCGGCTCCGGCTCAGCTGGCTGTTCGGTTCGCGGTTCCTGCTGGTGAACCACATCGGCAGGAAGACGGGACTGTCTTGTCAGGCCGTGATCGAGGTGGTCGACCACGACACCGACGCGGGCGCCTGGACGGTCGCCTCCGGCTTCGGGCGGAAGGCGGCCTGGTACCGCAACCTGCGGCAGACACCGGACGTCACCATCCAGGTCGGGCGGCGGGAGTACGCCGTGACCGCACGGTTTCTGACAGCCGATGAGGGCGGCGCGGCGATGCGGCGCTACGCCGAGCGGTACCCGAAGACGGCGAAGCTGCTCGCGTCGTTCATGGGCTTCCCGGTGGACGACACGTCATCGGACTACCAGGCGATCGGCGAGCAGATCCCGTTCGTCCGCTTCGAGTCGCGTTAGCGGCTGGTAGCGACTGCGGTAATCCTGTCGACCCCCCACCCGCGTCGTCCTTGCCGCAGCCCGGCAGCAGAAACCGTAAGATCGTGCGGCTAAGGTCCTGTCAGTGTCGTACTGTGGCGCCGTGCGATACTGACCGCACGATCGTACGGATTATTAGTTGACATCTGCGTTTCGGTGCGCCAGTATCATACTAACCGAACTATCGTGCGGATAGAGGTCATCATGTCTACCCGGGCTGGGCCACGGCGAACCCGACGCGAGGAGGCCGGGCCGTTAGGTCGGCTAGCGACACTCGCAGCGGGACGACGCCGAGCCCTGCGGCTCAC
>WHUD01000410.1 GCA_009377385.1 Actinophytocola sp.
GCCCGCGCGGACGTGTCCCTGACGAGAGTCGAACTTGGGAGCGCTCCGCCAGACGGTGTCGTGCTGGACCCAGCCGAACGTGTAAGAGTTCACTGCTGACAGCCCCATTCACCCTCGTGCAACAATCGATCTCCCAACTCCGACGAGGCCAACGCTCGGTCATCGGCTCAGCGTGGAGTCGACGCGATCGCGATGGTGTTCTCGTGTCACGGGCCGGTCCGGCTGAACGCTGGCGCAGCACCCCACCGCACGATCGTGACTCATGGGAATTCTCATCCACCAGAAAACATGCACATGTTTCTACAACGGATGGCAAGCCCTTGTCAACCGTTCAAGTTGATCTGATGAAGGAGCGGGAGCTCCGTGACAATCGGTTCGCCCGCATCGATGAACCCCCATCGCGAGAGCTGGCGCGGGGAGGTCGCCTCGGAGCGGACACCGTGCACCTGGGCGTGCCCCACGTCTTTGGCTTCGTCGGTTGTGCCGTACCCGATCCCGGTGCGCAGTCGTCGCCTTCCGGGCTCCCGCAGAGGAGGGGCCGTGAGCTGAGAGCAGCACTGGCCAGCCCGTCAGACACTTGATAGCGTCCGGGACGCTATGAATGTCGCCTTCATGCTCCATCGCGCCGCGTCGGCGTGGCCGGATCAGGTCGCGCTCGTCCAGGGAGAACGCATCGTGGGTGGCGTCTCACGAGCGGTGTAAACGGCTCGGGCGCGGGTTCCTCTCGTGGG
>WHUD01000411.1 GCA_009377385.1 Actinophytocola sp.
AGCGCAACCCCGCCGAGCAGGAAGCCGCCGAGCATGATGGTGACGCTGATCCAGGGTAACCATTCAGGTTCTGTGACTGCTGTGACGAATGTGGTTGGTGGGGTTTGTTCGGCGCGGCGGCTTGATCCCGCGGTCGGTGTGCTGATCATTTGGAGGCGTGTCCGGGTGGGAGTCAGCGTCGCGTGAGGAGCTGCTCGATGTGGTGGCCGCGCAGGCGGCGACGATCGAGGAGTTGACCGCGCGGGTCGCGGAGTTGGAACGCCGGTTGGGTCAGAACTCGCAGAACTCCTCGCGGCCGCCGTCTTCGGACTCCTTCGACAAGCCTGCGTCGCGTTCGCTGCGGAAGAAGACCGGGCGTCGGCCGGGGAAGCAGCCGGGCTCGCCGGGGACGGCGCTGCGGCAAGTCGATGACCTGGACGAGGTGATCGACCACCTGCCGACGGAGTGCAGAAGTTGCGGCGGGGACCTGGCCGACGCCCGGGCCGCCGGGGTGGTGCGCCGGCAGGTACACGACATCCCCGAGGTCACCACGAGGGTGGTCGAGCACCGGCTGCACAAACGGCGCTGCGGCTGCGGGCGGGTGAGCACCGCGGATGCGCCGGCCGGGGTAGCCGCGCCGGTGGCGTACGGGCCGAACCTGCGCGCGCTGGCGGTCTACCTGCTGGTGTTCCAGCACATCCCGGTGGAGCGGGCCGCGGCGCTGATCGGCGACGTGACCGGCGCGCGCTGCT
>WHUD01000412.1 GCA_009377385.1 Actinophytocola sp.
CAGCCATCCCTACCCAACGAACCGCCACCACCCCCCAAGGAGCGGTTACGGACCGAAAGGTTCGTACATTGCCTGGATCGGTGCCCCCGGCAGGACTACATGCAGACGGTCCCGCGTCTGAACAGCGGTTTTCCAGCCGCATGCTGGTGATTGAGGGCAACTTTCAGGCCGACAACCTCGGCGGTGATGGCTGATGGCCAGCGGGGCGCGACGAGAACATGCGGCTCATCGAGCCGTTCACCAGAAACCGATATCAACTGATACATTACGTGTTCGCCTGGGCATCGGGGCTACTCGGGCGCGACGACTGGTCAAGATCATCCGTGCCGAATTCCGGGCGGAGGTCGGTCGTGACCGGCCCGATAAAGGCAACATACGTGAGGCGTCGAGCGCCTCACTGACCTGTCATTTTGCCGTAACCGTGAGGGCATGCTTGTGAAGCAACGGAACAGCATGTCGTTCCTGATGGAAGGAGCGCCGTTGCTCGCGCTCGGCCAGAGATCACAACGCGGAAACCCCTCAGCCATGGCATGACGATTCCGTTGGTCGGCGGTCCACCGGCCCGGTCTGCTGCGCGACGAGCACTCCCCGGACCATGGTTGCTCCGGCCGAACCCAGCCCACGACCGCCTCGCGCGCCGTCCGGACGTAGCTCGATTGCCAGCGTCGCGTAGCGGGCGATGTCGTCGCCGACGAGCCGCGAGGCAGGTCAGCTCGGGCAACGGGAC
>WHUD01000413.1 GCA_009377385.1 Actinophytocola sp.
GACCTGCGCTACATCACCGCATAGGAAGTCGACTTACTTACGATCTCCTTAGTATGCCGATTCGATCGGGGCGCGCACCGCCGCTGACCAGCGGTTTCCGTCAGGGGTCGGCATAACCCACGGCTCGGCATAATCCACGTAGAGGGATTCGGGGACGCCGCGGGAGGCCAGCGCCGGGCGCAGAGCGGCGGCGAGGCGGACGGTGTCCTCGGAGAACCCGAACCGCGCCCCCATCACAGCGCGGGACCGGTCGTCCAGGAAGGCGAAGAGGAACGTTTTCTTCTGGGCGGTTCCGATGCGGGGGCCGTGAAGTACGTCGCCGACCCACAATTCGTTGCAGCGCTCAGCCTCGAACCGGCCGAACACCTCCCTCGGCTTCGCCTGGAGTTCGCGGTCGAGTTCGAGCCGGTCGAAATGCCGGTGCAGGGTGCGTTCCGAAGGCGCCCAGCCGGACTGGGTGCGTATGATCCGCGCGATCTGCGCGGCGGTGCGGTCGGGGTTCTCCTTCTTCAGCGCCACCGCCACCTCCAGCACCTCCGCCGGGGTGCGGGCGGTCACCCGCGCCGGGGTCGGCACCAGCGCCTCGAACCCGCCCGCACGGTAGTTGCGGACCCACCGGTCGATCGTGTGTCGCGACATGGTGACCGGGGCACCGAACGGCCCCTGATGGGTTGGGGGTTTCATCAACCGCCGTGACGAGCGGCGCGCGGCGGGCGAGCAGGTCCGT
>WHUD01000414.1 GCA_009377385.1 Actinophytocola sp.
ATACGTAGAGGAAGAAACAACCAAACTATACAGAAACTTTCGTTTCTCTTAGTACTGCACGCATCGCTTGTGGTGGTCACGTACCACGCTTCGGTCTGTGTCCCGACCTCAGCCGAGTTGCCTGCTGCCAGCGCAATGGCGTGACCGTGGAGCACGACCAGTAGGCCAACCGCAGACAGTACGAGGGTGCGCCGAAGTGTCAACGAGCCGCTCCCGGTTCTCACGCGGTTCCCCCACGGACCGACGAGCCAGTGTTTTATCTAACGATACATCGAATTTACTTTACTTTCCGAGATCCTTTTACGTCAATCACGAACTTTGTCGGTCCCTTTTCGGACGGTAGACACGCCTTTCACCACCGACCTTGGAACGTGGCCGTCGTGCCCGCCCTGAAGCCGCCGACGCGACGGCGCCTTCTAACGACGTCGCTGCGTGGTGAGGCGGGTAACGACGCACAGTTCATCCACGACCTCCCGCATCTGTGTACGAGCGATCGCCCGATCGCGCCGTTCGGCGAGTACACCGGCAAGCATGGCGCCAACCACGACGAGTGCCGCACCACCAAGGCCGCCAGAGATGACGAACGGTAGCTGCAGCGCGACGTAAGGTATGCCCGCAACGCGAAGCACGGTGAATGCAAGAGCCGTCGCGCCAGCAAGGGTCAGGACAGTGAGAAAAACCAACCCGGGCAAGGCCGGGTCTCGCCATGCCCGCACCAGGATGAG
>WHUD01000415.1 GCA_009377385.1 Actinophytocola sp.
GACCACGTCGGCGCCTTCCTCGCCGCGTTCGCCGCCCACCCCGAGGCCTTCGCCGACGGCGACCACGACTTCGCCGCGAACGTCGCCAACTACCGCAAGCGCCCTCTCTGTCAAGCTGATCTTGGGCAGGTGGTCTTCCCGAAATTGTTGGTGTGAGGGTGTGCGAAGGAGACCGAGTCGCTCGTGACGGATGAGCGTGTTGAGGGTGCGCCGGACCCGGAGGTTCGGGCGTATCGGCCGCCGCGGAGCTACACCGCGGCGTATAAGAAGCGGATCTTGGAGGAGTACGAACAGCTCGACCGGGCGGGCAAAGGTGCCCTGCTGCGGCGGGAAGGCTTGTACAACCAGTTGATCTCGCACTGGCGTAAGCAGCGCGACAAAGGTGCCCTGGGCGCTCTGGATCGTCCGGTCGGGCGGCCGAAGGCTGATCCGCGCGATCGGGAACTCGCGAAGCTGCGGGCTGAGAAGGAGAAGCTGGAGGCCGAGCTCGGCAAGGCCCGCACGGTGATCGAGGTGCAGGGAAAGCTCTCCGCGCTGCTGGAACAGCTCGCCATTGGCGGCGCGAGGGACGAGGACCGGGCGAGATGAGCGCGATGATCACCACCGCGATCGACGACGCGGTCGACGAGCTCGTGCCGCTGGTCGGGAAGAAGGCCGCCTGCGATGCGGTCGGCCTGCCACGCGCCTCCTACTACCGGGCGCATCCGGTGGGGCACACCGCCGAC
>WHUD01000416.1 GCA_009377385.1 Actinophytocola sp.
CGCACGTCGCGGTCCCGCTCCGCCTCACGCAACGCGCTGAGGCTCTGGGTGTACAGCCCTTCGCTGACCGCGTTCAAGCGCTCCGGCCGGTTCAGTACCAGGTGCCGGCAACTTCCTTCGTCCTGCACGAGGACCTCGCTAGTCGCCATGTGCGCCTTTCGTGTGGGGTCAGCGTGGTCTGGAGAGCCAGCCTCATCCAGCCGACCATTGCCTGTCCAACATTGTT
This sequence comes from Actinophytocola sp., assembly GCA_009377385.1. GTDB lineage: Bacteria > Actinomycetota > Actinomycetes > Mycobacteriales > Pseudonocardiaceae > Haloechinothrix_A. Next base: position 227 of record WHUD01000416.1, read on the forward strand.
TTCGGATAGACTCATGCAGCATGAGCATGAATCTTGCTCTGCGTCATTTGCGCGTCGTCGTGGCGGTCCACGACGAAAACGGCTACACGGCGGCCGCGAAGTCGTTGCACGTGGCTCAGTCGTCGGTGAGTCGCACCGTCGAGGAGGTCGAGCGTCGAGTTGGAGTTCTGCTGTTTGACCGAACCACCCGTCGCGTCACGCCTACGCCACCCGGTGAGCAGTTCGTCGCCATTGCCCGGAAGCTGCTGGCGGACTCCGAGACCGCTTTCAACCACTTCGATGGTTACCTTCGCGGTAGGCATGGCCTGGTTTCGGTGGCGACGCTCGCGTCGGTGGCAGCGACCATGATCCCGACGGTCCTGTCAGGGTTCAGGCAGCATCGGCCGCAGGTGGAGGTCGCGGTCCAAGACGCGTTCTCGCTGGAGGTTCTCGACCGCGTGTCGCAGGTGGCGTCTCACGAGCGGTGTAAACGGCTCGGGCGCGGGTTCCTCTCGTGGGG
>WHUD01000417.1 GCA_009377385.1 Actinophytocola sp.
CTACCAGCACACATCGGACTGGCGAATGGAGATGTGGACCCAATGGCATCCACTATTCCAGCCGGGAGGTGAGCTCATTTCGCGGTACTTCGGTCGCCGCGTACAGCAGCTAGCACTGCCGACTCGCCCCCTTGACGTCGCCTACGGCATGGACAGCAGGGTCGCCATCATCGCGGGACCTCGCGGTGAGCAGCGAGCTGCGGCATGGATTCGTACGCTGCGTTCGACGGGCGAATACGTCTACAGCGGCTGCTACTCCTCACGACTGCTCCCAGGCAGCAACCAACCCAGCGTGCACGTCGCCTTTCCCCTGCAGGCCGGCAACGTCCAGGTCTTCCTACGTCCCAGGGTCTTGCCGGGCGGCGCACTCGAACTGAACTCACCCTCCGGGCGCTTCGGTGACAATGGGGCCTACGTCGTCGTCGAGGACCGAGGCATCCATGGCGCACGGGCACCCATCCACGAAACCTTCCGGCTCTACCTCGACCGTGAGAAAGTCCTGAGAACAGACCACCGGCTTTGCCTCTGGTCCACCACAGTCGTCCGCCTGCACTACAAGCTCACCCGAGCCAACGCATAGGCAGCGGTCGGAACGTTGACCCTGAAATCGCGGCGCACTCATTCGCACGGTAGTCGGCATGACAGGACGTTGAAGCTTCCTGTCGTGCCCTTAGGGCCTGCCGATGATCAACACGCTCAGGTTCCGGGCGGGTTGAGGGTGTA
>WHUD01000418.1:0-363 GCA_009377385.1 Actinophytocola sp.
GGCCGACCTGGCGTTTGCCGGGATTGTCCCGGCACCGCCGATGCTACGCCTCGTCCGGCCGCGCGGCCACGACGCGCGTCGGACGTGAAAACCCGCCGTCGCCCAACGGCAGCGCGAGCTTGACGATCTTCTTCGCCACCGAGAACAGCTGGCGATGCAGAGGACCGGTGTTATAGGGCAGCCGGTACTTCGCGCAGATCGCCCTCACTTCCGTGGCGATGTGCGGATACCGGCACGCGGGCAAGTCGGGGAACAGGTGGTGCTCGATCTGATGGGAAAGATTGCCGGACAGCACGTGAAACAGCCAGGAGCCGGTGATGTTCGAGGAACCCAGGATCTGCCGCAGATACCACTGGCCACGCG
>WHUD01000418.1:373-723 GCA_009377385.1 Actinophytocola sp.
GAAGATGATGGCGAACGCCCACAGGTTGCGAACCAGGCCCGCGCAACCGTTGCCGAGGAAGGTCAACGGCGCCAGTGGTCCGCTCAGCAGCGGGAACACAACGAAGTCCTTGCCCGCCTGCGGCAGTGCCTTACGCACCATCCTCGCGCGCACCTCGGCGAACTCCGACCATTTCCGTTCGCCTTTCACAACCCGGTCGAACTCGAGGTCGTGCAACATGATGGCGTACTCGAAGATCAGCGCCACCACGACCGCGTAAGCCGGGTTGCCGAGGTAGTACGGGTGCCATTTCTGCGCGGGGTCGAGGCGCAGCACGCCGTAGCCGATGTCGCGGTCTTTGCCGAGAATGT
>WHUD01000419.1 GCA_009377385.1 Actinophytocola sp.
CGTGCACGTGCGTGTCGACCAGCCCGGGCAGCAGGGCGAGCTCACCGAGGTCGACGACCTCCGCGGCGGGCGTGGTGGCGTCATGGCCGAGGACCGCCGTGATGCGGCCTCCGCGGACCAGCACGGTGGCGGGGCGCTCACCGTCGGGCAGCACCACCCGCCGCGAGCGCAGCGCCAGCTCGCCGGACGCCGTCACGCGACCGCTCCGTCGCTCATCGACCGGCCAGGTACGCCGGCCAGCTGCCGATCGTGGAGATGTCGACGAGCGACGGGTGACCCCGGTACCCCTCCCTCAGCACCATCGCCAGCGAAGGTTCCCCGTTGCCCAGCTCGATGACGCCGAGCTCCAGCTCCTCCGGCTCGGACGAGATCTCCGCGACCAGCGGCGCCCCCTGCAGCTGGTCGTGCAGCGGCCCACCGCGCATGCCGCCGCCGTTGAGGAACATGTAGACCACGCGCGCCTCCAGGGTGGTGCTTCCCATCGCGAGCCGGGGGTTCCCATCGTCTACAGCTTGTACGAACCTCCCGATGATCACGTTAACGTGCGAGGAGAAGCTCATTCGTCCACCAGCTTCGCCAGCCGCAGTCGGACGATCCTGCCGAGCTCGCGGATCACCTCGGCGTGCTCCGTCTCTGCGTCGTGCGTCAGCCGGCGCCGCGCCTGCGCCAGGATGTCGTCGGCGGACAGCCCGGTGGCGCAGACGAGGAACACCCGGCCGAAC
>WHUD01000041.1 GCA_009377385.1 Actinophytocola sp.
CATCTCGCAGTCGGTGATCAGCCCGGTGTCCGGCTCGGTGGCCACGTGCCCGCGGTAGCCGTCCCTGCGGTTGGACTTGGACTTGCGGGTGTGCCGGGTCTCGGGGTCGACGGTCGAGATCACCCGATCCGGCGCGACCTTGCGGGCGATCCGCCACCGCCCGTCGGTGCCATCGGAGTCCTCAGTGGGTTCCACGTCTTGGCCGGCCACCAACGCCAGCAGTCCCAGCGCATCGGCCGCCTTCCCTTCCCGCTCCGGGGCATCCTCGCCGGTCAGTTCGGCCAGCACCGCCAATGCGTCGTTGACCAGGTCCGACACCAGATTCTGCTTGGCCTGCGGGTCGTCCCAGTCGATCTGCGGCTTACCCGGTTTCGTGTAGTCCAGTGTGCAGACTCGGCCGATCACTTCGGCCGCGCCCGGCACCAGCCGCGCCACCCGTCGGATCGCCGCCGTCAACTGGGTCACGGTGTCCTGGGTCGCTACCGCGTCATCGAACACGGTGGAGTCGACGCAGCGCTTACGCCGCCCCCGCAGGATGCCGGTCTCGGCGATCACCTCCGCGACCGCGTCGAACACCCGATCCGGGCGCTTCGAGGCGGCGATCCGGCGCCGCCAATACACCAAGGTGGACGGGTCAAACGATGTCTGGGTCAGCGACCGGCCGCACGCCACCTTCCAGCGGATGTCGAACTTCAACGCCTCCGCGGTCTGCGCATCCGACAGGTCATGCAATTCCTTGAGCACCAGCACCGACCCCACCAAGTCAGCCGGAAGCGACGGCCGCCCGGTCGACGACGTGAACAGATCCGAGATGAACGAATCCGGAAACAGCCGCTGGCGATGCTCGGCCAGGAACGCGAACACGCTGCCCACAGGCACCAAATCCCCGACCACCACGCCCGCGTCCAGCAACTCCCGATCGATGCGCGCCTGACCCTGCATAGCAAGATCATCCCAACGGCACCGGCAACTAGCCGTCAGACACGACGGTCAACGCTCGACTTATTCAGCGGCGTCCTAGGTCTCGCGCGCCCGATCAGTCTGCCCCTGCGCCTGCGTCGCGGCCACCACACGCCGGTGCGCAGCCGGCCGATCTACTCGGCGTTGTCCACCGGGATGACCAGCTGGGCCATCGGGTCCTCCCCCCTTCGTGGTGTCAGCGTCGATGCGGCGCGGGATCCCCGCTGAGCAGCCCGGCGAGCCGGTGCGCGAGCTGGTCCCAGCGCCAGTTGTCCCGCACCCATGCCCTGCCAGCCTCGCCCATGCGGCGGGCGCGAGCCGGATCGGCCAGCAGCGCGATGAGCGTGTCGGTGAGCTGTCGCAGGTCTCGTCCGTCGACGACGTGCCCGGTCACCTCGTCCAGCACGGTCTCCGGCGCCCCGCCGGAGCGACCAGCCACCACCGGCAGCCCGGTCGCCGATGCCTCGAGGTAGACGATGCCGAGCCCCTCGACGTCGAGTCCCTTGCCCCTGGTGCGGGCAGGCATGGCGAAGACGTCGCCCGCCGCGTAGTGCGCGGGCAGCTCGGGCCACGGCACCGAGCCGGTGAGCACGACGTCGTCCGCGACGCCGTGCGCCGCCGCGAGCTGCCGCAGCCGCTTCCGGTACGGCCCGCCGCCGACCAGCAACAGCGCCGCGTCCGGCACCCTGCGCCGGATCTCCGGCAGCGCGCGGACCAGCATGTCCTGTCCCTTCCGCGGCACGAGGCGGGAGACGCACACGATCGTCGGCCTGCTGGCGAGCCCGTGGCGACGGCGGATCTCATCGCCAGCGCCCTGATCGGGCCGGAACATCTCGGGGTCCACTCCGGACGGCAGGTACTCCAGCCCGGCGAGCGGGCCGAACGCGCCTGTGAACCGTCCTCGGGTGTACTTGCTGACGTAGGTGACGACGTCGCAGCCGGTGCCGATGCGTCGCAGCGCTCCCCTGGCGCCAGGCAGCATCGACCAGCCGACCTCGTGGCCGTGGGTGCAGGCGACGACGCGCTCCGCCCCGGCCCGCCGCAGCGCAGGGGCCAGCAGCGCCAGCGGGGCTGCCGCGCCGAACCACACCGCCTCCAGCCGCCGGGTGCGCAGCAGCTCGCTCGCCCTGCCGAGCACGCCGGGCGTGGGCAGCATCAGCGACGTCGGATGCCGCACGACCTCGAACGGCTGCCGTGCATCGAAGTCGGAGTGCCGCGCGCCGTCGCGGTCCCATGACGGGGCGTAGACGACGAGGTCGTCGGTGTCCATCCGGGACGCGAGCGCGTGCAGGTAGGCCTGGATTCCGCCGGGACGCGGCGGGAAGTCGTTGGTGACGAGCAGGGTTCGGCGCACCCCGTGAGGCTATCGCCACCCCAGCGAAAGGACCGCCGCCACACCCGCTTGGGATGTGGCGGCGGCTTCTTCACGGGTCGGGACCCGCTGCGTCAGGCGTAGCGGCGGGCGCCGCTGTACTCGTCCCACATGACCTCGTCGACCTTGACGACGTCACCCTCCGTCGGAGCGTGCACCATCTTGCCGTCGCCAATGTACATGCCGACGTGGGACACCGGCTGGTAGAAGAACACCAGGTCGCCAGGTGCGAGCTGGGCCTGCGTCACCGGGGTGCCCGATGAGGCCTGCGCCGAGCTCGACCGCGGGATCGCGATACCGGCCTGCTGGTACGCCCACGATGTCAGGCCGGAGCAGTCGTACGAGTCGGGGCCATCCGCGCCGTACTCGTACGGGTCGCCGCGCTGGCTCATGGCGGAGTCGACAGCCGTCTGCGCTTCGGGGCCCGGTGCGACGATGCTGGTCGGCGGTACGACGTGCTCCCCGTAGGAAGCCTGTTGCTGCGCCTGTTCCTCGGCGCTGAGCTGCTCGTAGGCTGCCTTGGACTTCGCGACCTGCGCGTCGAGCGCGCGCTTGCGCGCTGCGATGTCCGCCTTGTGCTTCGCGGCGGCGTCCCTCGACTCGCGGGCGCGCTTGCGGGCGTCCTCGGCGAGGCGCTTGGCCTTCTGCGACTGGTCGACGGCGGCGCTCAGCCGGTCGAGGGCGTCGTTCTTCTTGTCGGCGAGCACGTTGATGGCCGCCGAACGCTCGAGGAACTCGTGCGTCGACTTGCCGCTCATCGCGAGCGACATCGGGTCGAGGTGCCCGCCGGTGTAGGTCGCTCCCGCGAACTTGTCGACGACCTTGCGGTACTTCTGTTCGTCCGCGCGCGCCTTCCGCAGCGAGACGGCCGACTTCTTGAGGTCGGTGTTGGCCTTCTTGAGCTGCCTGTTCGCGGTGGCGAGGGCGTCCTCTGCCTTGAGCATCTCCTCGTTGAGCTTCGCCGCCTTGCGCTTCAGCTCGTTGTACTGCTGGAGCGCCTCGGATGCGTTGTCGGGGAGGGTGGGGTCTGCGCCGGCGGGGGCACTGAAGGTCACCAGGGCCAACACCGCGGCGATGGCCAGTGCACCTGACGCCATGCGCTTCAGTCGAAGCGACTTCACGTCGCGCGCTTCTCCTTCATAGTCGGTCGCATTGTTCGGGAGCCTGACCGGGCAGAGGTCGGGGGCCCTCCTGCCGGCCTGACCGTCGCGGACCGTCCTCCGCATCCGGCCATCGGCGTGCTCGACCGCAAGACACCGGGTTTGTCGTGTCCTGGCGGCACCGCAGGGGTGCTGCGATGCTGCGGTGAGCCCGGGACAGCCCTGGGGCAGAGCCGTCCGTGCGACAACCTCACGGTGCCGCCTCCTGTGGTGGCGACTGCGGGGCCGTGAGGTCTCGGCCAGGTTACGAAACCTCGCCTGGCTCGTCCACCATCGCTGGGCCGTTTGGAGCAGGACAAACGCCGAAACCCACCTGGACCAGCGTAAATTAGCACTCTGTGATAAGTGCGATACCTGCGCTTCTTGTGTTCACTCGACCGCTCAACGACCCAATTGACCGTTTACCGATATGGCCACCCTCCGTGAACGTCGTGGCACGGTGACGGACGGCCGTCAGGCGACCGCGGCGCCACTCTGACGGCCCTGGACCAGCCGCAGCCGGGGCAGCATCCCGCCGTCGGCGAGCGCGTCGATGGCGCGGCGTTCTGTCTCGTCCCACTCCACCTTCGGCGGCGCGCCGAGCAGCACGCTCACCACGCAGTCGGAGCAGGCGGACGGCGGGGCGACGCACCGGTCGCAGTCGATGAGCAGGGCGGACGTCGATTCGCTCATGGCAGGCCCTTTCGCCTCGGTGGCTGTTCTGATGCCACCGTAAGGAGCACCACCGACAGAAACGGCCCGGTCAGCCCCGTCAGCCCCCGACGTACTCCCAGTGCCACGGCTCTTCCCTGCCGCCGCCTTGCCTGGCCCAGTACGGGTGGATCCAGCCGAACGCGGGCGCGTTCGCCTGCATCCAGCGATGCGCCGCGGAACCGAAGGACTCCACGCCGCCGCACATGTCCATCGCGACGCCCCAGCCGTGGTTGCTCGTGCCAGGCACGGCGGCCAGCGACGGCTTCCTGCGGTACAGGTCGACCTGCGCGGGGAACGAGCGGTACGAGTCGGTCACGCACAGCCCGCTGCCGGTGGCGGCGGCGTACGCCCGCGACATCGCGACGAACGACTGCGCTGCGTCGCACCGCAGCGCGTGCCCGCCGATCCCGATGCCGCACAGCGCCGACGGCGGGATCAACCCGTTCGGATAGCCGCCCCAGGCGCCGGTCGCGCCGGGGTGCTGGCCACCAGCGGCGCTCAGCGGTAGCTCGACGCCGCCGCAGCGCCAGGTCAGCCCGCCGTCGTCCCGCTGCGGCACCCGGCGTGGCTTGCGGTCGCCTAGCGACGGCCGGGTGACGCCGACCAGCGTCCCTTCACCGGGCAAGTCGGTGACGGCGACCGTCGCGAGCCTGCCGTCCGCGGCGAGCATGGTCTCATCGTCGAGTGCGATCCCGACGTGCTGCACGCCATACTTCGCTGGCCCGACGAACACCAGGTCGCCCGGCTGGACGTCCTCGAAGGGCACCCTCCTGCCGATCGCGTACTGCCGCGCGGCACGCTTTGGCTGGTCGAGGCCGGCGTCCGAGTAGGCGGCGTTGACCAGCCCGTCACAGGAGTACGACGTCGGCCCCGTGCCGTGGTCGCGCGGCACGTAGGGCTTGCCGAGTGCGTCGATGGCGTCGCTGACCGCGTCGATGGTCTCCTGCGGCAGTACCAGCAGCCGGTCGCCACCGGACGTCCGCGTCTTGGCCTGGGCGACACCGCGTTCCAGGTCGCCGTCCGCGTCACGCAGCGGGCGAAGGCCTGGCGGCAGCGTGTCCGGATCGCGCAGCGCCGACGCCGATGGCGGCGTGATTCCCGCCTTGTCGAGCCGGTCGAGGTAGCGCTGCCAGTTCCGCTTGGTCTTGCGGTTGCGTTCGCGCTGCTCTTTCTGCTGCGCGGCGACGGCGTCGCTGGCCGTAGCGATCGGGTCGCGCAGCTCGCTTGAGACGGCGTCGGCGCGGTTGGTGGCGTCCTCGCCGCGCTGCACCAGCTCGTTCTCGCGCTCGGCCGCCGCGTTCTCCAGCCGCGACGCATCGGCTTCCGCTGCCTCGGCCGTGCGTAGCCGGTCGAGCGCCCTGCTCAGCTTCCTGTCCTGGCCCGCGCGCAGGTAGCTCACGATTGAGCTGCCAGCGAGCATTTCCTTCGGGCCCGACGCCGAGAGCAGCACGTTGAGCTGGTCGGGGCGGCCCATGGCGATGTAGGCGGACCTGGAAAGCTGGTCGATCTCGTCGCGCAGTGCGTCCAGCGCCCGTTCCGCGGACCGCCGCTCCTCGCGGGCTTTGCTCAGTTCCTGCCGCGCCGTCCGCAGCCGGTCCCGCGCCGTCGCGATCTTGCCGGACAGATCGCCCAGCTCGCGCTGCACCTGGTTGGCGGTCTGCTGCAGGGACGCGACCTCGCGGTCCGCGAACGCCTCCCCCGGCCTGGGATCGGGCACGCCTGCGCCCGGCGCGACGCCGGCCTCGACGGGCGGCGGACCGGGCTTGGTTGGCGGATCGTCCTGCGCGTGGGCAGCGGGAATGGCGAGCAGGCCCATCACAAGCGACACCACGGACGCCCGCACGACACCGCGCGCCACCGCCTGCCGAGGCCACCGCCCCATCAACGCCTCCTCTTCCGCACACACGTCGTCCTGCACGAGCGCCCTGTTACAGCGCCGGTAGATACCAATCCGACCGAAAGTAAGCCGACTGGCTGGTCAAACGAGTGTGCCAGTCGGCTTACGTTCGCTCTTCTTGGTAGAGACAACTCGATCAGGGCCGAAACGTGACGCCTCGGATCGACATCAATTTGGTTGCGGCCGCGCATCAGACCCTGCCGAGTTCGTCGAGCAGCACGGTCGGTGGGAGCGCGAACGCACCCCGCCTGCCGACGGCCGTGATGATCTCCCGGTCCGCTGTCGCCACGATCAACGGCCTACCCCTCGGCTCGCGTTCCACCATGCCGGTGATGACATCGTCGGCAGGGACCCCGTTGGCGCTGAACAGCACCCGGACGCCGCGCACGTTCGCTGACGGCACGGCGACCACCCCAGCCCCGTCGAACACCACGGTGATCTCAACCGACGTCCGTGCCGCCAGCGCCGCGAGCTGGCGCACCAGCCGCTGCCGCTGCTCGGCGAGCACCAGCTCGGGGTAGCCGGTCTTGGTCACGTTGTAGCCGTCGATGATCAAGTGCGCCCCGGCCAGCGTCAACAGTCGCTGCAGCCCGGCGGTGTCGGCCACCGCGCCGCCGTGGCGCAGCGCCGTCGCGTTGTCCACGGTGTCGGCTGGCCGCTGCCCGTACTCGGCAGCCGCACCCGTGACGTTCAGCTCGGCCCGCAGTCCGCCGACGGCGCCGTCCAGGGTGTCGAGAAGCAGCGCCAGCCGCACCTCGTCCGCCTCACGGGCCTCCCGTGCGGACTGCCACGCTCGTTCCGCATCGGCCTCAGCGCTCTCCGCGCGCGCCCGCTCCGCATCGGCGCGCCTGCGCTGCTTCGCGAGTTGCTCGGCAAGGTCGTCCCGCGCGGCGGCGGCCTTCGACCCCTCCCCAGCGAGTTCCTTGCGCGCCTCGCGTTCGGCGTTCCGCAGCCGCCGCAGTTCGACACCGCGTTCCCTGAGCCGGTCCCGCAGCCGTTCCAGCTCGTCCGAACGTTCCGCCCGCGCCAGCTGGGTGGCCTCGCGCTCCGCCTTGAGTTCGTCGCGGACCTGCTCCAATTCCGCTTCGAGGCGCTCGATCCTTGCCAGCGCGGCGTCACGCTCCGCGCGCAGGCTGGCCTGCTCACCGCGTTCCGCGACGGTGGTCAGCAACGCACCTGCGTCCTCGGCGTCCAGCAGCACTGCCGCGGATGCGGCGGTCACCAAGTCCTCGGCGGCGACGTCGAGCGCCGCTGGCCGGTTGTCGCGTGCCCAGGCGACGACGGCGGTCCGGAACGGGCGCGACTCACGCAGCGAGGCCAGCAGGGGTGCGGCCGCCACCCTGCCCCGCTTGGCGGGCGCGAAGCGGACCACCGGCCGCAGCCGCTTCGGCACGTCGGCCTCGCTCAGCTCGCCGAGAGAGGCGGCGGCCAGCTCGACCAGCCTGCCGCGCACCGGCTCCGGCAGTGCGCCCCAGTCAGCGGGCACACAGCGGGCATCGTGCCCGTGGTTGTCCGCATCGGCTGGCATCCACTTAGCGTAACCGGCGCGATGTCTACCCAGCGTGAGTCGCGGCACAGGCAGATCGCGACACGCCGGAGTGAGACGTTCGAACAGACTGTCGGTTTCGCTGTCTACAGTGCCAGCCGTGAGCGTCCAGCTGGCCTTCGATGAACTCGGCACCCCGCTGCGCGAGACGACCTTCGTCGTGTTCGATCTGGAAACCACCGGCGGCAGTGCCGGGTCGGACGGCATCACCGAGATCGGCGCGGTCAAGGTGCGTGGCGGCGAGGTGCTTGGCGAGTTCGCCACCCTGGTCGACCCCGGCCGCGCGATCCCGCCACAGATCGTGTCGCTGACCGGGATCACGCAGGCGATGGTGTCCGACGCGCCGAAGTTGGACCGCGTACTCCCGGCTTTTCTTGAGTTCGCGGCCGGATCGGTGCTTGTCGCGCACAACGCGCCGTTCGACACCGGCTTCCTGTGCGCCGCGTGCGCCGAGCACGGCTACCACTGGCCGAAACAGAGCGTGGTGTGCACGGTGCGGCTCGCGCGCAGGGTGCTCGACCGTCAGGACACGCCGAGTTGCCGGTTGTCGGCGCTTGCCGCGCTGTTCGGCGCGAGCACGACGCCCACCCACCGCGCGCTCGACGACGCCAAGGCCACCGTGGACGTGCTGCACGCGCTGCTGGACCGGGTCGGCTCGGTCGGCGTGCAGTCGCTTGAGGAGCTGCTGGACTACCTGCCCGAGGTGACACCGGCGCAGCGCCGCAAGCGCGGCATGGCGGCGCACCTGCCGGAAGCGCCGGGCGTGTACCTGTTCCGAGGACCGAACGACGAGGTGCTCTACGTCGGCACGGCGTCGAACCTGCGGCGCAGGGTGCGGCAGTACTTCACCGGCTCGGAGAGCAGGGGCCGGATCAGGGAGATGGTCGCGCTCGCCGAGCGGGTGGACGGCATCGACTGCTCCCACGCACTGGAAGCGCAGGTGCGGGAGCTGCGGCTGCTCTCGGCGCACAAGCCTGCCTACAACCGGCGCTCCCGCAATCCCGGCAAGTTCTGGTGGGTCGCGCTGACCGACGAGGCGTTCCCGCGGCTGTCGGTGGTGCGCACCCCGAGGGACGGCGCGCTGGGGCCGTTCCGCTCCCGCAAGGCGGCCGCCGACGCCGCCGCCTCGCTGTCCTCGGCGGCCGGGCTACGAACCTGCACCGACCGGATTCCCGCGGCGGGTCAGCGCGGATCGCCGTGCGCACTGGCCGAACTCGGCAGATGCGGCGCGCCCTGCGCAGGACGGCAGTCCACGTCGGAGTACGCGCCGCTTGTCGACCGCGTCAGCTCGCTGATCGCGGGCACAGACGGCCATCTGCTGCACACCGCGGCAGCCGAACTGGACGCGCTGGCGAGCGCGGCGCACTTCGAGCTGGCCGCGAACCGCAGGGACGACCTGGCCGCGCTGGTGCGGAGTGTCTCCTCCGCGCACTCGATGGCGGCGCTGGCGGCGATCGAGGAGTTGATCGCGGCTTCCCCCGACGGCGCTGGCGGGTGGGAGTTCGCGGTGATCCGGCACGGCAGGCTCGCCTCGGCTGGCGTCGCGCGAAGTGGCACCGCTCCGATGCCGGTCGTCGAGTCCTTGGTCGCGAGCGCGGAGACGGTGCTCGCCGGGGAGGGGCCGCTGCGCGGCTGCTCGCCCGAGGAGATCTCCGTGCTGCTGCGCTGGCTGCACCGACCGGGGGTGCGGATCGTCCGCACCACGCAGCCGTGGGCAGAACCCGCCCGTGTCGCTGGCGGCTGGGGCGACTGGCTGGCGCGGGTCTCGCAGGCACGCGCACTGGAAACGGCGTCCTGACGACTCCTTGCAGGCCACCAGCTCCGTCGTCACGACCGACTCAGACGAGCTGGTTCAGCTCGACCCGGACGTCGAACGGCTCGCTCGTGGTCAACGTCCCCGTCACGGCGGGCGCGTCCTGGTAGCCGAACTCGCCAGCAAGGTGAGAAGCGACGAGCGAGACCGGCTCGCTGAGATCGATGATCCAATAGTGCGGGATTCCCGCGTCGGCATACTCGCCGTGCTTGTGCTTGTAGTCGATGCGGTGGGAGCTGGGTGAGACGATCTCGATGATCACGACGACCTCGGCGGCTCGCAGCATGCCCCCCTCGTTGCTGACCCGATCGACCGCCGCGCGATCCACGATGACGAGGTCGGGGCGGCGAGAGAAGCCAGGAGCGTCGGCGGGCACCAGGCCGAGGTCGACGTCCACGTCCTGGACCACGGTCAGGTCGCTCGGCAGCTGCGGTTTCAACTGGGCAGCGAGTTCGAACGACGCGATGTTGTGTCTCGGTGTCGGACTCGGCGACATCAAGAGCCGACCTTCCACTAGTTCGGTATAGCCGAAGTCGGGTTCACCGAGTTCTGCGTACTCCGCGACGGTCAGCAACCTGTCCAACTCACGTGGTGGCCATCCCGGCGAGTGGTCTGGCAGAGCTGTCATCACGCCACGTCCTCCTTCGGTCGCCGCCAGTCTCCCACGCAATGGTCGGCCACGCGCGGGGCGACACGGCTGTTTCTGGCGGTCGCGAAATACCACCCACACACAACGGCGGGGCGGAGAACAGCGCATTCTCCGTCCCGCCCTGCTGCGTCTGAGCCGTCAGCTCTCGCGAGTGTCCGCTGGCGCCTCGATCTCGGCCTGACCGTCGCCGCTGGCCTCGGCGTGGCCGCTGACCGCGTGACCGTTGGCGCCGTTGCCGTGCTGCGCGGCCTGCGCCCGCTCCAGCGCGATGGTCTCCTCGGCCGGATCCGGCGTCAGCCAGGAACCAGCGACGGCCTTGCCCGCGTAGCCGAGCTCGTTCATCTTCTTCGGCACCGGGGCGCCCTGGTACTCCAGCGGGACCGGGTGGCCGTGGTCGTCGACCGGGCCGAGCGGCTGGTGCACCTCGATGAACTCACCGTGAGGCAGCCGCTTGATGACGCCGGTCTCGACACCGTGCTCCAGCACCCCGCGGTCGGCTCGCTGCAGGCCGAGACAGATCCGGTAGGTCACGTAGTAGGCGATCGGCGGCAGCACCAGCAACCCGATGCGGCCGATCCAGGTCGTCGCGTTCAGCGAGATGTCGAACACGAACGCGATGATGTCGTTGAACCCGGAGAACTCGAGCACCATCCAGAAGGTGATCGCCATGGCACCGATGCCGGTGCGGACCGGGACGTCCCTCGGCCGTTGCAGCAGGTTGTGGTGCGCGGTGTCCCCGGACAGCTTGCGTTCGATGAACGGATACGCGATCAGCAGTGTGAACATCACCGGCAGACCGATCGCGCCCGCGAAGAACACCGGCGGAATCGTGTAGTTGCCGAGATACAGCTCCCAGGCTGGCCAGATCCGCAGGATGCCGTCCGCCCATGCCAGGTACCAGTCGGGCCAGGAACCCGCCGAGACCTGCGAGGCGTTGTACGGACCGATGTTCCAGATCGCGTTGATCTGGAACAGCCCGGACATCAGCACGGTCACCCCGGTGACGGCCGCGAAGAACGCACCGCCCTTGAGCGCGAACACCGGCATGATCCGCACGCCGACGACGTTGGTCTCCTTGCGCCGCACCCCGGGGAACTGGGTGTGCTTCTGGTACCAGACCAGGCCGAGGTGCACTGCGACAAGCGCGAGCATGATGCCCGGCAGGATCAGGATGTGCAGCGTATACAGCCGGGGAATGATCACGGTCCCCGGGTACTCCCCGCCGAACAGCGCCCAGTGCGCCCAGGTACCGATCACCGGCACCGACAGCGTGATACCCGACATCGTGGCGCGGACACCGGTACCGGAGAGCAGGTCGTCCGGCAGCGAGTAGCCGAAGAAGCCCTCGAACGCGCCCAGGATCAGCAGCAGCGCGCCGATGACCCAGTTGGCCTCGCGCGGACGGCGGAAGGCACCGGTGAAAAACACCCGCATCATGTGCGCCGCCATGGCGGCCACGAAGATCAGCGCGGCCCAGTGGTGGATCTGCCGGATGAACAGCCCGCCCCTGACCTCGAACGAGATCTCCAGCGTGCTCTCCATCGCCCGCGACATCTCGATGCCCTGCAGGTTGCGGTAGACGCCGTCGTAGACGACCTCCTCCATGGAGGGATCGAAGAACAGGGTCAGGTACACGCCGGACAGGATCAGGATGATGAAGCTGTAGAGCGCGACCTCCCCGAGCAGGAACGACCAGTGCGTCGGGAAGACCTTGTTCATCTGGTGCCGCAGGCCCTTGGCGGCGTGGTAGCGCTTGTCCGCCTCGTCAGCCTGCTGCGCCGCGATCTGCTGCAGCGCAGGGTCGCCCTTCGTCGGCGTTGTCAGCTCGCTCATGACTTGCGCTCCCAGAATCCTGGCCCGACTGGCTCGATGAAGTCGTGCTTGGCGATCAGGTATCCCGTCTCAGGATCCAACGTGATGGGCAGTTGCGGCAACGCCCTTGTCGCCGGGCCGAAAATCGGCTTGGCGTACATCAGCGCGTCGAACTGCGACTGGTGGCACGGGCACAGGATGCGCTTGGTCCGCTGCTCATACAGCGAGGCAGGGCACCCCACGTGCGTACAGATCTTGGAGTACGCGTAGTAGTCGCCGTAGTTGAAGCCCTCCTGGCCCTCGCGCTTGACCACCTTCTCGGCGTCCTGCGGGCGGAGGCGAATCAACATGACAGGATTGTCGACCCGCTTGAAGGCCACCGACAAGGCGTGCTCGTCGTGCCGCTCGCTCTCCTTGAACGGAAACACCGTCTCCATCGCGCCCGCGTCGAGGTCCTCGGGGCGGACGAGCGAGACCTCGTGCGTGACACCGGTGTAGCGCCGCAGGAACACCTTCTGGCCGGGCTTATCGGGCTGCCAGCCGGTGTGGTACAGCCCGCTCTTGTTGCCGGAGTTCGCGTGCGGGTTCTTGATGAAGCCGATCAGCGGCAGGATCGCGGCGCCGAGGCCGAGCATCCCGATGCCGAGTCCGGCGCTGCGTTTGATCGCCGAGCGGCGCGCGATGGTGCTGCGGTTGCCGGCGTCGGCGAGGTGCGCGGCGAACGTCTGCCGGTGCAGCTCGTCCGAGCCTGCGCCCATGTTGTCGTCGCGCTGCTGCACCGCGACCTCGTGCGGCAGGAACTTCTTGGTGTAGAGCAGGATGCCGAACGCGAACGCCAGGATCGAGACACCGAGCGTGACGCCGAGGACCGGGGTGTAGAGGCTGTACCAGAAGTGCGCGCTGTCCTCGGCAGGCGGCTGGTACTGCCACGGCCACCAGATCATCGCGACCAGGAACGCGAGGCCGGACAGCCCAGCGAGGGTGAACCACATCGCGACGGTGCGCTCGGCACGCTTCTCGGCACGAGTGCCCTTCACCGGCCACGGGTCCGGGTACTCGGCGAACTCGACACCGTCGAGCTTGCCGCCGAGCGCGACCAGCTCGTCGCGGTTCATCTCGGCCAGCTCCGCCCCGGTGGGAAGCTGCTGCTCGTTGCCGCTACTCATGACCTGCCCTCGATCCAATCCACAGCGTGATGCCGATGATGGCACCGATGCCGACGACCCACGCGATCATGCCTTCCGACGCAGGGCCCCAGCCGCCGAGCGAGTTGCCGCCCGGATTGTTGTTGCCTTCGGAGACCGACTTGACGTAGGCGACGATGTCCTCTTTCTCCTCAGGGCTGAGCTGCCGGTCGGAGAACTTCGGCATGTTCTGCGGCCCGGTCAGCATCGCGGTGTAGAGCTGCTCCTCGTTGGCAGGCTCGAGCGGCGGCGCGTACTTACCGGACGACAGCGCGCCGCCCTTGCCGGTGAAGTTGTGGCAGGACGTGCAGTTCAGCCGGAACAGCTCGCCACCGCGAGCCGGGTCGTCGCCATGCAGCGCCTTACCGGACTGCTCCGGGCGCTCCGGGCCGCCGCCGTGTGCCTGGACGTAGGCGCTGAGCGCGTCGATCTGCGCCGGGCTGAGCTTCGGCGGCTTCCTTGAGGCCTGTGCCTCCTGACGCGCCATCGGCATCCGGCCGGTCGACGTCTGGAAGTACACCGCGGCCTCGCCGACGCCGATGAGGCTCGGACCACGGCCCGAGACGCCATCGAGGTTCGCCCCGTGACACGTGATGCACGTGTTGTTGTAGACCTCGGCGCCTTTCCGCAGCAGCGCGGGATCACCTTGCGCCTGCGCGGTCTGCGGCTCAGGCACGAAGAGGGCGTAGAGGCCGCCAGCGGCCATCAGGGCGATACCGAGTGCGAGCAGGCCGGCGATGCGGCGCCTTGCTTTGCTGCCGGAGCGAACTCGGAGCTTGCTAGGGGTCATGTCTGCGGCAACCTTGCTGTCAGTTCGAGGGTGTCACGCTGTCTGGTCTTGGCTGGGGTCACGGCACGATGTAGATCACCGCGAACAGCCCGATCCAGACGATGTCGACGAAGTGCCAGTAGTAGGAGACCACGATGGCCGACGTCGCCTGGGCGGGCGTGAACTTGCTCATCTTGGTACGCATGAGCAGGAACACGAACGCGATGAGTCCACCGATCACGTGCAGTCCGTGGAAGCCTGTCGTGAGGTAGAACACGGTGCCGAACGGGTCGGACGGGATCGTAACGCCCTCGTGGATCAGGCTGAGGTACTCATAGCCCTGACCACCGACGAAGATGGCGCCCATGATGAACGTGAGGATGTACCAGCGGCGCAGCCCGAACACATCGCCGCGCTCGGCGGCGAACACGCCGAGCTGACATGTGAACGACGATGCCACGAGGATGATCGTGAAGGGCAATGCGTAAGGAATGTCCAGGTGGATCGGTTCCCCGGTCGCATCGTTGGTCGGCGGCCAGTGACCGTCCTCGTTCTGGGCCTTGACCGTGAAGAACATCGCGAAGAGGCCAGCGAAGAACATCAGTTCGCTGGAGAGCCAGACGATGGTGCCAACGCTGACCATGTTGGGGCGGTTCAGCGAATGCACTCGCTGGCTGATCGTGGGCGCTGCCGTAGTCACGTCTCGCATTATGGCTTCTCACCTCCCGCACCGCGCTCCCGGGTAGGGCCATGCGTGATCAACTGTCCGCTGGCGCTGGCCCTTACCTCGGTAAACCGGGCTCCAGATAGAGTCAGCAGCGGCAGCCAACGACACCCTGACTGGGGAATGAAGACGGAGGGCCGACCCGCCATGAGCAGCGAGCCGTTGAAAATCCTGGTGCTCAGCCACCGTGCCGACGTCCGTGAGGCGATCATCACAGCGATCGGCCGCAGGCCCACCGCCGACATCGGCAGGGTGAGCTACGTCGAGGCCGCGACGGTGGCCGATGTGCTCGCCGAGATGGACTCCGGCACCGTTGACCTGGCGATCTTCGACGGCGAGGCGCAGCCGACCGGTGGCATCGGGCTGGCGAGGCAGCTCAAGAACGAGCTGAGCGCGTGCCCGCCCATCGTCGTCTCGGTACGGCGCGCCGACGACAAGTGGCTCGCCACCTGGTCGCAGGCCGACGCTGTGCTGGTGCACCCGCTCGACCCGATCGCCGCCGCCGAGACAGTGGCCGAGGTGCTGCGCGACCGGCTGCCCGCCACGACATCCCAGTAGGAGGACCCGTGACCACGCACACCTGGCCCGCGCTGCTCGACCAGCTCATCGCTGGCACCGACCTCACGGCGGAGGACACCGCGTGGGCGATGGCGCAGGTCATGACGGGCGAGGCCACGCCGTCGCAGATCGCGGGTTTCGCGGTCGCGCTGCGCGCCAAGGGTGAGACGCCGAGCGAGGTCATCGGCATGGCCGACACCATGCTCGCCCACGCGCACCGGGTCGAGGTGCCCGGCACGGCCGTGGACATCGTCGGCACCGGCGGTGACCGGTCCGGGTCGGTGAACGTCTCCACGATGGCCGCGATCGTCACGGCCGCGGCTGGCGTGCCCGTCGTCAAACACGGCAACCGCGCGGCATCGTCCAGCTGCGGCGCGGCGGACGTCTTGGAGGCGCTCGGAATCGTGGTGAACCTCTCACCGGACGCGGTGCGCTCCTGCGTCGACGAGGCGGGCATCGGGTTCTGCTTCGCGCCGACGTTCCACCCGGCGCTGCGTCACGCGGGCCCGACTCGCAAGGAACTCGGCATCCCGACGACGTTCAACCTGCTCGGTCCGCTGACCAACCCGGCGCAGCCCAGCGCGGGCCTCGTCGGCTGCGCGTACCCGGACAAGCTGGAGGTGCTGGCGCGGGTGTTCGCCGGACGCGGCGCGAGCGTGCTGGTCGTCCGGGGCGACGACGGGCTCGACGAGCTCACGACGACTACAACGAGCACGGTGTGGCGAGTCAGCGGCGGTGACGTCCGGCAGGCATCGGTCGACCCTGCGGCGTTCGGCCTCCCGCGCGCGTCGGTGTCCGACCTGAAGGGCGGCTCCGCCGAGACGAACGCCGCAGTGGTGCGGAACCTGGTGGCTGGCACGCGCGGCCCGGTGCGGGACGCCGTCGTCCTCAACGCGGGTGCGGCGATCGCCTCCTACCGGGGCTTCTCGGCGTCGCTGGACGACGACCTCCGCGCGGGCATCGCCACGGCCGAGGAGGCGCTGGACTCTGGCAAAGCGGCGACGCTGCTGGACAGCTGGGAGCGGGTGTCGGTGTCCCTGGCGGGATAGCGCGCCGTGTCCCCCATTCCTGCCGTCGTGTTCCCCACTCCGCACGTCGTGTCCCCCACTCCGCACGTCGTGTCCCCACTCCGGGCGCGTCGTGTTCGACCCTCAGCCCTCGGCGGGCACCCGTGCGAACGTGGTCCGGTAGTGGCTCGGGCTGGTACCGCGCAGCCGCGCGAACTGGTGTCGCAGCGCGGCCGCTGAGCCGTACCCGCAAGCAACGGCGATGTCGTCGACGCCGAGCCCGGTCGTTTCCAGCAGGTGCTGGGCACGGTCCAGCCTGCGTTCGGTGAGCCAGCGGTGCGGTGTCGATCCGGTGGCGGCGGCGAAGCGCCGCAGGAACGTCCGCTCGCCGAGTCCGCTGCGCTGCGCCAGTTCCGACACGGTGATCGGCTCGTCCAGCCTGCGCTCGATCCACTCCAGCACCTCGGCCACCACGGCGTCGTCGCTGACGTCTGCCGGGACGGGCGCGGCGACGAACTGCGCCTGCCCGCCGGTGCGATGCGGCGCGGTGACCATGCGCCTGGCCAGTGCCGTCGCCGCCGCCACTCCCCGCGTCTTGCGGACAAGATGCAGGCACAGGTCGACGGCGGCCACGGTGCCCGCGCTGGTCAGCACGCCGTCGTCCTCAGCGTAGAGCGCGCTGGGATCGACCTTCGCGCGCGGGAACGCCTGCCGGAACTGCTGCTCGTAGTACCAGTGCACGGTGCAGTACCGGTCGGCAAGCAGGCCAGCGTAGCCGAGCGAGAACACCCCGGCGCAGAACCCAGCGACCAGGGCCTTCCTGTCGTTCGCCTCGCGCAAGACGTCCAGCACCGCGGCGGGCGGCGGCTCGGAGCGCGGTGCGCATGTGGGGATGATCACAAGGTCCGCCTCGCGGGCCACGGACAGCGGCGCCAATCCGCCCAGCGTGAACGACGACCAGCTCGCGACGGCGTCCCCGCCCGGTGAGCAGACGGCGAACTCCCAGCCCTCGATGCCGTCGGCAGTGCGGTCAGTGCCGAAGACCTCGCAGGCGACGCCCAGCTCGAACGGCGAGACCTCCCCCGCTACCACGACGGCCACCCGATTCACGGTGCGTGTCATGGGATCAGTGTGTCATATCCTTTTCGCTGCATGTCATTCCTGACTCTCGTCGGGGCAGGCCTGGCCAGGCAGGCTGATCGCCATGACAACGACTCATGCACGTGATTCCTCTGGCACGACACCGGAATCGCCCTCGTCACGGCAGTCGAGGACACCGCTGACACAGTGGACGACCGCGATGGCGCTGTCCGGCACCATCGGCGCTGTCGTCGTGGAAAGCGGCGCCGAGGCGCCCGCCGCGGCGTTCGCGCGCTGCCTGGTCGGCGGACTGCTGCTGATCGTCTGGAGTTCGGCGCGCGGGTGGCTGTTGCCGACACTGCGCGGGCTGAGCAGGCGCGAGCTGGGCGTGATCGTGCTCGGCGGCGTGCTGTTGGTGCTGAACTGGGTGCTGCTGTTCGCGTCCTATGCGCTGTCGTCGATCTCGGTGGGCACGGTCGTGTACCACACGCAGCCGCTGTTGCTGGTCGGACTCGCGGCGGCGCTGCTCGGCGAGCGGATCACCCGGAGCCACTTGATACGTGCGGTGATCGCGTTCGGCGGTGTCGTGGCGATCTCACTCGGCGCGGAGGGCGCGGACGGCCAGCCGGTGCGCCTGTCCGGCATCGTACTGGCTTTGGCCGCCGCGATGCTCTACGCCGGGGCGACGCTGATCGCCAAGCGACTGTCGCACCTGCGCCCGCACGTCGTGGCTGCCGTGCAACTGACGACGGGGACGGTGCTACTGGCACCCGCGTTGCTACTCACGCCGTTGCCGGCGGGCGCGGCGGGGCTCGGATGGCTCCTGCTGCTGGGCACGGTGCACACCGCCGTCATGTACGTGCTGATGTACTCCAGCGTCGGACGGCTGCCGACCGGGACTGTCGCGGTGATCTCGTACGTGTACCCGCTGGTGGCGGTGCTCGTGGACAGTCTCGCCTACGGGCACCGGGTCACGCTGGTCGAAGGCGCCGGAATGCTGGCGATCCTGCTCGCCGCGCTGGCACCCCGGCGACGGGCGTGACCGTGACACACGACGTCAGGAACGAGGGACACGGCGCGACCAACGAGCGACACGACGTCAGGAACGAGGGACACGGCGCGACCAACGAGGGACACGACCGCGCCGGCGTGGCGTGCGATGCGACGTCAGTCTGCGGCGGGACCCGCCTCCGAGCGGCCACGGTGGTACTCGAACACCAGGCCACCGATGGTGATCAGCAAGAACCCGATGGCGATGACGAGCAGCCAGACCTCGAAGAACGCCAACGCGATTCCGGCGAGCGCGGCGGCTCCGGCGAGCGCGACCGGCCAGTAGCTGCCGGGGCTGAAGAAGCCCATCTCCCCGGCGCCGTCACTGACCTCGGCGTCGTCGTGGTCCTCCGGACGCAGCTCGATACGGCGGGCGATGAACCGGAAGTAGCTGCCCGCCAGCAGGGCGAGGCCACCGGTCAGGATGAGCGCGACCGTGCCGATCGGCTCGACGCCGTCGCGGGTCATCAGACCGGTCATCACGGCGTACACGATGGCGATGAAGAACGCGAAGATCGTGACGATCTCGAAAATCCTCGCTTCGACCTTCATCTGGCCGTCACCCTCTCGCCTGTCGGTGCTTGTGTTGGTTCAGTGCGGGTGGTCACCGGGTCAGCCCACCGCCGACCCGGCCGTGCGCTCCGTGGTGAACGGACGGGTCGTGACCGCGTACGGCTTACACAGCTCGCCGCAGTTCATCTTGTCCAGCGCCTCGGACGCGGTGTACGGCGCCTTGGTGTCAGGGTTGATCTGCTTGCGCAGCCGAATGTACTCGTTGTACTTGTCCGGCGAGAGCGCCCTGACCTCGAAGTTCATCACCGAGTGGTAGGTCCCGCACAGCTCGGCGCACCGGCCGATGAATGCGCCTTCCTTGTCGATGCTGGTGACCTGGAAGGTGTTGTCCTGGTTGTTCTTCTCGGGGCGCGGCATCGCGTCGCGCTTGAACAGCAGCTCAGGCACCCAGAACGAGTGGATGACGTCGGTGGACTCGATGTTGAACTGGATCCGCTTGTCGGTGGGCAGCACGAGCAGGGGGATCTCGGTCGAGCTGCCGACGGTGCTGACGGTCTCCCCATCGGACGTCGTCTGGCCGGGGTACCTGAACTCCCAGTTCCACTGGAAGGCGACCACGTCGACGGTGACGTCGGGGTCCTCTTCCTCGGCGAGCACGCTGACCTCGGTGGTCGCGGTGAAGAAGAACAGCACGCAGACCATGATCGTGGGCAGCACGACGGCGAACAGCTCGAGCGGCACGTTGTACTGGAACTGGCGCGGCAGCTCGTCGTCGTCCTTCTTCTTACGGTGGAAGGCGACCGACCAGAAGATCAGGCCCCACACCAGCACACCGACCGCAAGCGCCGCGATCACCGTCCAGGTCCAGAGCTCACGCATCTGCTCGGCTTCCGGGGTGACTCCTACCGGCCAGCCGAACCGGAGCACCTCGTCGACCGAGCAGCCACTCGCCGTGACGGCGACAGCCCCGGCCAGTGCGGCGATCTTGCCCGCCCTTGACCATCGTGATGCCGGGACATGCCTCTTCCGACCCACTGCGTCACGCCTCCTCGACTGGTTCACTCACGACGCTTTGTCGCCGAGCGGAGCCTATCCGAATGAAACCGCGTTGAGCGCGCCGGGGCGTCACGGCTCACGTTCGACAAGCGGGCATACTGGGTTCTCACCGGCGATTATCGGCATGACGATGAGGTGTTGCAGCACGTGTGTGGCCTGCTCGGACTGATCTGCGCTAGCGAAGACGACGCCACTGCGGCGCGGCCAGCCGTCAAGGCCGCCCTGCACTGCCAACGCCATAGAGGCCCCGACGAGAGCGACACCTGGGCCGACTCCGAGGTCGTCTACGGCTTCAACCGGCTGGCGTTCATCGACGTCGAACACTCGCACCAGCCGCTGACCTGGGGCCCGCCCGAGTCGCCGCAGCGCTACACCATGAACTTCAACGGCGAGATCTACAACTACCGTGAGCTGCGGGAACGGCTCGCCACCGAGCACGGAGCGGCGTTCAACACCGAAGGCGACGGCGAGGCCATCCTGGCCGCGTACCACCACCTCGGCGAGGACGCCGTGTCCGAGCTGCGCGGCATGTTCGCGTTCATGATCTGGGACGCCGAGCGCAAGGTCGTCTTCGGCGCGCGGGACCCGTTCGGCATCAAGCCGCTGTTTTACGCCATCGGTCCCGGTGGAGCGGCGTTCTCCAGCGAGAAGAAGAGCCTACTTGAGCTGGCAGGCGCCCTCGGCACCGGCGACACGCTGGACAAAGTCGCCCTGCAGCACTACCTGACGCTGCAGTACGTGCCGGAGCCGGAGACGCTGCACGTCGACGTGCGCCGCATCGAGTCGGGCTGTTCGTTCACCGCGACACCCGGCGGTGAGGTGAACACCACGCGGTACTTCTTCCCCAAGTTCACCGCGCGTCAGGTGGCGGGCCCCGAGGAGTCGGCGTCGTTGCACCGGCGGATCACCGATGTGATGCGCGACTCGGTCGCCAAGCACATGATCGCCGACCCTGACATCACCGTCGGCGCGTTCCTGTCCGGCGGCATCGACTCGACGGCGACCTGCGCGCTGGCCAAGGAGCACAACCCGAACCTCATCGCGTTCACCACCGGCTTCGAGCGCAAGGGCTACTCCGAGGTGGACGTCGCTGCGGAGTCGGCGGCGGCGATCGGCGTGAAGCACGTCGTCCGCACCGTGTCGGCCGATGAGATGATGGCGGCGCTGCCGCTGATCGTCTGGTACCTGGACGACCCGGTCGCCGACCCGGCGCTGGTGCCGCTGTGGTTCATCGCCCGCGAGGCCCGCAAGCACGTGAAAGCGGTGCTCTCCGGCGAGGGCGCGGACGAGCTGTTCGGCGGCTACACCATCTACCGCGAGCCGATCTCGCTGCGCGCGTTCGAGAAGATGCCCGGCGGGTTGCGCCGCGCGCTCGGCACGGTGTCCACCAAGATCCCCGAGGGCATCCGCGGCAAGGACCTGCTGCGGCGCGGTGCCCTTCCGCTTGAAGAGCGCTACTACGGCAACGCCCGCATCTTCCGGGACGACCAGCTGCGCCGCGTGCTGCGGAGCTACGTCGAGGGTGTCGGCCACAGCGACGTCACGGCGCAGCCGTACCGGATCTCGGAAGGCTGGGACCCGGTGGCGCGGATGCAGCACGTGGATCTGTTCACCTGGCTGCGCGGCGACATCCTCGTCAAGGCCGACAAGATGACCATGGCGAACTCGCTGGAGCTGCGGGTGCCGTTCCTCGACCGCGAGGTGTTCCGGGTGGCGGCCGACATCCCGCTGTCCGAGAAGATCACCTCGGAGACGACCAAGCACGCGCTGCGCAAGGCACTCGCGGAGATCGTGCCGCCGCACGTGCTGAACCGCCGCAAGCTTGGCTTCCCTGTTCCTATCCGGCTGTGGCTGCGCGACGAGATGTACGACTGGGCTCGCGGCATCATCAACGACTCCCGCACCGAGGAGTTCCTGGACAAGCAGGCGGTGCTGCGGCTGCTCGACGAGCACAAGGCGGGCACCCTCGACCACAGCCGTCGCATCTGGGCGCTGTTGATGTTCATGCTGTGGCACGGCATCTTCATCGAGGGCCGCATCAAGCCGGACGTCCCGGAGCCGCAGTACCCCGTGCGCCTGTAGCGCAGCCCTGCGGCGTCGTGTCCCCCACTCACGGCGCCGTGTTCGTCGCTCGGGACGTCGTGTTCGCCGTTCGCGGGTCAGTCCGTCGCTGGCTGCACGTTGTGCCAGCGGTTGAGGACGTTGTCCGGGTCGAATGCCGCCTTCACCCGGGCCAGCCGCCGGTAGTTCTCCTCGCCGTAGCCCGCGATGACCCGATCCACGCCCTCGTCGCCAATGAAGTTCAGGTACAGCGCACCCGTCGTCCACGGCCGCATGTCATCGGCGAGCTGGTGCGCCCAGTCCCTGGCCCGCTGATCGTCGGCCGGGTTCTCCCAGAGACCGAGCGGGTGCACCACCCAGGAGACGTCCCGGTTGGCCATGGCCCCGATGCCTGCGTTGCGCGCCACCGCCCCACCCCACGGCAACAGCGCATGCTGCGACGGCGAAGGCACCACCATGCGCTCGGCCGCGGCACAGAACCGGTCGAGTGCCTCGTCGGGTAGTTCGTACAAGTACTCGGCGGACCAGTAGTTGCGGTATCCAGGCGGGTCGTCGAGCATGCACTGCAGTTCGGCGTACGGGAGGCCAGTGATGACCTGACCCGCTGGCTCCAGCGCCAGCAACGAGCCGATCCGGCTCATGAGGTCGCCTTCGTCGCCGATGTCGGTGACCAGGACCCCGCAGCACAGCGTGCCCTGCAGCTCTTGCGGCACGAACTCTTCGGGCGGCCCGGTGAGGTACAGCAGGCCGCCGCCGATCTCGTCCGGCGCATCGGTCATGAGGTCGCGGTAGACGCCAGCTACCTGGCGTCCCTTGTCGCCGGGCCAGAGCAGCAGCGCGATCGAGAACGCCGCAATCGGATATAGCCGGAAAGTCAGCGACACCGCGATACCGAAGTTGCCGCCTCCGCCGTGCAGTGCCCAAAACAGCTCGGGGTTATCGGACTCGCTCGCCGTGATCTCTCTGCCGTCGGCGAGAACCAGGTCGACGGCGAGCAGATTGTCACAGGCCAGCCCGAACTTGCGCTCGATCCAGCCGGACCCGCCGCCGAGCGTGAGGCCGGCGACGCCGGTCGTCGACACCCTGCCGCCAGTGGTGGCGAGGCCGTGTTCCTGCGCGGCCTTGTCCAGTTCACCCCACACCGTGCCACCGCCGACGGTGGCGATGCACGCGACGGGATCGATGGTGACCTCGTTGAGACCACGCAGGTCGATGACGAGGCCGCCGTCCACAAGGGACGCGCCAGCCACGCTGTGCCCGCCGCCGCGCACCGCGATGCCCAGCTCGTTGGCGCGAGCGTAGGCGAGCGCGGCGCGCACGTCCTCGCGACTGGCGGCGCACGCGATGACGCGCGGCCGGGCGTCAATGGCGGCGTTGAAGATGGCGCGCGTGGTCTCGTAGTCCGCGTCGTGCTCGGTGAGCACGGTGCCGTCGAATCCGGCACGGAGATCTTCGATGTTGAAGCGCTGCGCTGTGCCTTCCGACATGTCGCCCTCCTTGGCTGACCAGCGAACCCCACGCTGAGCAGTCGTGTGGATCAGGCACGTCGTTACGACCTGCGGGGTTTCAAATTGGTCTTACCACTTGACGTCTTACCTATCGGCTGGCTACGGTCCTGGCCATGGCGCTACGACGTGTTGACCGGCGATCGGTCACCGACGAAGTCTTCGACCAGCTGCTCGCGGACATGATCGAAGGCGAGCTCGCCGCAGGTGAGCCGTTGCCGAGCGAGCGCAGGCTCGCCGAGGTACTCGGTGTTTCCCGACCCGCGGTGCGCGAAGCGATCCAGCGAATGACGCACGCCGGGTTGGTGCAGGTCAAGCAGGGCGGCGGCACCGTCGTCAGGGACTACCGCCAGCACGCGGGCCTCGACCTGCTGCCCAGGCTGCTCTCGCCGTCCGGCCAGCCGGACCCGGGCGTGGTGCGCAGCGTCCTGGAGGCCCGGCTGCATGTCGGTCCGAAGATCGCGATGCTGGCGGCCGAGCGTGGTGGTGCGCGGCTGGCGGCGCCACTGGCAGCGGCGATCGAGGCACTGGAAGAGGCGGCCGGGGACGCCGTCGCGCAGCAACAGCACGCGCTGACGTTCTGGGACCACGTCGTCGACGGCGCCGAGTCGATCGCGTTCCGGTTGATGTTCAACGGACTTCGAGCGGCGTACGAACCCGCCATCGGCGCGCTGACCACCGCCATGGCGGCCGAGGTCACCCGCGTCGAGAACTACCGCACCCTCGCCGACGCCATCGTGGCGGGCGACATCGACGCGGCACGCACGGCCGCGCTCGACCTGCTGAGGCCGGCGACCACCGCGATGATGACCGTTCTCGATCGACTGGAGGAGCGATGACCAGCGAGTCGAAAGCAGCCATTGACGCCCGCGCCAGGGAGCGTGTGCGCGCGGATGAGGCCGCCATGACCGGACCCCGCAGGCGATCAATGCCACTCAGCGGAGCGTGGCGCGGGTTCTGGCGGCACCCGTCGCCGTGGTTCATCGGCGCCACGCTGGTCGCCGCGCTCACCGCTCGGCTCGTCGTCGGCGACTGGCGGCTCACCGACGCGATCCTTCCGGTGATCATGATCGCGGCGTTCCCGTTCTTCGAGTGGCTCGTGCACGTGTTCGTCCTGCACTGGAAGCCGCGCCGTGTCGGCAAGGTCACGATCGACTCGTTGCTCGCCCGCAAGCACCGCGAGCACCACGCCGACCCGCGCGATGCGCCGCTGGTGTTCATTCCGTGGCCGGTGCTGTTGTGGCTGCTGCCCGCCTACACCGTGATCGCGTTGTTCGCGTTCCCCCGGCTCGGCCTCGGCCTGACGTTCCTGACCGGCGTCGCCACGCTCGGCATCCTCTACGAGTGGACGCACTACCTCATCCACAGCGACTACCGGCCGCGCTCCCGCGTCTACCGCGCGATCTGGCGCAACCACCGGCTGCACCACTACAAGAACGAGCACTACTGGTTCACCGTGACGACGTCCGGCACCGCCGACCGGGTGCTGCGGACTTACCCTGACCCTGGTGAGATCACGACCTCCCCCTCGGTGAAGGCCCTCCATGCCAAGGGGGCCGCCACCCGCTGAGCCTCGTGTCCCCCGTTCCGGACGTTGTGTGCTGCGTTCCCGCCGCCGTGTCCCCCGTTCTGGACATCGTGTTCCCCGTTCCCGAGGTTGTGTCCCCCACTCCGATCCTCACCCGAAGGTCGGGAGTCGAATGCGCACGGTCGAAATCCGAGCTCGAAACACCTTGACTTCAAGTCAACTTGAGGTTCGAGGATGACCTCGTGACCGATTCCACGACACCTACCGCCGTCGTCACCGGCGGCTCACAAGGCCTCGGACTCGCCACCGTCACCGAACTGGTGCGCGCCGGCTGGCACGTCGTCACCACCGCACGCGACGTCGACCGGCTCAACACGGCGACCGCATCACTTCCGTCAGTGACCGCTGTTGCCGGCGACGTCGCCGACCCCGCGCATCGCAGCGCGCTCGCGGCGGCAGCGGCAGAACACGGGAACGGCGCGTCGCTGGTCATCCACAACGCGAGCGAACTCGGCCGAAGTCCGATGCCGTCGCTCGCCACCTATCCGATTGAGTCGCTGGAACGGGTGTACGCGGTCAACGTCATCGCGCCGCTCGCGCTCACCCAGCCACTCCTCCCCCAGTTGCGCGCCAACGCTGGCTGCGTCATCGCCATCTCGTCGGACGCGGCGACCGAGCCATACCCCGGATGGGGTGGCTACGGTCCGTCCAAGGTGGCGCTGGATCACCTGACCGCGATCCTCGGCGCCGAGCATCCCGAGCTGCGGGTGTATTCGTTCGACCCAGGCGACATGAATACCGCGATGCACCAGGCGGCCTTCCCTGGCGAGGACATCAGCGACCGCCCGGACCCCGTCACGGTCGTGCCCGCACTTCTGCGGCTGCTGCGTTCCGACCTGCCGAGTGGACGGTACCGAGCCGCCGATCTGACCGAGGCGGCCCCGGCATGACGGCGGTCTCGACCGCACCAGCGACCCGATTCACGCTCCCGCCTCACGCAGAGGCGACCCAACCACCGGAACGACGCGGCCTCGCCCGCGACGACGTACGGCTCCTCGTCGCGCGGCCGTCGTCGATCGAGCACAGCTGGTTCCGCGAGCTGACCGACCACATCCGCCCGGGCGACGTCGTCGTCGTGAACACCTCGGCGACACTGCCGGCGGCCGTCGACAGCACCCGATCGGACGGCACACCCGTCCCGGTGCACGTGTCCACCCGTCTTGACGACGGCGATTGGGTCGTGGAGCTGCGCAGATCGGATGGGCACGGCCCCGACCTCGACGTCAACCCCGGCGACGTCGTCACCCTGCCGGGCGGCACGCGGTTACGCATGGTGTGGCCGTACCCGGATCCTGACGCCTTCAGTTCGCGGCTGTGGCGTGCCACCGTCGCGCCGGACGTCGATGTCGTCGAGTACCTCATGCGGTTCGGCAGGCCTATCCGGTATGGCTACGTCAACCAGCACTTCCCGCTCGCGGACTACCAGACGGTGTTCGCGAGCGAGCCGGGCAGCGCCGAGATGGCCAGTGCGGGCAGACCGTTCACGCCGGAACTACTGGTGCGGCTGATGGCGTCAGGGGTGTCGGTGATGCCGATCGTGCTGCACACCGGGGTGTCGAGCCCCGAACTACACGAACCGCCCACGCCGGAACGGTTCGCCGTGCCCGCCGCGACGGCGGAGCAGGTGACGGCCGCCCACGCGACGGGACGGCGGGTCATCGCCGTCGGCACCACGGTCACGCGAGCACTGGAGACCGCGGCCGCATCGGACGGCACGGTC
This sequence comes from Actinophytocola sp., assembly GCA_009377385.1. Classification (GTDB taxonomy): domain Bacteria; phylum Actinomycetota; class Actinomycetes; order Mycobacteriales; family Pseudonocardiaceae; genus Haloechinothrix_A. The sequence continues at coordinate 26,718 of WHUD01000041.1, forward strand.
TCCGCGACCGAGGGGTGGACCGACCTCGTGCTCGGCCCAGACCGGCCCGTGCGCGTCGTCGACGGTCTGATCACCGGGTTGCACCTGCCAGAGGCCAGTCACCTGCTGCTGCTCGAAGCCGTCGCCGGAGCGGAGCTGGTCGGGTCCGCCTACGACGCGGCAGTCCGGCAGCGGTATCTGTGGCACGAGTTCGGGGACTCGATGTTGTTCCTGCCCTAGCTATGGCGGGAACGGCGAAGACGGCGTCCGGAACAGGGAACACGACGCCCGGAACGGGGGACACGACGCGGTGGGGGCTACCCCGGCGATGGCAGGGCGGCGGCGATGTCGTCGGCCGCCTCGTCGCCGTAGGCGCGGCGGATGCGGCTGACGGCGTGGGTACGGTCGAACGTCCACTCCTGGGTGCCGACCGTCTCCAGCACGAGCACCGCGATGAGCGAGCCGAGTTGCGCCGCGCGCTCCAGGTCGAGCCCATGGCGCAGCCCGGCGATGAATCCGGCGCGGAAGCCGTCGCCGATACCGGTCGGGTCGGCCTTCGACGTCTCCGGCGCGGCCTCGACGTGCAGAAACGTGCCGTCGGCGCTGACGAGCTCGACGCCCTTCTCCCCCAGCGTCGTGATCCGCAGGCCGACATGGGACAGCACATCGTCCTCGCTCCAGCCGGTCTTGCGCAGGAGCAGATCGAACTCGTAGTCGTTGCTGAACAGCAGATCGGCGCCGGTGACGAACTCCCGCACCTGCTCGCCGTCCATCCTGGCGAGCTGCTGCGAGGGGTCGGCGGCGAACGGGTACTCGCGCTGCCGGCACTCCTCGGCGTGCCGCAGCATCGCGGCCGGATCGTCCGGGCTGATCAGCACCAGCCCGAACACGCCGAGCGGGGCGAGTTCGATGTTGCGCGCCTCGGCCATCGCCCCGGTATAGAAGGTGCCGATCTGGCAGTTGTCCTCGTCGGTGGTGCAGACAAACCGCGCGGTGTGGGCCACCTCGGACACGTGCACCCCGGTGGTGTCGACGCCGTTGCGGCGTAGCCACGCACCGTAGTCGGCGAAGTCGTCACCGACAGCGCCGACCAGCGTCGGCTCCGCGCCGAGCACGCCGAGGCCGAACGCGATGTTGCCGCCGATGCCGCCCCTGCGGACGACGAGGTCGTCAGCGAGAAACGACAGCGACAGCCGATGCAGCTGCTCCTCGACCAGTTGGTCGGCGAACCGGCCGGGAAAGTGCATCAGATGGTCGGTGGCGATGCTGCCGCACACCGCGAGCCGGGCACCGGTGATGTCGAGCATGTCGCACTCCCGCCGCAGTAACCGTCCGCTAATGCCCCAAATGGGGTTGTACGGGCCTCACCTGGTGAAACTACCCAGTGGTAAGGCTACCGATGAACGCGCGCGCCGCCTACCGTCGACGTCGTGAGCACCGTCAAAGAACCCGAAACCTGGCAACAGCTCATCGCTGACTGCGCCGACATTCCCCGCACGCTCGACGCGCACCCGACGGTCATCCCGCCGCGCGCCGCACCGCGTTGGGAGGTCGACGATGCGTGCGAAGCCCAGGTCGCCGACCTGGACGAGTACGTCTGAGGGACCACAGAAATACGTCGGGGCCGCGAGCCAGCACGGCTCGCGGCCCCGACGTATGACGTCAAATCAGTTGAAGGAGTCCCCGCAGGCGCAGGAGCCGCCCGCGTTCGGGTTCTCGATGGTGAAGCCCTGCTTCTCGATCGAGTCAACGAAGTCGATGACGGCGTTGTCCACGTAGGGGGCGCTCATCCGGTCAACGGCCACCTGCAGGCCGTTGAAGTCACGGAACAGGTCGCCGTCCAGCGTGCGCTCGTCGAAGAACAGCTGGTAGCGCAGGCCGGCACAGCCACCAGGCTGCACCGCGATGCGCAGGTGCATGTCGTCCCGGCCCTCCTGCTCGAGCAGGGCCTTGGCCTTGGCGGCCGCGGTGTCGGTCAGCACGACACCGTGCGTCTCCGCTCCGGTCTCGGTTGGCGCGCCGCTCTGCTCAGCAGTCGTCATGGCTCTCCCATCGAGGTTCGCGCGTGTTCTGTCTGCCACATGTCCAACGTTGTGGCCGCGCGGTCTGTTCCACGCAGTCGCTTCCCTTCTATGGTGACATACGACGCGCAGGCGGCGACATCTCTGTGACGTATCGTGCCCGGCGACCTCGTGCACCCTTGACACCGTCGGTGCAATACGCTGGCAGCGTGAGGTTTTTGCGTCGAAACAGCAGCTCATCGACCGAGGGCGCCGCCGACACCGAGGACGCCGCCCTCGACGCCGATGCCACCGACGGCGAGACGTCGGCCACGACCCGGTCCCACACCCCGAAAAAGGGACGGCCCACCCCGAGCAGGCGAGACGCCGAGGGCAGGCGGCGCGGCCCCGTCGCGCCGCCGCCGAAGTCGACCCGTGAGGCGATGAAACGCAGCCGCGAGCTGCGCAAGAGCAACCCGGTCAGCAAGGAAGAGCGCAAGGCGCAGATGCGGGAGCGCCGCGAGCGCATGATGGCCGGTGACGAACGTTACCTGCTGCCGCGCGACCGCGGCCCGGTGAAGGCGTTCGTGCGGGACTGCGTCGACGCGCGGCACAACCTGCTCGGGTTGTTCATGCCCTTGGCGATCATCGTGTTCATCTCGCTGCTCATCCCGAACATGGCCGTGCAGCGGTGGGCGACGCTGCTGACCATGGCGATGCTGGCCGCGATGGCGATCGAGGGCGTCGTCAACGGCAGGCGCATCACGCGGTTGGCAAGGGAGAACTTCCCGAACGAGGACGTCAAGGGCCGCACGATCGGCTGGTACGCCTTCATCCGGGCGAGCCAGATCCGCAGGCTGCGGGTGCCGAAGCCGAGGGTGAAGCCGGGCGACCCGGTCAAGGTCAAATGAGCACGTCCGGCGAGGAGGCCCCCGCCGCCGAGGCGCCCCAGTTCGCCGAGGTCAGCCCGCCGGACGGCAGTGCCCGCGCGGCCACGCTGCGGCTGGCTGGCGCGGATGACACGGTGACGTCCGCCGCAGGCCCGCTCGGTCTCGGCGTGCTCACCACCGCCGCCGCGTGGCTCGCCGGGTGCCAGGGCCAGTGTCCGCCCCGCCTCCCAGCGCGCACTCGCGTCGTCGTCTTCGCCGCCGACCACGGCATCGCGGCGCGTGGGGTGTCCGCACGCGCGGCGGGCACGACGCGAGAGCTGACCGGCACGCTGTCGTCGGGCTCTGGGCCGCTGGCCACGGCAGCCGACGCGGTGAGCGCCGGGGTGCGGGTCGTGGATGTCGGCGTCATCGGCAGCGACGGCGAGCACGCGCTCGGCCACGGCAGCGAACCGATCGACATCGCGGACGCCCTGACCGAGGCGGACACGCTGACGGCGCTGCGTGCGGGGATCGCGGTGGCCGACGCGGAGATCGACTCCGGTACGGACCTGCTGGTCGCTGGCAGCATCGGCGTCGGGGGCACCACCCCGGCGGCCACGCTCGTCGCCGCCATGACCGGAACAGAACCGGTCGCGGTCGTCGGGCGCGGGTCGGGCATCGACGACAGCGGCTGGGCCGCCAAGACGACCGCGATCCGCGACACGCTGCGACGCACGAAACCACACCTCGCCGACCCGCTCGCGTTGCTGCGCACGGCCGGTGGCGCGGACATCGCCGCGCTGACCGGCTTCCTCGCGCAGGCTGCCGCACGCCGCACGCCGGTGGTACTCGGCGGGCTCCCGGTGTCCGCTGCGGCGATGCTGGCCGAGGAGCTGGCGCCGGGCACCCGCGAGTGGCTGCTCGCGGCGAGCACCACCACCGAGCCCGCGCACACGCTGGCGCTGGAGCACCTCAACCGCGCGCCGCTGCTCGACCTGCGTCTCGGTGGCGACGCCGACGCGGGTGTCGTCGCGACGGTGTCGCTACTGACGACGACGGTGCGTGCCCTCGCCGACTGATCCCGGCGAGGGCAGCGACCGTCAGGACAGCGTTCAGGACAAGGGATACCGCCAGCCGTGCGGGTCCTCGCGAGTGCCGACCTGGATACCCATCAGCTCCTCGCGCAGCCGCATGGTCAGCTCGCCCGTCTCGCCACCCGAGATGCTGAACTCGCCACCGGCGTGCTTGACGTGCCCCACCGGGGTGATCACGGCGGCGGTGCCGCAGGCGAACACCTCGGTCAGTTCGCCGGACACGGCGGTCTTCTCCCACTCCTCTGCGGAGAACTTGCGCTCCTCGACGTCGTAGCCGAGGTCGCGGACCAGCGTGATCACCGAGTCGCGGGTGACGCCGGGGAGCAGTGTGCCCGTCAGCTCCGGCGTGACGATCCGGGCGTCGGATCCGGAGCCGAGCACGAAGAACAGGTTCATGCCACCGAGCTCCTCGACCCACTGATGGCTCGCGGCGTCGAGGTAGACAACCTGGTCGCAGCCCTCCTCGACCGCCTTGGCCTGCGGCAGGAAGGACGCGGCGTAGTTCCCGGCGCACTTGGCGTACCCGGTGCCGCCAGGCGCGGCCCTGCTGTACTCGGTCGACATCCACAGCTTCACCGGCTTCACGCCGCTGGCGAAGTACGAGCCGGCAGGCGAGGCGAACAGCGTGTACTGGTAGGAGTTCGCCGGCCGGTTCACGCCGAGGCCGACCTCGGTGGAGATAGTGAACGGCCGCAGGTACAGCGACGCGCCTTCGGCGTCCGGCACCCAGCGCCCGTCGACCGCGATCAGCTCGCGCAACGACGCGAGGAACAGCTCCTCGGGCAGCTCGGCGATCGCGAGACGCCGCGCCGACGTCCGGAAGCGGGCGGCGTTCATGTCGGGGCGGAAGGCCGCGATCGAACCGTCCGGCTGCCGGTACGCCTTGAGCCCCTCGAAGATGGCCTGGCCGTAGTGCAGCACGGATGTCGCGGGATCGAGGGTGAACGGGGCGTATGGCTTGACGGCGGCGTCGTGCCAGCCCTGCTCGGCATTCCAGCTAATCGTCACAATGTGGTCGGTGAATCGCGTGCCGAACCCCGGATTCGCCAATACCTCCGCAACGCGCTCCGGGGTCGCCGGGGACGGGCTGGGAGTGTGTCTGAATGGCATGGTGTTCGTCATGGGGGAACAGTATCGCTTGACACGCGCGCACGGCACCGTCGGTTCCGTAACAACCCCGTCAGCATGTCGCCGATCGCCAGCGTGGACGCGACGGCGAGCGCGGTTGGCGGGCCGAGCAGGGTCGCGGCGGCGGCAAGCGCGTACCCGATGACGACGTGGCGGCGGGAGCCGGCCAGCTCCCACCGCGCGGAGGCAAGCACGGCGAGCAGTGCGGGCAGCGTCGCCAGCACGACGACGGTGTGGAACAGCGTGGTCAGCGCCGTGGCGTCCGCGGCGGCGAGCGCGTCGCGCAGCGAGGTGTTCGCCAGGCCGAGGCGCACCGGCCCGAGCTGGTAGAGCGCGGCTAGGACACCGCGACGGCCAGCGCGGTGCCCGTGGCGAGGCGCACGAGCATCCACCGGCGTGCGCCGACGTCAAGCAGCGGCACGAACAGCACCCCGGTGAGCAGCACCCCTGGCACCGCGGCGACCACCCCGACCAGCGTCATCCGCTCGCCACCGAGCCCGTTCGCCTCCACTGGGGCGAGGCCGAAGCACACCCCGGCGAAGACCACCGCAGCAACGGCAAGCACCCCCGCGAGCGTGCGTCGCCAGACGTCGGGCACGTCCAGCCACACCGCCGCGACACCGGCGACAACCACCAGGCCCGCCGCGACCAGCCCCTGCTCCCCCGGCGCCAGGTACGCCGCAGCCGTGCCCGCGATCATCGCGGCGAGGGTGAGCTGCGTCCCGGCGCGCACGGTCCGGTGAATGACGCCGTCACCGCGCCCAACGTAGGGGAAACCTCGTTCACTGCGCCGGACGAACCCGACGAACAGCGCGGCAAGGACGATCCCGGCCGGGAAGTACGCCCCGGCCACGGCGGCGCCAGCCGCGCACGCGATGAGCAGGCCAGCGCCGAGTAGCATCACTGATCACC
>WHUD01000420.1 GCA_009377385.1 Actinophytocola sp.
GATGCGTGCCGACTGTCACGTAGGGGAGTTGGCCGGATGAGCAGAGGTCGACGACGTGTTGTCGCGAGCATCCGAGTACCTCGGCCGCCTGCCCCGTGGACAACAACTGCTCACCATTCATGTGTTCCATGATCCACCATAAACACCAAAAACACAACGCCACCTGCCTGTGTCGTGCGGAGCCACCTGCGCGGGCGCGACGGCGGCGTGGGCGAGTTGGCCATGTTCCTGGCGCGACTCAGCCGATGACGACGAGCTGTTCGCCACGGGTTGTTGGGTCACGGGCATCAGCGGCTCGAGCGTTATCGCTCACAGCCAGCGGATGCCCTGAGCTGCGATAACAGGGTACGCCACCCCCGAAAGTCAACGCCAAGCATGTCCACAGTGGACGAAAAAGGACACGATTTGGGTCACGCGGGGGCGCCAACGTACGTTATTGTCCGACCGACAACAGCATTTACCCAAGTCACACCCTGAGCCGACAAGGGGGCTCGAACCCCTGACCTACGGTTTACAAGGCTGTGCGACAGCGTCGACTGTGGCTTCTACCAGGCACGTTGGCCACGGCGGTGGCTTCTGTAGGCATCAGAAGTCACACGATCTACCCAGGTTTCGTGCCACGAACCGTGCCACGGTTTCGGTGAATTGGTGGCCGCAGCTGTCGTCTCATCTGAGTGATCGGCGCGATGGTTTTATGGACTAACATTTCTCAGTTGTCTCAT
>WHUD01000421.1:0-489 GCA_009377385.1 Actinophytocola sp.
CAGGCCACGCCGGACCTACGGGGTGTGCTTCGGGAAGGTATCCGACCTCTGCAGAAGCTCCCCCCCGTCGCGCAGCAGGCCGCTCCCGCTGTCGACGAGCTGACACAGACGGCGCGGGATGCTCGGCCGCTCGCACCGCGGCTGTCCGAAGGACTGTCCTATGCCGTGGCACCGTTGGCCGTGTTGGCACCCTACGCGTCCGAAATCAGAACCTTCTTCGATCGGATCAACAGCCTGGTGTCGTCCTACACAGCACCGGATACACACGGAGCGCGTTTGGGGTTGGCCATCGATGGGCTTGACATCGTCGGCGGCGGCGTCGTCAGGGGGCCGATTCCCCGGAACCCCTATCCGGCGCCTGGCGTAGCCGACCGCGACCGGGCAGTTTCACCGCTCGATCCCGTGACGGGAGGTCCGAAGTGATTTCTGTGGGCAAGCGGGCACATCGCCCGCGGTCGGCTACCGCGATCGGTCTCGCTGTGATTATAG
>WHUD01000421.1:499-722 GCA_009377385.1 Actinophytocola sp.
GGTTTCTGACGTCGAGCAGACGCCTCGAGGGACCGCGCTTGTGTCGATGAAACTGGACAACGGGACTCTGGACAAGCTCGGCACCGAGCCATCGGCCCGGATTCGTCCTACAACGTTGCTCGGCGGCAACTACTACGTGCACCTTGAGCACGGCGGCGCGGAAGGAGCGTTTGACGACGAGACCATTCCGCTGACCCGTACGACGAGTCCGCCGGTGGAGCTT
>WHUD01000422.1:0-414 GCA_009377385.1 Actinophytocola sp.
AGCGTGTATCTCGACGTGCTGCGCCGAATGGACCGGCTGTACAACACCCCGCTTCCGTACATCGCGGCCTGGCACCAGGCCCCCTTCCGTACGGACCGGGACCTGGCCTACCTGCACTTGCAGGTCTTCTCGATCCGACGTGCAGCGGACCGGCTGAAGTACCTCGCCGGTTCGGAGTCCGGCATGGGATCGTTCGTGAACGACATCGCCCCGGAGGAGATGGCGGCGCGCCTCCGCGATGTCGGGAAGTCGTCCTCCGGCCACTGAGCGACGAGTGATCGCCCCAGCAGGCGATCTCCAGCCCGTCCTACCCCCATGTCGGTCTATCGGTGGCCCACCAGCTCCGGTCGCGTCACCGCAGCCACGACGAGCGGCTCGGCCCAGATGTTGAACTCGCCCGGCATCGCCGCGATG
>WHUD01000422.1:424-722 GCA_009377385.1 Actinophytocola sp.
CCCCCAGCAGGTGCTCGATCACCAGCTGGTCAACCCTGGAGAAGTGGAACCCCTTGGCGGCCACGGCGTCGGCGTCGAAATCCTCTAAGGCCGACCGGTCGGCAAGCAGATTCGAGTACGTCTCCCCGTCCGACAACGTGGATTCGGCCGATTCCGGAACCCCCGCCGCGACCAGCGCGTCCCGCACCTCGGGATCCGCCCGAAACGCCACCGCCCGCTCCTTCAACAACAGGTACGTCCGCATGTTGGCCGCCGCCGACTGCCACACGTCATCAAGGTCCTCGGTGCGCAGGGCGGC
>WHUD01000423.1:0-468 GCA_009377385.1 Actinophytocola sp.
GTGGCGTCGGGGCTGCTCAAGCCGTCGGGGGGCCGCATCCTCGTCGACGGGGTCGACGTCACCCATGCACCGCCGCACCGCCTCTCGGAGCTCGGCGTCTGCCACGTCCCCGAGGGCCGGGGCATCTTCCGGGCGCTGTCGGTCAAGGACAACATCCGATTGCAGGTCAAGACCGGCTTCGCCGGCGATCCTGTCGCGGCGGTGGCCGAGGCCTTTCCCCGGCTCGGGGAGCGGCTCAGCCAGCGGGCGGGAACGATGAGCGGTGGCGAGCAGCAGATGCTGGCGCTCGCCCGGGCCTACGTGGCCGGGGCGAAGACCGTGCTGCTCGACGAGGTGTCGATGGGGCTGGCGCCCAAGATCATCGACGAGATCTTCGAGTACCTCCACCGGCTGGCCGCCCAGGGCGCGGCGCTGCTCCTCGTCGAGCAGTACGTGGCCCGGGCGCTGGAGCTGGCCGACTTCGTGTAC
>WHUD01000423.1:478-722 GCA_009377385.1 Actinophytocola sp.
GCCGAGTGCAGTTCGTCGGCGAGTCCGACGAGCTCGGCGAGGAGCAGATCCTCGCCTCGTACCTGGGGGTCTAGAGACCATGCGCAAGGTTCTTCGTGTCGCCGCCGTCGTGAGCCTGGTGGCGGCGCCGTGGGCCTGGGGCCCGCTGCCCCGGGCGTCGGCGGAGCTCGACAGCAGCTCGGAGTGGGCCGCGTCGGCCCGGGCCGACGCCATGGCCATCGAGTACATCAACACGGCGGCCCCG
>WHUD01000424.1 GCA_009377385.1 Actinophytocola sp.
TGGAGCCCGCACTCGGGAAAGGATGGCTGCGATGACCACCACCTATGCGGTGCACGTGACCCGCGAAGCCGGGCAGTGGCTCGCCGACATCCCCGAGGTGCCCGGCGCACACACCCACGCCCGGAGCCTGCACGCTCTGCACCGCGCTGTCCGCGAGGTGATCACGCTGATGGCGGACTACCCGGACTCCGCGGTCGACGACGAGGACGCATTCGCCGTGGAGTTCCGGTTCGTCGACGAGGTCGGTACCACTGTGGAGCCGGTGCGTCGGTTGCGGGAGCAGATCGCGTCGCTGCAAGAGGAACTCGCCAGGCGGACGCATGAGGTGTTGCACGTGCTCGACGAGGAGGGGCTGAGCCTGCGCGACGAGGCGGAGGTGCTCGGCCTGTCGCACCAGCGCGTGCAGCAGCTACGGCACGCCGAACACCGCGAGCTGCAGGACGCATAGATCGGGAGGCAGGATGGCGGGGGAAAGCGACAACGTGGGGCGGCAGGTGCTCCGCAACGTTGGCCTTGGGAAGTTCCAACAGGACGTCAGGGTTAACGATCCATGTGCCCGAGTCGAGGAGTCGACGTGCGAGCACGGAGGGAGCGGACAGCGTCCTGAGTGAAGCCGACAGACTCCGCGAATACGCGGCAGTTCTCTTTGATCTCGTCAGGTGAGGTGGCGTCTCACGAGCGGTGTAAACGGCTCGGGCGCGGGTTCCTCTCGTGG
>WHUD01000425.1 GCA_009377385.1 Actinophytocola sp.
ATCTGGAACTTCCAGTTCCCCTTGTACTCCACGACGTAGGGCTCCGACACCAGCTCGAGCTCACCCACGGGTGACATGCCGACGCGGCGGTCGATCCAGGTCGCCGCGAGGCCGAGCTGCTCCTTCAGGTCGGGTACGTCGGCGCTCGCCGCGGCGAAGATGAGCCCCCTGTACGACTCGACGTTCGCCACCGGGAGCAGTCCACTGGGCTGATCGAAGTCCTTTGGGTAGCCGTCGCGCATCGAGACGCCGAGCAGCCGGCCGTCCTTGCCGTAGATCCAGCCGTGGTAGGGGCAGCGGAAGCTGTTCGCGAACCCGCGCGGTTCCCGGCATACCACCGAGCCGCGGTGCCGGCATCTGTTGTAGAACACGCTGATGCCGCCGTCGTCGCCGCGGCTGACGATAACTGGTGCCAGGCCGATGTGCGACGTCTTGTAGTTGCCGGGTCCCGGGATCTCGCTCTCGTGTCCGACGTACACCCACGCCCGTGACCAGATGCGCTCCATCTCGAGGTCGAAGACGCGTGGGTCGGTGTAAGCGTCGGTGTGCACGCGGAAGGTTCCTGGGCCGCGCTGCACGAGCGACTGCGGATCAACCGGTGCGGATTGGCCGGCGGATGGGTAGGTGCTGCTCACTGGTGCACCATCCTCTTGTCAGTGGTCTTGGATGGATCGCTGATGCACCCGAGGTGCTGCCGGGTCACCGCCCTGCTCGC
>WHUD01000426.1 GCA_009377385.1 Actinophytocola sp.
CAAGACGCTGGAGGTCGATGACGCCTACAACACCTTCTACCAGTCGGTGGTGCTGGAGAAGACGCCGCCGGAGAAGGCGATGCCGAGCTTCCAACGCGCGACAAAGAAGGCGCTGAGCTGATCCGATGGCGACGTCGGCAGCCGAACGGGCACGGCGGCTCCCGCTCGCAGTGCGGCGCAGCCGCCGTGACCCGCTCGCCAGGCACAGGGCCAGGACGGCGTACCTGTTCCTCACGCCCGCCCTGGCGTTCTTCGCCATCATGTTCTTCTACCCGCTCGGGTCCGAGCTGGTCACAAGCTTCTACACTGGCGCCCGGGCGGACCAGTTCGTCGGCTTCGGCAACTACGTGCGCTTCTTCACCGACCCGCAGGGCAGGCACTCGTTCTTCGTGACGCTCGGGTACGGGGCCGGCGTGCTGATCATCAGCATCGTGCTCGGGCTGCTGCTGGCGGCAGTGCTGAACCAGCGGCTCCGAGGCCGGGTGGTGTTCCGCGGCACGTTGCTCGTGCCCTACCTGACCTCGATGGCCATCATCGGCCTGCTCTGGCGCAACATCCTCGACCCGCAGGTCGGCATCCTGAACCGGCTGCTGGCCGCGCTCGGGCTGCCCGAGCAGAGCTGGCTGAACACGCACCCGCTCGCGACGCTCATCGGGATCGCCGCGTGGCAGCAGGTCGGCTACGTCACGATGCTCTTCCTCGCCGGGATGCAGG
>WHUD01000427.1 GCA_009377385.1 Actinophytocola sp.
AGTGTCGTCGGAGAGCGCGGAGGCATCCGCATCGGCTTCGGCTGAGGCTTCGGCGTCGGCATCCGCCGATGCTTCGGCATCCGTGGAGCCGTCTCCCTCCGAGTAGCAATCGCCCGATGAGGGCATTTGTGCGGATTCCGTACGGTACCTATACTGATCGTCCGCCCTTTCCCGAGTGCCCGAGGGCCTCAGCGGCCCGGCCCTGGGCCAATCGGAGGACTGCTTGGCCGACACATCTCGATCCGTGCTCGTCGTTGACGACGAACCAGAGATTCGCGACCTGCTCACCGACCTCCTGAAGGAGGAGGGCTACGCGGTTCGCACCGCCGAGTCGGCTGCCACCGCCACCGCGGCGATCCAGAAGGATCTGCCGGACCTGGTGATGATGGACGTCCAGCTCCCCGACCAGGACGGCATCGCGCTGCTCAAGCAGCTCAAGCGCGACCACTCGGAGCTCGAGATCATCGTCATGACCGCCTTCGGCGGTTCATCCACCGCCATCAAGGCGATGGAGCACGGCGCCTACGACTACGTCACCAAGCCGTTCGAGATCGACGATCTCATCGCCACGCTCAAGCGCGTGTTCGAGCACGCCGATATGTCGCACGAGGTCTCGGCGCTCCGCCTGGAGCTCGGGAAGAGCGCCGCCGAACGCGAGCGCATCGTCGGAGCTTCCAAGCCGATGATGGAGGTCTTCAAGCTCATCGGCAAAGT
>WHUD01000428.1 GCA_009377385.1 Actinophytocola sp.
GAGGGGCAACATGGTAACGCGTTCACCCAGCCGCGGCCGGCCGGTGTCCTGGATCGTAACCATTCAGGTCCCGGCGGGGACCGGTGGCGTCCAGGGGTTGCCGTTGGTGGCGTCGCGTAGCGCGGTAAGAACGTTGGTGTCGTGCTTGCGGACGGTGGAGATGTAGCCGCGCACGCGCAGCCAGGCTTGTGCTCCGGACTGGCTGCGGTGGCAGCCGGAGATCTTGATCTGGGTTTTCGCGGGCCGAAGGTCGCGCTCGGCCTGATTGTTCGTGAACGGCACGAGCGTCGGGTCGCGGGCGAAGCGGAGCACCTGGTCGGCGCGGTCGCGCAGGCGTTCGAGTAGGTTGCGGGTCTTGGTCTGTTTGCGGCCGTCTCGGCGGGGATGGGAGGCCAGCCCGCACAAGATGGCATGTCGCCAGCGCTTCAGCAGGGGGTCGAGGATGTCGGGTGGAATCTGTCGCAAGCCCTGCTCGCGGGTGGCGTGCGCGGCCTCGTTGAGCTCGAACAGGTCGATATCCTTGCATGTCATCTTGGCGCGCTTGAGCACTTTTTCCGTCACCTCCATCGGACCGGTCAGCATCATCGCCGGCTCCGATCCGATATTGGCGAAAGCCTCGATCCTCGCCCGGGCTTTGAGGTCCGCTGCGCGCCCAGCTTTCTTGGAGCCGATCAGCACGGCGGCTGCGCCGTCGACGATGCCGGACGAATTAC
>WHUD01000429.1 GCA_009377385.1 Actinophytocola sp.
GGCCGAAGAACGTGGTCGAGATGGCCATCGGGATCCAGCACTGCTTGAGGATCTGGTACATCTGGTCGGCGGCATCGCCCCAAAACCCCCACGGCCGCCGCACCACCATCCACAGCACGCGCGCCCCGAACCGGGTCATCTCGCCCAACTCGATCACGGCCCCCGTGACAGGCCCCGGCGTCCGCTGCCTGCGCCGGGCGGGCGTGGTGGTTCCGGCGTCCGGCGTGGCCGCCTTCGACGATGCGCTCATCGGCGCTCACCGCCGCGGCGTGCGACGCGAGTTCCCTCGCGATTGGTCCCGATTCCCATAGGTCCTCCGGAAGTGCCCAAGTCGAGTTCGGTAGTCGGGATGATCACCAGGCGCCAGCAGAGCTTCGGGACTGCGTGCTCTTCGGTGGTCATGCGCAGCGCCTCCCTCGCCGGTTGGTCCTGGCCGCGCGGTACCACGCACACGACGCACCGGTAACGACGGCGACGGCGGCGGTCGCCGCGATCTGACCAGGGTTCCCGCCCTCGGGGTTGAATAGCACCAGCGGCAGGACGAGCAGGTACCCGCTCAGCGCCGAGGCCGCTCCACCCAGCGGAGCCCACGGAGCAGACGCGGCCCGCGCGCCCGCCACGACGAAGGCTGCGACCGCGGTCAACGGCAACCAGATCAGGGCCAGCGGCTGCGCCACGACCCCGACGATCGGTGCCAGCAGACCACCGAT
>WHUD01000042.1 GCA_009377385.1 Actinophytocola sp.
CTCACCCGAACAGCCCAGCACAACCGGGCGAGCCCCTCAACTGCGAAACTCAAGAGAGATAGATGTCGGCAAAATCCCGCCATCGGGTGTTCACTGTAGTCCGCTCCAATGCGGTGACCACCTTCTCGGCTAACACCATTTCCAGCGGGTAGCCACGCAGGACGATCTCACCACCGAGCAGCCGCGGCAGCCGCAGATCCGTGGGCCCGGGCCGGATGGGATCTCCGATGTTGACGTCGACGTGGAACCGGATCACGGCTGTGGCGAGTCGCGCCGTCAAGCGGACCCGAATGCCCGCGTATTGGTCCTCGTCGCGGATCTGCTCAGCGATCACGCTGGTCGTGTCGAAATCGATTCCGTCGCCGTAGTGCTGCGCGGCGATGGCCGTGACGACATCGCGTATGTGGTCGACCTCGCCAGACACCCGGTCTGCCGCGATGTCAACGTCCGCGGTGGAGCGGCGGATTGCGTACGCTGCCAGCAGCACGCCGCCCTTGAGCACGAAGCTGTTTCGATGTCTGCTGTCGGCAAGTCGCGCGAGGAATCCCTCCAGGACGAAGAACCGCAGGTACTCATCGGTTGCCCGCCCGTCCCTGCGTGCTTTACGTCGCAGGTCGAGATATGCCGTGCCGGCTGGATCCGACCGCGTAGGCCGCCGGTCGGTCACAGCAGCACCTCCATCGCAGCGCGCAGGCGAGACAGCACCCGTGGAAAGTGGGTGCCGGTCTCCAGTATCTCGGCGGGCCGACCACCGGCGCGCAGCCATCGCCGCAACGCCTCATTACCGAGTTCCGGTCCCTGGTCCGTCGCCAGTCGGAAGGCGTCGACGATGCTTCGCGGCGCGTTGTAAAGCCCGATCTCGGTCTCGTCGTCCAGCCGCAGTGACTCACGGCCCACATCGAACGTCGCCGGATCGAACCGATGCCACGTCACTGGCGCGGCCACTATTGGTGTCCGTTGCCCACGAGGCACAGCGACATCATGTGTCGCAGGAATCGCGTCGCTTAAGTCGTGCTGTACGAGGGCTGACGTCAGACACAGCGTTGCCTCCGGCGCCCGGTGTGCGATCTCCAGCAGATCCAGATCCGCCGGAGATGCGTCTGCCCGTCGATACAGACCGCGTCCCACCACTTCGAGCGCGCCCTCGTCCCGCCATCGGTACAACTGTCGCTTCGAGACACCCAGGTCGCGTGCGTGCCGATAGCTAAACGTGTCCGGCATGCGCTTCAGGTCGTGAAGGGTCACGGGAACAAGTGTATACAGGAAAGGCGCTGCTGGCTACGATAGTTCCCGAGTTTGGCACATTCTCGGCGTATGTTCACCGATCCCGATGGCAAATCTGATCGGCCCGTAGGAGATCGCGCCGCAGGGCTGACGTCAGCGCGTGCCCGAGATCATCTCCACCGCCCGCCACCCAGCGCCGTGACGACCTCCTCCGGCGCGGCCACGAACGCGCCGCTGCCAGTCGCGCTCTCGATCCGGGCCTGCAAGCGTTCACCCATGGCGGCAATACTGCGCGCTTAGCCTGGTCGGCACAATGGCGGCGTGAACGTCGTCGTCCTGTCCGACACGCACGCGCCGCGCAGGTGGAAGTCGTGCCCGCCCGCCATGGCCGAACACCTCAGGCGCGCGGACGTGATCCTGCACGGCGGCGACGTCTGCACCTCGGACGTGCTCGACGAGCTCACGGCGTACGCGCCGGTGCACGTTGTCTTCGGCAACAACGACCGCCAGGACGTCGCCGACTGGGGTGCGCCGGAGACCCTGGAGATCGACCTTGCCGGGCTGCGCGTCGGCATGATCCACGACGCCGGTCGCGCCGACGGCAGGCTCGCCAGGATGCGACGCCGGTTCCCTTCTGCCGACCTGGTGGTGTTCGGCCACTCGCACATCCCCATGGACCGCTCCGGCGACGGCCTGCGGATCTTCAACCCCGGCTCGCCGACCGACCGCAGGCGTCAGCCGCACGGGACCATCGGCCTGCTACAGATCGAGGACGGCGTTCTCGTTGACGCCAGCATCGTGCCCGTGACCTGACGTCGACAGCAGGACGTGTAGATATCGCTCTTGCCCTTGCGGATGCCACGCGCCGCGACATCATCGCCCGCGTGATGCGCGGTGAGCAGTCGGTGTCCGCGCTCGCGCGGCAGTACCCGATGAGCTTCGCGGCGGTGCAGAAGCACGTGGCGGTGCTGGAGCGGGCAGCGCTCGTCACCAAGGAACGGCGCGGCAGGGAACAGGTCGTGCATGGCGACGTCACGGGGCTGCGCAAGGCGGCCCGCCTGCTGGACGCATACGAGCAGCTCTGGCGGGACCGCGTTAGGGGTATCGAGCAGATCTTGGCCGAGGATTCAGAAAGGCAGTAAGCACATGACCGTCATCAGCACGCACAAGGACGTCCACGCGCTGACGCTGACGTTCGTCGCCGAGTTCGATGCCAGCGTGGAGCGCGTGTGGCAGGTGTGGCAGGACCCGCGCCAGTTGGAGCGATGGTGGGGGCCGCCGACCTGGCCCGCCACCTTCGAGCGGCACGAGTTCGAGGTCGGCGGCCAGTGCCGCTACTACATGACCGGTCCCGAGGGGGATAAGGCGCGCGGCTGGTGGACGATCACCGCGATCGACGCTCCGAACCGGCTAGAGTTCGAGAACGGGTTCGCGGACGACGACGGCGAGCCCGACAAGACGATGGATTCCATGCGCATCGCGGTCACGTTCGAGCCGCTCGGCGGCAAGACGCGCATGACGTCGGTGACGACGTTCGTCAGCACCAAGCAGTTGGAACAGCTGATGGAGATGGGCATGGAGGAAGGCATGGGGCAGGCCATGGGTCAGATCGACGAGGTGCTGGCCAGCATGGCGCCCTGACGCGGACCGATGCTCGTTGCGGCGCTCGCGGTGATCGATCTTGAGGCCTTTTGGTTGTCCGGACCGCCACAACGCCTCAAGATCGTCGCCTCGGGAGACGTCAACCGCACCCCTCAGCCGAGCTGTCCCGCCACCGTCTCCAGCAGCTCGTGCCAGGACGTGACGAACTTGTCCACGCCCTCGTCCTCCAGCGTGCGGAAGGCGTCGTCCAGATCGACGCCAACGGCGGCCAGGCGCTCGAACGTCTCCCGCGCGGCGTCGGCGCCGTCGACGACGGTGTCGCCGTCGATGTTCGCGTGGTCGGCGACGGCGTGCAGCGTCGGTTCCGGCATGGTGTTCACGACGCCCGCCGTGACGAGCCGGTCGACGTAGCGGGTGTCGGAGTACTCCGGGTTCTTCACGCCGGTCGACGCCCACAGCGGACGCTGCACGTTCGCGCCGTCGACCCGCAGCGCCTGCCAGCGGTCGGACTCGAACAGCTCCTGGTGCACGGTGTGCGCGATCCGCGCGTTGGCGATGGCCGCCTGACCCCGCAGGGCGAGCGCATCGTCGGTGCCGATGGCCGCCAGCCGCTTGTCGATCTCCGCGTCCACACGGGACACGAAGAACGACGCGACGGAGTGCACGCTCTCCAGCGGGAAGCCGTTGGCCCTTGCCTGCTGCACGCCCGTCATGAACGCGTCGATGACCTCGCGGTACCGCTGCACCGAGAAGATCAACGTGACGTTCACACTCACACCTTCCGCCAGCGTGCGGGTGATCGCGGGCAACCCATGCTCGGTCGCCGGGATCTTGACGAACAGATTGGGCCGGTCCACCGCCTTGGCCAGCTCCAGCGCCTCGGTCACGGTGCGGTCGGTGTCGCGCGCCAGTTCGGGATCGACCTCAAGCGACACCCTGCCGTCCACACCTCCAGTGGCGTCATACACGGAGTGGAACAGGTCGCAGGCGTCCCTGACGTCGGTGGTGGTGATCTCCCGGACGGCGTCGTGCAGCCCAACGCCACGCTCGGCCAGCTCCCGCAACTGCTCCTGGTAGTCGTCACCGCTGGCCAAGGCGTTGGCGAAGATCGTGGGGTTGGTGGTCACGCCGACGACGTTGTGGTCACGGATCAGCTCGGCGAGCTGTCCGGACGTGATCCGCTGCCGTGACAGGTCGTCGAGCCAGATCGACACGCCCGCGTCGCGTAGCTGTGCCAGTCGGTCAGTCATCATTATCCTTTCCAGCCGGGTCGGTAGTGGGTTACCCGCTCTGCCGCGCGAGGCAACGCCAAGCCGCGGCCACGACGGCCTCGGCGGTGATGCCAAACTCGCGGTACAGGGTCTGGTAGTCCGCCGACGCCCCGAAATGCTCCAGGGACACGACCTCCTCAGCGAACCGGTGCCACGGCTGCGCGATACCCGCCTCGACGACGACCCGCGCGGTGACCTCCGGTGGCAGCACCGCGTCCCGGTAGGCGACGTCCTGCGCGTCGAACCACTCCACGCACGGCATCGACACCACCCGCGTCGGCACGCCCTCGGCCTGTAACGTCTCCCGTGCGACCACGGCGAGCTGCACTTCCGAGCCGGTGGCGATCAGCACCACCTGCGGCGTGCCCTCCGCCTCGGCGAGCACGTACCCGCCGTGCGCCACGGCGTCCGGGTCGCTGCCTGCGAGTACCGGCACGTTCTGCCTGGTCAGCGCCAGGCCGGTCGGGGCGTCGGTGGTGGTCAACGCGGCGCGCCATGCGCCAGACGTCTCGTTCGCGTCCGCGGGGCGCACGACGTTGAGGCCGGGGATCGCGCGCAGCGCCGCGAGCTGTTCGACCGGCTGGTGCGTCGGGCCGTCCTCGCCGAGCCCGATGGAATCGTGCGTCCAGACGTACACCACCGGCTGCCGCATCAGCGCGGCGAGCCGCACCGCGGGGCGCAGGTAGTCGGAGAAGATCAGGAACGTCGCGCAGTACGGCCGGGTCAGCCCGTTCAGCGCGATGCCGTTGCTGATCGCGGCCATGGCGTGCTCCCGCACGCCGAAGTGCAGGTTGCGGCCGTACGGGTGGGCGGTGAACTGCTTCGTGCTCGCGCCGATCGGCCCGAACGAGTCCGCGCCGTCGATCAGCGTGTTGTTGCTGCCAGCCAGGTCGGCGGACCCGCCCCACAGCTCGGGCAGCAGCTCGGCGACGGCGTTCAGGCACGCACCAGACGACTTCCGGGTCGCGACCCCCTTCTCGTTAGGTTCCCATCGCGGCAGCTTCTGCTCCCAGCCATCGGGTAGCTCCCTGCGTTGGAGCCGCGCCAACAGCTCTGTGCCCTGTGGGTTCTCCGACGCCCACCGGTCGAACGACTCCTGCCAGCGCGCCCGCTCCCGCGCGCCCCGTTCGCGCGCCGCGCGGGTGTGGGCCAACACGGCGTCCTCGACGACGAAGTGCCGTTCCTGATCGAAGCCGAGCAGCTCCTTGACGGCGGCGACCTCCTGCTCGCCCAGCGCGGCGCCGTGGATGGCGCCCGTGTTGGCCAGCGTCGGCGCGGGGTGGCCGATCACGGTGCGCAGCGCGATGAACGACGGTCGCTCGGTCTCCGCTTTCGCGGCGTCCAGCGCCGCCAGCAGGCCCGCGACGTTCTCGCCGCCGTCCACCCGCTGCACGTGCCAGCCGTACGCCTCGTATCGCGCGACGACGTCCTCGCTCAGCGCGATCGCGATGTCGTCCTCGATGGAGATCTGGTTGTCGTCGTAGATCACCACGAGGTTGCCGAGTCGCTGGTGCCCTGCCAGCGACGACGCCTCGGCCGTGACGCCCTCCTCGATGTCGCCGTCGGAGGCGAGCACGTAGACGTGGTGGTCGAACGGGCTCGTGCCCACCGGGGCGTCCGGATCGAGCAGGCCCCGGGTGCGGCGGGCGGCCATCGCCATGCCCACGGCCGACGCCAGGCCCTGCCCGAGCGGCCCGGTGGTGATCTCGACGCCCGCCGTGTGGCCGTACTCGGGGTGGCCAGGGGTGAGCGAGCCCCAGCGGCGGAGCTGCCTCAGGTCGTCCAGGTCAAGGCCGTACCCGGCGAGATAGAGCTGGATGTAGAGGGTAAGGCTGGAGTGTCCGCAGGAGAGCACGAACCGGTCCCTGCCCAGCCACGCCGGGTCGGCGGGGTCGTGCCGCATGACCCGTTGGAACAGCGTGTACGCCGCAGGCGCCAGGCTCATCGCGGTGCCGGGGTGGCCGCTGCCGCAGTGCTGCACGGCGTCGGCGGCGAGCACGCGGGCGGTGTCGACGGCGCGGGTGTCGAGGTCGGCCCAGTCGTCGGGGACCACGGGCCGGATGAGGTTTGCTGTCAGATCCAATGTCACGCGATCTCCTTCGCTGCTGCGGGCAGGGATGCCTGGAGGGCGTCGCGGCCGCTGGCCGTCAATGTCGCGGCGACGCGCTGGCCGATCCGGCCGGGATGCGCGGCCCGCACGTGTCCAGATCGCACCAGCGCGTGCACGACCCACTGGTTGCAGCACGGCACACCGTCGACGTAGAGGTCGGGCTCGCAGCTACACGTGATCTCTGCGCGGCCGGAGGCGACGGCGCGCAGGATGGCGAGCTGTCCGGGATGCAAGGTCTCGCTGTCGACGGTCATGGTGCCCTCCAGGGGCGTTACCAAGCAGACCGGAAGTAAGCGGACGTGCCATCTTGGCTTGCCTGCATGTTCGGTTACTTCCGGTCGAATTGGTATCTACTGGCACTGTTACGTCTGAGCTTGTTGCGTCTTCCTCATATCAACAGAAGGTGTTAAATTAACATACACATAACACACCGGCTTGTGAAGGGTGGCTGCATGAGGACTGCTCGCAGGCGTGAGGGCCGCTCGCGGGCCCGAACCGAGGTGCCCGAATCATCGGGCACGAGGGCTGCATGGCTCGGGATCGACCTCGGAACCCAGAGCGTGCGCGCGGTGCTGATCGACGCGGACGGCGCGGTGCTCGGCTCGGCGGCCGAGCGGTTGACCAGCGCACGATGGCCGGACGGCAGGCACGAACAGGACCCGCGGCACTGGTGGGAGGCCGTCGTCGCCGCCACGCGCCACGCACTCGCGACCGCGGGAGACGTCGAGGTCGCCGCGCTCGCTTGCTGCGCCACGTCCGGCACGATCGCCCTGGTGCGCGAGACGCCCGGTGACCCGGCGCTGCCCGTCACGCCGGGGCTGATGTACGACGACGGCCGCGCCGTCGAGCAGGCCCGCCGGGTGGCCGACGACCCCGCGCCCGCCTGGCGTGCCGCCGGACTCACCCCGCAGCGATCCTGGGCGCTGCCCAAGGCGTTGTGGCTGCTACGCGACGGCGACCCCGGTCCCGGCGTGCGCCTGGCGCACCAGGCCGACGTCGTCACGTCACGGCTGATCGGCAGGCCCGCGCCCGCTGACACCAGTCACGCGCTGAAGTCCGGCGCCGACCTCGTCGGGGGTGGCTGGCCCGCCGCCGACCTGGCCCGGCTCGGGCTCGACCCCAGACTGCTGCCGCCGCTGGTGCGGCCCGGCACCGTGCTCGGCGAGGTGTGCCCCGCCGCCGCGGAGCAGGTAGGGCTGCCGCCGGGGGTGCCGGTGGTGGCAGGCATGACCGACGGCTGCGCTGCCCAGATCGCTTCCGGTGTGCTGCGGCCGGGTCAGTGGAGCTTCGTGGTGGGCACGACGACGGTGCTCAAAGGCGTCTCCGACACGCTGCTCACGGACCCCACCGGCGCGCTGTACTCGCACCGCGCCCCGGACGGCCGCTGGTGGCCCGGCGGGGCATCCAGCGCGGGCGCCGGGCTGCTCAGCCAGGAGTTCGACGGGGCCGACCTCGAAGCCCTGGAGCGCGAGGCCGCCGACCGCGAACCCGCCGGGTCGGTGACCTACCCGCTGGCGGCCGTCGGCGAGCGGTTCCCGTTCCTCCGGCCGGACGCCACCGGCGTGAGCTGGGGCGACGACCGCGACCGGGCGGACAGGTTCGCCGCCGTACTGCAGGGCGTCGCGTTCGTTGAGCGCCTGTGCCTTGACCACCTGCGCGGTCTCGGCGCGACCGTCGACGGTCCGGTCACCCTCAGCGGCGGCGCCACCCGCAGCCGCTACTGGACCCAACTACAGGCGGACATCCTCGGCAGACCGGTTGCGGTGCCGCAGGTGGCCGAGGGGGCGGTGGGCATGGCGGTGCTCGCGGCCGCTGGCAACAGCGGCGACCCCGGGGCTCGGCTGACCGCGACGGCCGAGCGCATGCTGGGGCCGGTGCGGGTCATCGAGCCGAGGCCGGGAGCGCAGGAACGCTTCGACGCCGCTTACGCCGAGTTGGTGCGTGGGCTGGCCGAGCTGGGCTGGATCGACGCCGCGCTGGCCGGCACGGCTTTGGCGGGGGCGGCATGGACATGAGGCTCTACCTCCTCAGGCACGGCGAGACACCGTTCCACGACGGGAACCGCTATTGCGGACGCACCGACGTCCCGCTCACCCAGGCGGGCGAGGCGCAGGCGCGGCAGCTCGCGAACTGGGCGGTGCACGCGGGCCTCGACGCCGTCTACAGCTCCCCGTTGGTGCGGGCGCTGCGTACCGCCGAGCCCGCCGCAAGCGCGGCGGGACTGCCGGTCCAGGTCGACGACCGGCTGGTCGAGCTCGACTTCGGCCAGGCGGAAGGGCTGACGTCGCGGGAGATGGCGCAACGCTGGCCGGAGCGGCGCAGGGCGTTCGAATGCGACCCGGTAGCGCATCCGCTGCCTGGCGGGGAGGACCCGCATCAGGCGATCGCGCGCGCCACAGCGGCGGTGTCGGATATCGACGCACGGCATCCCGGCGGCGTGGCGCTCGTGGTCTGCCACAGCACGCTGCTGCGGTTGGTCACCTGCGCGCTGACCGGGATCGACGCGGCGGACTACCGCCGCGAGTTTCCCGTGGTGCACAACGTCTCCGGCGCCGTGCTCGCCCGCGAAGGCCAGGGAGCGGCGTGGCGGCTGGTGACGTTCAACCCCGTGCTGCGGCCGGACCATCACACCGCGACAAGATCTTAACAAGATTATTTGTTAACAACACTTGACTTCGTGTGAACATCACGGCAAGCTGTGTGTCACAACACACCATCGGGTGTGATCCCACCTTTGGGATAACACGACTGGCTGATGTCCGGCCAGATCGGAACGGCAGATCGCGTGCGTGAAGCGCCCGAAGCAACGGAGGTTCGTTGAGCGCCATGGACCACAATCACGTCATTCCCAGCATCGCCGGTCGCGGCCTCAGCCGTCGTCGCCTGCTTCGCATCGCGGGTACAGCGACCGCCGCGGCGGCGTCCGCGCCATTGCTGCAAGCCTGCGGCTTCGGGGGAGGCGCGGGCACCAGTGGCGACTCGGAGGCCAACGCCGTCTCCGGCTCGTTCGACTGGAAGAAGCACAAGGGCAAGACCGTGCGGCTGCTGATGAACAAGCACCCGTACACCGACGCGCTCAAGGCGCACCGCAAGGAGTTCGAGCAGAAGACCGGTATCTCGCTGGCCATCGACGAGTTCCCCGAGTCCAACTACTTCGACAAGCTCACCCTTGAGCTGCGCTCGCAGCAGGGCAACTACGACGCCTTCATGCTCGGCGCGTACATGGTGTGGCAGTACGGCCCGCCCGGCTACCTTGAGGACCTCCAGCCCTGGATGGACAACTCATCGGCCACCGCCGCCGAGTTCGCGCCGGACGACTTCTTCCCCGCGCTGCTCACCGCTGGCCAGTGGAACTTCGAGAACGGCGCCCCGCTCGGTGGCGACCGGCAGTGGATGCTGCCGTGGGGCTTCGAGACCAACACCGTCTGCTACCGCAAGGACGTCTTCGACAAGCTCGGCCTGCGGCCCGCGGAGACGTTCGACGAACTGATCGACATCGCGGGAACGATCACGAAGAAGGCGTCGTCGGCCGGTTTCGGCGACATGTACGGCATCGCGGTCCGCGGCTCCAAGGAGTGGGCAACCATCCACCCAGGTTTCATGACGATGTACTCCCGCATGGGCCTGACCGACTTCGAGCTCGCCGACGGCAAGCTCGTCCCGAAGATGAACACGCCGGAGGCGGTGGAGTTCACCGACAAGTGGGCGAAGATGGTCGCCGACTCCGGACCGTCCGGCTGGACGTCCTACACCTGGTACCAGGCGTCGAGCGACCTCGGCGCTGGCAACGCCGCGATGCTGTTCGACGCCGACATCGCCGCCTATTTCCAGAACGAGGACACCCCCGCCGCAGGCAAGCTCGCATGGCACCCCGGCCCGAAGGGTCCAGGCGGCTCTCTCGACACCAACATGTGGATCTGGTCGCTCGGCATGAACGCCGCATCGTCCAACAAGGAAGCCGCATGGTGGTTCCTGCAGTGGGCGACGTCGAAGGAGCACCTGCAGTACGCGGCTACCAAGGAGCAGCACATCGACGCGGTGCGCAAGTCGGTCGCCGACTCGGCCGAGTACAAGGACCGGCTCTCGGCGGCGACCGACTTCGTCGAGACCTTCGAGCAGGTCATGCCGCAGACCGCCATCCAGTTCACGCCGCAGACCAACTTCTTCGACGCCACCACATCGTGGGCGGGGGCGTTGCAGGACATCTACAACGGCGCGGGCGCCGCGGCGACGCTGAACACGCTCGCCAGTGACCTCGAAGGGAGGGTCAACAGCTAATGCCCCTCACCGCTGAAGCCCCACCGCCTAGGCAGGACAGCGCGGACGGCGCCTCAACCGCGCCGCTGGCCGAGGCGCGGAGGGTGTCGCGGCGGCGCAAGGCGTTACGTCCTTACCTGCTGTCGGTGCCCGCCGTGTTGCTGTGCGCGGGAATCCTGTATCCGTTCTTCCTCGGCGTCTCGTACACGTTCTTCGACTTCTCGGCGCAGAACCCGCAGCCGGACGTCGTCGGCTTCGAGAACTTCGCCACGATCCTCGCCAGCGACGAGTTCTGGGCGTCGGCGCGGGTCACGCTGCTGTTCGCGCTGTCCGCGACGGCGCTGGAGACCGTGCTCGGCGTCGGCGTTGCGCTGCTGCTCAACCGCAGCAGCCTCATCGACAAGCTGTTCGAGCGCGTGCTCATCGTGCCGCTGATGGTGGCGCCGATCCTCGCGGCGATCATGTGGAAGCTGTTGCTGCTGCCCGAGGTCGGCTGGATCCGCCCCATCGCGGAGTTCTTCGGCGTGACGGGCTACAACGGCACCGACTCGCCGGTGATGGCGATGGTGTGGGCGATCGTCGTCGATGCCTGGATCTTCACGCCTTTCGTCGCGATCATCGCGCTCGCCGGGCTGCGGTCGCTGCCGAAGTCGCCGTTCGAGGCGGCCTCGGTCGACGGCGCGAGCTGGTGGCTCACCTTCCGCAAGCTGACGCTGCCGATGCTGTGGCCGTACCTGCTCGTCGCGGTGATCTTCCGGCTGATGGACAACCTGAAGATGTTCGACGTCATCTTCGGCCTCACCTCGGGTGGGCCCGGTGACGCCACGACGACGTTGCAGATCAGCGCCTACCTAGAAGCGATCAGCTACGCCCGCTACAGCAGGGGGCTGACCTACATGTTCCTGCTGTGGGCGCTGGTGTTCGTCATCTCGATGATCCTCGTCAAGTACCTGCGCCGGATCCAAGACCGGGCAGCGGGAGTGTGAGCGATGGGACCAACGACAGAAACCACGACCGAGCCCATGGCCGGACCCGCCACCTCAGCACCGGCCCCCGCGAAGCAACCACCGACGTCGGGGAGCACCGCGAACCAGCGCAAGGCGCAGCGCGGCTCGGCGACCGGGCTGCTCGCCAACCTCGCGCTGGTGCTGTACTTCGCGTTCTCGCTGCTGCCGGTGCTGTTCATCGTTGCGCTGAGCCTGAAGACCAATGCCGAGCAGACCACGACGTACCTGTGGTTCACCCCGACACTGGAGAACTACCAGACCGTGCTCGGGCTTGGCGACGGCGGCTCGTCGTACGTGCGGTTCTTCCTGGCCAGCTTGGCGACGTCGACCGGCGCGGTGCTGGTCTCGCTGCTCATCGGCATCCCGGCCGCCTACGCGGCGGCGCGGTACCGGTTCAAGGGCAGCGAGGACCTGATGTTCACACTGCTCAGCTTCCGGTTCGCGCCTGAGCTGGTGGTGATCATCCCGCTCGGTGTGATCTACCAGCAGATCGGCCTCTACGACACGATCTTCGGGATGGTCTGGGTGTTGCAGCTCGTGACCATGCCGCTGGTGGTGTGGATCCTGCGGTCGTTCTTCCAGGACCTGCCGGCCGAGCTTGAGGAGGCGGCGCTGCTGGACGGCTATACCCGCAGTCAGGCGTTCCTCAAGATCGTGCTGCCGCTGGTGCGGCCAGGGATCGCTGCGGTGTGCCTGCTGGCGTTCATCTTCGCCTGGAACAACTTCATCTTCCCGTTCACGCTCACCTCGGGTGACGCGCAGACGGTGACGGTGAGCTCGCTGGCCTTCCTCGGCGGCAACCAGGTGCGGTTCAACCTCGTCGCGGCCGGTGCGGTGATGGCGGTGCTGCCACCGCTGGTGCTCGCGCTGTGCATCCAGCGTTACCTGGTCCGCGGCCTGTCGTTCGGGGCGGTGAAAGGCTGATGGCGACGATCGACGTGCGCTCGGTGCGCAAGAAGTTCGGCAAGCTGGTTGCGCTGGACGACGTCTCGTTCAGTGTCAACGACGGCGAGTTCTTCTGCCTGCTCGGCCCGTCCGGCGCCGGCAAGACCACCACGCTGAAGAGCATCGCCGGGCTGGTGCAGCCGGACTCCGGCGAGGTGTGGCTTGCCGGCCAGGACGCGGGCGACATCGAGCCGAACCACCGCAACCTGGCGATGTGTTTCGAGAGCTACGCGCTCTACCCGCAGCACAACGTCTTCGACAACATGGCGTCGCCGCTGCGTTCGCCGGTGCTGCGGCTGCCGGATGACCAGGTGCGCGAGCGGGTGGGCCGCACCGCCGAGATGCTCGGCGTGGCGCACCTGCTCGACAGGGGCGTCGACCAGCTCTCCAACGGTCAGCGGCAGCGCGTCGCCCTTGGCAGGGTGCTGGTGCGACCGGCCAACGCCTACCTGCTCGACGAGCCGCTGTCGCATTTGGACGCCAAGCTGCGGACGTCGATGCGTGCCGAGCTGAAGCGGATCGCCCACGGCGACCTGATGACCACCACCGTCTACGTCACCCACGACTACGTGGAGGCGCTTTCGCTCGCCGACCGCATCGGGGTGATCAAGGAGGGTCGCATCCTGCAGGTCGGCACGCCGCAGCAGGTGTGGGACACGCCGGAGACGGCGTTCGTGGCACAGGCGTTCGGCAAGCCCCGCATCAGCTTCGTGTCCGGCGGGCTGGTCAGCGACAACGGCACCATCCGGTTCATCAGCTCGGACGGCGCCATCACCGTGCCGGTGCCTCACGTCGAGGCCGCGGCCGGTGAGCCGGTGCGGATCGGCATTCGTCCGCGCGACCTGACGCTGTACACCGGAGCAGGGCCGCAGCCAGCGGGCCACGAACGACTGGACGGCGTCGTCTACGTGCTCGAACACCTCGGTCGTCAGACCGAGGTCACGGTGCGGATCGGGGAGTCGCTGGTGTCCGTGGTGGCGCCGCGCAACGACGTCGGCGGCCTCACCGTGGACGACAAGGTGAGCCTACTGCTCGACCCTGCCAGGGTGCACGTGTTCGGCGACAGCGACAGTGACGATGGAAGGCGACTTTCGCGATGAGCGAGGAATCCAAGGCCCGCACGCCCGAGGACCGCCAGAAGCGGATCTCGGACGTGGTCACCGACAGGGGCAGCATCTCAGCACAGGAGCTGGCCACCATGTTCGGTGTCAGCGTGATGACCGTGCACCGGGACCTGGACGAACTGGAACGCCAGGGCATCGTCCGCAAGTACCGGGGCGGGGTCACCGCGCAACCGTCAGGGGTCTTCGAGTCCAATGTGTCCTACCGCAAGAAGGCCATGCGGGCGCAGAAGGAGGCCATCGCGAAGCACGCGGCGTCCTATGTGGAGCCAGGTATGTCCATCATGCTTGACGACGCGACGACGACAGCGGCGATGATTCCCCTGCTCGCGGAGATCACTCCGTTGCGCGTGGCGACCAACTACCTGGACGCCATGCGTAAGCTCAGCGAGTACCGGGGGATCGCGTTGACGGCTCTCGGCGGCGACTACGACCCGCTGCACGACTCGTTCCTCGGCGTCACCTGCCTGGAGTGCATCGACTCGATCCGGGTGGACGCGGCCTTCGTGTCCACATCGGCGCTGTCCGGGCGGTACGCCTTCCACCAGGAGGACCGCATCGTCGCGGTGAAGCGCAAGATGCTGGAGGTCGCGGAGAAGCGCTACCTGCTGATGGACCACACCAAGCTGGGCAAGGTCGCGCTGCACCGGCTGGTGCCGCTGGCCGAGTTCGACCTGGTGATCGTGGACTCCGGCGCGCAGGAGAGCGCGCTTGCTGAGTTGAAGCGCTACAACGTGCACTACGAGGTCGCGTCATGACGGCGACCGGCGTGATCCTCGACATGGACGGCGTGATCGTCGACAGCGAGCACCTGTGGGAGCGCAGTTGGCGTGCCTGCTGTGCCCGCTGGGGTGTGCGCTGGGAGGCCGCCGACACCGCGACGGTGCAGGGCATGAGCTCGCCGGAGTGGGCGGCGTTCGTCGCGGAGAAGATCGGCGATCCCGGCCTGGCCGACGAGGTCCGTCGGGAGTGCGTCGACCTGATGGTCGCGGCCATCAGCGCGGGCGACGCCCCGCTGCTCGACGGTGCGGCCGACCTCATCCGCAAGGTCAGCGAGCGAGTGCCGCTCGCGCTGGCGTCCTCAGCGGCGCGCCGAGTGATCGACGCCGTGCTCGACGCGCACGACCTGACCGGCCACTTCGCCGCCACCGTCTCTAGCGAGGAGGTCAGCAGGGGCAAGCCCAGCCCGGACGTCTATCTGGAGGCGGCGCGGCGCATCGACGTCGAGCCCGCTGACGGTGTCGCCGTCGAGGACTCCGGCAACGGCATCCGCGCCGCCCACGCGGCGGGGCTGGCCGTCGTCGCCATCCCGAACCCGCAGTATCCGCCGAAGCCCGACGCGCTCGCGCACGCCCACGTGGTCGCGACCGACCACCGCGACGCGTTGGACCACCTGCTTGCTCGTCTGTCGTAAAGGGACGCTTCTATGACTCGGTTGTTTGATGATCCGGCTCGGTTCCGGGATGACATGGTTGATGGTTTCGTGTCCGCGTATTCGCGGTATGTGTCGCGGGTGCCGGACGCCTCAGGTGTGTTGCGCGCCTCGGGTCCGGTGCCGGGCAAGGTCAGTGTGATCGTGGGTGGTGGCTCGGGGCATTATCCGGCGTTCTGCGGGCTTGTGGGGCCTGGGTTCGCGGATGGTGCGGTGATCGGGGACATTTTCACCTCGCCGTCGGCGGAGCAGGCCTATCTGGTGGGCAAGGCGGCTGACGGCGGCGCCGGGGTGCTGTTCAGCTACGGCAACTACAACGGCGACGTCATGAACTTCGGCCTGGCGCAGTCCCGGCTACAGGGCGAGGGTGTTGATTGCCGCACGGTGCTGGTGACCGACGACATCGCCTCCGCCGGGGCGGACACTCCGGAGAAGCGGCGGGGTATCGCCGGGGACTTCTGTGTGTTCAAGGCCGCCGGTGCCGCCGCCGACCGGGGCGAGTCGATCGCCGAGGTTGAGCGGATCGCGGCCAAGGCCAACGATCGCACCCGCACGTTGGGTGCCGCGTTCGCCGGTTGCACCTTCCCCGGCAGCAGCGAGCCGCTGTTCACCGTCGACCCGACCAAGATGGAACTCGGCCTCGGCATCCACGGCGAACCCGGTGTGGCGACGACGGAGCGACTGACCGCCACGGAGCTGGCGGGGTTGTTGGTGGAGCGGCTGTTGGTTGAGCGCCCGGCCGCCGCCGATGGGCGTGCGGGCGTGATTCTCAACGGGCTGGGGTCCACGAAATACGAAGAGCTGTTTGTGGTGTGGAAGGCGGTGGCCGCGCAGTTGGTCGCCGCCGGGGTCGAGGTGGTCTCGCCGGAGGTGGGGGAGCTGGTCACCAGCCTCGACATGGCCGGGTGTTCGCTGACGTTGCACTGGTTGGATGACGAGCTCGCGGAGCTGTGGGACGCGCCCGCCGACACGCCGGCGTTCCGGCGGGGCGAGGTGTCGGGCACGGTCTCCGGGATGGCGCCGCGAGGGGTGGCGCCATCCCGACCGCAGACGGCCACACCGTCTGCGGCTCCCGAGGGCACGGCCGCCACAGCGGCTGCTGGCTCGCAGGCCGCGCACGCCGCCGCGCCTGCCGTTGAGGCGAGCGCGGAGTCGCGGCGGCTGGCTGCCACGGTGCGCTCCTGCCTCGCGGCGATGCTGGCCACCGTCACCGAGCACGAGGGTCACCTGGGTGACATTGATGCCGTCGCCGGGGACGGGGATCACGGCCGGGGGATGCTGCGCGGACTCCAGGCCGCCCACCACGCCGCCGAGAACACCGACGGCGCGGGGGCGGGTGGCACGCTGCGCGCGGCGGGGGACGCGTTGGCGGACAATGGGGGTGGCTCGTCGGGGGTGTTGTGGGGCGCGATGTTGCGCGCCATCGGCGACACCCTTGGCGACACCGACGTGCCCGATGCGGTGTCCGTGGTGGCGGCGCTGCGTAAGGGCGCCGACACCATCGGCGAACTCGGTGGCGCGAAGGTCGGGGACAAGACGTTGCTGGATGCCATGGTGCCGTTCGTCGACGCGCTGGAACGCGAGGTCACGGCGGGTGCCGGAATCGGCAGCGGCGGCGGCGGGATCGGCGCTGCCTGGGAGCGTGCGGCCGAGGCGGCGACCACGGCGGCCGAGGCCACCAGCGCGCTGCGGCCGAACATCGGACGGGCCCGGCCGCTGGCGGACAAGAGCGTCGGCACCCCGGATCCCGGCGCGGTCTCGCTCGCGCTGTGCGCGCGGGCCGTGGGAATGGTGCTGGCCGACGAGTGTGGAGGTGAGAGGGCATGAGCACGCGGTGGCGCGTCGGCGTCGGCTCCGACGACGCCGGCTACGACTACAAGGCAGCACTGCTGGCGGATCTCGCCGACGACCCCAGGGTCGAGCTGGTCGAGGACTACGGCGTCAGCGCCAACGAGACGACGTCCTATCCGGAGATCGGGCTCGCCGTCGCCGAAGCCGTCGCCAACGGCACGGTTGATCGGGCGGTGCTGATCTGCGGCACCGGCATCGGCATGGCCATCTCCGCCAACAAGGTGCCCGGCGTGCGGGCCACCACGGTGCATGACAGCTACTCCTGCGAGCGCTCGGTGCTGTCCAACGACTGCCAGATCATCGCCCTCGGCCAACGCGTCGTCGGCATCGAACTCGCCCGCAGACTCGTCCGCGAATGGCTCGACTACGAGTTCGACCCCGCATCGCCGTCCAACGCCAAAGTCGGCGTGATCAGTGAGTACGAGCAAAGGACAAGCGCATGAGGACTGCTTGCAGGTCCGAATCATCGGGCACCATGCTGCCCGACGTCGCGATACCGGCGCGGCGTGCCGCGCTCGACATGGAGGAGGGCGCATGAGTGACCTGGCGTTAGACAGCATCCGCAAGACCTACCGCACCAAGGGACGTCCCGAGGTGGAGGCGGTGCGTGGCTTCGACCTCGACGTCAACAGCGGCGAGCTGGTCGGCCTGCTCGGGCCGTCCGGCTGCGGCAAGTCCACCACGTTGCGCATGATCGCCGGGCTGAAAGACGTCACCAGCGGCGACATCCGCGTCGGCGGGACGTCGATGGTCGGCCTGCCACCGCAGCGGCGCAACATCGGCGTCGCGTTCGAGAACTACGCGCTCTACCCGCCGTTGACCGTCGCGGAGAACATCGCGTTCGGGCTGCGGGCGCGTGGCAAGGCCAACCGCAAGGAGCGGGTCGCCGACGTCGCCCGCCGCATCGGCCTCGGCGACATCCTGGACTCCCGCCCGGTCGGGCTGTCGTCCGGGCAGAAGCAGCGGGTCTCGTTGGCACGCGCGATCGTGCGGCAGCCCGACGTCCTGCTGCTGGACGAGCCGTTGTCGCATTTGGACGCCGCGCAGCGGGACACCACCCGCCGCGAACTCCGCCACCTGCAACAGGAACTCGGCTACACCACCATCCTCGTCACGCACGACCAGGAGGAGGCGCTGAGCCTCGCCGACCGCGTCGTGGTCATGAACGACGGTGTGGTGCAGCAGGTCGGCACCCCGGACGAGGTCTACGACGACCCCGCCAACCTGTTCGTCGCGAAGTTCGTCGGCGAGCCGCCGATGAACACCGTCGAGGGCACGCTCGCGGACGGGCGGGTGCGGCTCTCCGACGAGACGAGCGTGCCCGTCGCGGCCGGTACCGGTGGGTCGGTGGTGCTCGGGGTGCGTCCGGAGGACGTCGTGCTCACCGACGCCGCGAACGCCGACGTCACGGGCACCGTGCTGGTCTACGAGGAACTGCTGGAGTACGGCCTCGCCAGCGTGGAACTGCCAGGCGTCGAAGAGCGCATCGTCGCGCAGACGCCGCCGGGACTTGACCTGGCGCCGGGCCAGCAGGTCTCGCTCGCACTCCAGCGGGACCGTACTTTCCTGTTCGACGCCGAGTCCGGGGAGCGCCTGCGATGACCCAGATCCTCGCCTCGGGTGACGACTTCGTCCTCACCCGGCTGTTCACTGCCGCGCTGACCGACGAGCTCGGCGACGACCACCCGGTGCGGGAGCTGCGGCTGCCGTGGCCCGGGGTGCCGTTCGGCCAGGTCGCCGAGGTGGACGAGGCCTGCGGAGACGAGGCCAGCGTCATCGATGCGCTGTCCGGTGTCGAGGTCGCGGTGACCCATCTTGCGCCGTTCACCGAGAAGGTGTTCGCCAACGCGCCCGACCTGCGGCTGGTTGTCGTCTCGCGCGGCGGGCCGGTCAACGTCAACATCGACGCGGCCACGGAGCACGGCGTCGCGGTCTGCTACGCGCCCGGCCGCAACGCCAACGCGGTCGCCGAGTTCACCATCGGGCTGCTGATCAGCACCTGCCGCAGCCTGGTCGCCGGGCACGCCGACCTTGCGCGCGGTGAGTGGGGCGGGCACTACTACGAGTACCGCAGCGCCGGGTTCGAGCTGGACGGCTCGACCGTGGGGCTCGTCGGCTACGGTGCCATCGGACGACGGGTCGCCAGGCTGCTCGGCGCGTTCGGCGCGCGGGTGCTGGTGTACGACCCGTACGTCGAGGACGTCGAGCCCGGCGTGACCCGCGTTCCGGAGCTGGCCACGCTGCTGCGGGAGTCGCGGGTGGTGAGCCTGCACCAGCGGGTGACGCCGGAGACGCGTGGCATGATCGGAGCCGATCAGCTGCGGCAGATGCAGCCCGGCTCGGCGCTGATCAACACCGCGCGCGGGGCCGTGCTGGACTACGACGCACTGTGCGACGCCCTGGACGACGGCCACCTCGCCGCGGCGGGCCTCGACGTCTACGCCACCGAACCGGTGCCTGCGGACTCCCGGCTCCTGCGCACTTCGAACCTGGTGCTCGCCCCGCACATCGCGGGCTGTAGCAAGGAAGTCGCAGAGCGCGCGGCGCGGATCTGCGCTGCAGAGGTGGGACGCTGGGTGCGGGGCGAGCCGCTGGCGAACTGCGCCAACCCGGCCGTGCTCCGGGAGGTGTGATGTATCTCGGCATCGACATCGGCACCACCGTCACCAAGGCCGCCGTTTTCGACAAAGCCGGAGCACTGCGAGCGGTGCAGCGGCAGCAGACCGGCATGAGCAACCCCGCCGAGGGCTGGTTCGAGCAGGACCCCGACGAGATCCTGCGCTCGGTCGCCGCCGTCGTCCGCGCCGCCGTCGCCGAAGCCGGGCAGCAGCCGGAGTTCATCGGCCTCACCGGACAGGGTGACGGCGTCTGGCTCGGCGACGACGAGGGGCGTCCGGTGCGGCCCGCGGTCTCATGGATGGACGCCCGCGCGGCTGGCATCCTGCGACGCTGGCAGGAGAACGACGTCGTCGAGAAGACGTACCGGCACACCGGCAGCGCGATCTTCCCCGGCGCGCCCGCGCCGATCTTGGCGTGGCTCGCCGAGCACGAACCGGAGTCGCTGGACCGGGCGGCCACCGCCGGGTACTGCAAGGACCTGGTGATGCAGCGGCTCACCGGGGTGCGCGCCACCGACGTCTCCGATGCGTCCATGCCGTTCCTCGACCCGCACGCCCGCGACTACGACCACGACGTGCTCGCCTGGTGCGGGCTGGCCACACGGGCGGACCTGCTCGCGCCGATCGCGGACCCGCTGCCGATCGGGGCGCTGACCCGTACCGGGGCCGAGCTGCTTGGTCTCCCGGAGGGTCTGCCCGTGACGGCGGGACCGTTCGACGTGCCCGCCTGCGCGCTCGGCTCCGGTGTCACCACGCCGGGCGATGGACACCTCATCGTCGGCACCACGCTGGCATGCCAGGTGCTGCTCGACACGCTCGACACCAGCGGCGAACCTGCCGGGCTCACCTTCGCCACCGGCGCGGAAGGCCAGTGGCTGCGAGCGATGCTGGCGATGATGGGCTGCGCCGCCGTCGACTGGGTGCTCGACGTCGTCGGTGAGACCCACGACGCCCTGGACGACCTGCTCGCCGCGAGCGAACTCGGCGCGCACGGCGTGACCTGCCTGCCATTCTTCTCGCCTGCGGGGGAGCGGGCGCCGTTCGTCGAACCCGGTGCGCGGGCCAGCTTCGACCGGATCACCGTGCAGAGCACCAAGGCCGACCTCGTGCGGGCGACCTGTGAGGCCGTTGCCTACGCCGCCCGGCACTGCTTCGACGCCGCAGGCCCGACCGGCGACATCGCGATGTGCGGCGGCGGCACCCAGAGCGCGGGCTGGTTGTGGATCTTCGCCGACGTCCTGGGCCGCCCGATCCGGCTCGCCCCACAGCCGGAGTCCGGGGCGCGGGGAGCGGTGATCGCTGGTGCGCGGGCGCTCGGCCACGACGTCGACGTCGCCGCGTGGACCGCGCCGGAAGACGTCATCGAGCCCGACCCTGCGAACGCCGCCCGTTACACCGAGGGCTACGCCGACTACCGCGCCCGCGTCGCCGCCGCCCGCAGCCGATGGAAGGAGGCCGCTCTATGACAGACCTCGTCACCCTGACTCGCACCCTGGCCGAGCCCGACCGGGACCTCGTGGTGCTGGCCGAGGGCAACACCTCGATGCGCACCGGCGACGGCGAGATGCTGGTCAAGGCAAGCGGATCGAAGATGGCCACTGCCACCGAGGCCGACTTCGTCGCGGTGCGCACCCAGCCGTTGCTCGACCTGGTGGCCGCCGAGGAGTCCGACGACAGCCTGGTGAACCGGGTGCTGCTGGACGCCCGGCTGGATGCCGACACGCCGAAGCCGTCCATGGAGGCGCTCCTGCACGCGCTCTGCTTGGAGGAGGCCGGGGCGGAGGTCGTCGCGCACACTCACCCGACGGCGGTCAACGGTATCCTGTGTTCCGACCGCGCGCAGGAGCTGGTGGCGGGTGCGCTGTTCCCGGACCAGGTCGTCGTGATGGGGCGGCACACCGTGCTCGTGCCTTACGCCGACCCGGGGCTGGCGCTGGCGCGGGCGGTGCGCACCGAGCTGCACCGGCATATTGAGCGGCACGACCGGCCGCCGAAGGTGATCTACCTCGTCAACCACGGCATCTTCGTGCTCGCCGCGAGTACCAGCGAGGCGCTGGCTGTCACCGAGATGACCGTGAAGGCCGCGCGGATTCTCGCGGGCGCGCTCGCCGTCGGCAAGCCGGTGTACCTGACCGACGCCGAGGCGGAGCGGATCGACACTCGCCCCGACGAGCTGCACCGCAGGCGTCGGCTGGCCAGCAGGGAGGACCGATGAGCGACCGGAGCAGCCTCAACCCCGCCCAGCGCGCCACCGCCCTCGCGGACGCAGCTGAGCAGGAGTTCGATGTCATCGTCATCGGCGGCGGTATCACCGGCGTCGGCGCCGCGCTCGACGCCGTGAGCCGGGGCCTGTCGGTGGCACTGTTCGAGAAGGGCGACCTCGCGTCCGGGACGTCGTCCCGCTCGGGGAAGGTGTTCCACGGCGGGCTGCGCTACCTCGAGCAGCTGAACTTCTCGCTGGTGCGGGAGGCGCTGACCGAACGCGACCTGATGGTGGACAGGCTGTGCCCGCACCTGGTGTCGCCGGAGCGGTTCCTGTTTCCGTTCACCCGGCGCTGGGAGCGGCCGTACATCGGCTCCGGTGTGCTGCTGTACGACCTGCTGCGGCTGACGGGCACCCGCAGCGTCGCGGGGCACCGGCACCTGAGCAGGCGCGGTGTGCTGCGGGAGATGCCCGCGCTGCGGACCGACGTCACCGGCGGTGTGCAGTACTACGACGTCCGGGTGGACGACGCCCGCCACACCATGAGCGTCGCGCGCACCGCCGCGCGCCTGGGCGCGCGGATCGTGACGCGCGCGCCAGTGGTCGGGGTGCTCACCGAGCCGAACGGGGCGTCCGGTGCACAATGCGTGCCGAACGCCCCGTTCGGCTCGTCAGCGGGCCGGGTGTCCGGGGTGCGGGTGCGCGACGCCGATACCGGTGACGAGGTGAGCGTGCGGGGCCGCACCGTGGTCAGTGCGACCGGCGTGTGGGCCGAGGATGTGCAGTCGCTGGCGGGGGAGTCGTCCATCTCGGTGACCGCCGCGAAGGGCATCCACCTCGTCGTGCCCGGCGACCGGATCGACTCCGCCACCGGCATGATCGCCAAGACGTCCGACAGCGTGTTCATCATCCGCCGCTGGTTCGACTATTGGCTGATGGGCACCACCGACACGCGCTGGGACGCCGACCGCGACGACCCAGCCGCCACCAAGGCCGACGTCGACTACCTGCTCGGTCACGCCAACCGCTGGTTGCGCACGCCGCTGTCCTATGAGGACGTCGTGGGTGTGTATGCGGGGCTGCGGCCGCTGGTCAGCGGCAAGGGCAGTGGCGCTGCGGCCACCGCCGCGTTGTCCCGTGACCACGCGGTGCTGGAGGGCCCGCGCGGGATGTTCTCCGTGGTGGGCGGGAAGTACACCACCTACCGGATCATGGCGCGCGACGCCGTTGACGCTGTGGCTTCTCGCCTGGGTCGTGTAGTGCCTGGGTCGGTGACAGAGCGGTTGCCGATCCTCGGCGCGACCGGCTACCCCGCGCTGCGGAACCAGCTGACGTCGCTGGCTGCCGAGTCCGGGCTGCCGGAGTCGACGCTCGAGCATCTGCTCGGCCGCTTCGGCGCGCTGACCACCGAGCTGCTGGACCTTATCGCCGACCGGCCGTCGCTGGGTGAGCCGGTGTCGGGCGCGCCGGGGTATCTGGCCGCCGAGCTGCACTACGCCGCCGCGCACGAGGGTGCGCTGACGCTGGACGACGTCCTGGTGCGGCGGACGCGGGTGTTCATGGAGACGCCGGACCGGGGTGTCGCCGCCGCGTCGCACGCCGCCGACGTCGTCGGGGACGTGCTCGGCTGGGACGACGTCCGCCGCAAGGAGGAGGTGGAGCGGTACCGCGTCGAGCGCCAGGCCGACGCCCGCGCCGCCACGGCGGCTTCCGACTCCGCCGCCGTCCAAGCCCGCCACGCCGCCCGCTCCACCCCCTGACCTCGTGTCCCCCGTTCCCGACGTCGTGTCCCCCGTTCGTGGTGCAAGGGGCGGGGTGGTGCTCGCGCTTACGACTCGCGGGGCATCGGCGGAGTAGCGGTGCCACCCCGCAGGTCGATCACAGTGCATGACAAGCCGGGAACCCCGGTGAGCTTGGCGTCGATGGTGATCAGGTCGGCACCGAGGCTCTCGGCGAGAGCGACGTAGGCGGCGTCATAGGGCCACATGTTGTGCCGCAGCTCCCAGATGCGGGGCAGGAGCGGCGCGTGGTCATGCCGCACGATGCTCATCTCGCCGAGCAGCTCGAGCGCACGCCGTGCCTCGTCCGCTGGCAGCTTCTTCCCGAGCACCAACCCACGCAGCGCCGCAGCGCACTCCAGGTCGACGGCGTGTGGCGCGTTGAGTCGTTGGCCACGTGTGGCGGCGCGGACATCCTCGGCTACTGAGTCCGTGCCGACGAGGAACTCCACCAGCGCGGACGTGTCGAGCACAATCACTCGCGCGCCTCGCGCGCATCGGCGATCGCCTGGACCACGTCCTCGGCGGTGACTGTCGATCGCGCCGCGATTGTGCGGGAGCGCTCTGCAGCTTCTTCCGGCGTCAGTGCCTCGGCCTCGGCCTCAAGCACGTGGCGGACGTATGCCTGAAGAGACTGACCCGCGCGCGCCGCTCGCACCTTCAGCGTCGTCACCGCATCATCGGAGATGTCTCGGATGTGTATGGTGGCCATGCCAGCATTCTACTTGCAAAGCAAGCACAATGCTTGTAGCGAGAAAGGTTGAAACAGCGGCTGGAACGGGGGACACGGCGCCCTGAACGGGGGACACGGCGCGGCCGGGGCTAGGCTGCGCCGGCCGTGTTGCGGTCCCGTGCGGTGCTGAAGGACAGCACGCGGTCCTCGATCGGGCCGTGGCGCAGCGTGAGGGTGTCGCGCAGGTGGTTCATCCGCAGCTTCCACGGCTCGATCCTGCCCTGCTTGGGCAGCTTGTCGAGCGAGCGCAAAATGTAGCCAGCCGCCAGGTCGACGAACGGTTCCTCGCCGACGTCGGACTCCCGCTCGGGGACGCACCGGTCGTAGCCGTTGGTGTCCATGTGCGCCAGCAGCCGGCAGACGTACTCGCACGCGAGGTCCGCCTTCAGCGTCCACGAGGCGTTGGTATAGCCCATCACGTACGCGAAGTTCGGCACGTCGGAGAGCATCACGCCCTTGTACGCCAGCGTGTCCGGCAGCTCGAGCGGTTCATCGTCCACGACGAGGTCGATGCCGCCGAACGGCAGCAGGTTCAGCCCGGTCGCGGTGATGACGATGTCCGCCGCGAGCTCCTCGCCCGAGGCCAGATGGAGGCCGTGCTCGGTGAAGGTGTCGATCTGGTCGGTGACGATCGCCGCGCTGCCTTCGCTGAGCGCCTTGAACAGATCGCCGTCCGGCACCAGGCAGAGCCGCTGCTCCCACGGGTTGTAGCGGGGGTTGAAGTGGGTGTCGATGTCGTAGCCGGGCGGCAGTTGCATCCGCAGCATCTTGCGCAGCAGCGACCGCACCAGCCTCGGACGTCGTCGGCTGAGCTGGTAGATGCCGATCTGGAGCAGCACGTTCTTCCAGCGGGTGAGCCGATAGGCCGCCATGTCGGGCAGTAGACGTCGCAGGGAGTTGGCGAGCGCGTCCGTGCCGGGGATGGTGATGATGTAGGTGGGCGAGCGCTGCAACATCGTCACGTGCGCGGCGTCGTCGGCCATCGCGGGCACCAGCGTGACGGCAGTGGCGCCGCTGCCGATCACGACGACGCGCTTGCCCGCGTAGTCGAGGTCCTCGGGCCAGTGCTGCGGATGCACCAGTTGTCCGGTGAACCGCTCGGTGCCGGGGAACTCGGGGGAGTAGCCCAGGTCGTAGCGGTAGTAGCCGCTACAGGTGAACAGAAACCCGCAGGTCAACTGGATGACCTCACCGGTGTCGGTGCGTTCTGCGGTGATCAGCCACCTGGCGTCGGCGCTCGACCACTCCGCCCGGACGACGCGGTGCTGGTAGCGGATCGCGGTGTCGACGCCGTACTCGCGGGCGGTGTCGCTGACGTACCGCAGGATCGACGGGCCGTTGGCGATCGCCTCCCGCTCCGGCC
Source organism: Actinophytocola sp. (assembly GCA_009377385.1). GTDB lineage: Bacteria > Actinomycetota > Actinomycetes > Mycobacteriales > Pseudonocardiaceae > Haloechinothrix_A. Next base: position 25,516 of record WHUD01000042.1, read on the forward strand.
ACGGCTTGAACCGATAGCCGAGCGTGAACATGTCCGAGTCGGAGCGGATGCCGGGATAGCGGAACAGGTCCCACGTGCCGCCCAGCGACTCGCGCGCCTCCAGGATCGCGAACGTCTTGTGCGGCAGTGTCCGCTTGAGGTGGCACGCGGCCCCGACGCCGGACAGCCCTGCCCCGACGATCAGGACGTCGACGTGCTCGACGCGCTCTGCGGTGGGTGCTGGTGCCTGCTCGGACTGCGTCATGACCGTCCTCCCCGGCGTACGCCTGCCTAGGCTCCGTTGCGCACCAGGTTAGACGCTTGTGTAGATGATGTCATCCGGCCGGAGTCAGCACGCCACGTCGACGTCCATGCCCGAGTGGAAGGACACATGCACGTGGTCGTAGTGGTTCGCGGTGGTGCTGCCCCTGTCCGCCATGAACGACCAACCGTCGCCGTCGTTGTAACGCTGCTGCCAGATCACGTACCTGACGCCGAACCGCGCCTGGTTGTCCAGTACGTAGTCGGCCAGCGCGTCGCCGGTCGGCGTCGAGACCATGAAGTCGATCGCCAGGCCCGCCGGGTGATCACTGGTGCCCGAGCGTGCTGCCCTGCCGATCACCGAGCTGACGTCGAACCTGCCGAGCAGGTGGTTGCCGACCTGCGCCACGTAGGGCTGGGTGCCGTCTAGCGTGGTTGAGCACGACGCCGGGGATGGTGGCGCTGTCGGGTGGCTGTGCGACGTCGTCGGGGCACGGCGGGTGACCTGCTGCTTCTGCGTCCTGGGCCGGGACGTGCTGCGTCGCGTTGGCGTCGACGTCTCAGCGGGCGTGGATGTCGATGTCGACGGTGCGGTTGTCGTGCTGGACGTCGGTGGCGCGCTGGCGGGCGCGCTGAACGTCGCGGCCGCGATCGGCTGGTCGTCCGCGCCGGCGCCGAGGCTGCCTGCGACCCAGAACGCCGCGCCAATCACGACGACCGCGATGACGCCGATGGCGATCGGCTTCGCACGCGATGGGGTAGGAGCGCGATGTCGACCGGCCATGCCTAAACGTCATCCTTTGCGGTGAGTCCGAGCGCTGGAACGTGTGTTCTTGCGCCCCGTCACCGCAAGAGCTCGCTTAGATTACGAACCGGCAACGACAGTGTCACGGAGCTGTGACCTGGACCACGTTAGGGTGGCGAATATTGCGCCGTTTGCCGCACTGATGTTGATCCGTACGGGTGTTCCGGCCAGCGATCGCCGACCGGAACAACGGCGGCCTGCCCGGTGTTTCTAACCCCGAAGGGGTATCTACTGGAAGGAGCCGACGTGGCGACGGTCGAACTGACCCGGGACAATTTCAACGACGTCGTGAGCGCGGATGGCACCGTGCTTGTCGACTTCTGGGCCTCGTGGTGCGGGCCATGCCGGTCGTTCGCGCCGGTGTTCGAGCGGGCGGCGGAGGCCAACTCCGGCATCACGTTCGGCAAGGTCGACACCGAGGCGCAGCCGGAGATCGCGCAGGCGTTCGGCATCTCGTCGATCCCCACCGTGGTGGCGGCGCGCGACGGCGTCGTGCTCTACGCGCAGCCGGGCGCGCTGTCGGCGCCGCAACTGGACGAGCTGATCGACAAGCTCGGTCAGGTCGACATGGACGAGGTGCGCGAGAAGATCGCCCAGCAGGGGTGAGCCGTCGGGCGGCTGGTGCCACGAAGGGCATCTTGCTGGCGCCAGACGTCAGCAAGATGCCCTTCGTGGCACCCCTCAGCGCACGTTCAGCACGTCCGGATCCGGCCCGATGCGCCCGTCGCGATCAAGGTCGCCGATGGCGGCCATGTCGTCGTCATCGAGGCTGAACCCGAACAGGTCGAGGTTCTCCCTGATCCGCGACGGCGTGACGGACTTCGGGATGATCACGTTGCCCAGTTGCACGTGCCAGCGCAGCACGACCTGCGCCGGGGTACGGCCGTGCTTGCTGGCGATACCGGCGATCGTCGTGTCCTGCAGCAGACCGCTGCCCTGACCGATCGGGGCCCACGCCTCGGTGACGATGCCGTGCTCGGCGTGGTACTGCCGCGACTCGGCCTGCTGCAAGTAGGGGTGCAGCTCGATCTGGTTCACCGCTGGCATGACGTCGCTGCTCTCGGCGAGCCGGTCGAGGTGGTGCGGCTTGAAGTTGGAGACGCCGATCGCGCGGATCTTGCCGTCGGCGTGCAGCTTCTCGAACGCGCGCCAGGTGTCCTGGTAGCGGTCGAGTTTCGGCACCGGCCAGTGGATCAGGTACAGGTCGACGTAGTCCATGCTGAGCCTGGTCAGGCTCGCCTCGAGCGCACGCATCGTCTCGTCGTACCCCTGGTTGGAGTTCCACAGCTTGGTGGTGACGAACAGTTCGTCGCGCGGAACGCCCGACTGCGCGATGGCCTCGCCGACCTCGGCCTCGTTGCCGTAGACGGTCGCGGTGTCGATACTGCGGTAGCCAGCTTCGAGCGCGCTGGTCACGGCGGCGCGGGTCTGCTCGCTCGGGACCTGGAACACGCCGAGGCCGACCTGCGGCATGTCGACGCCGTTGTTCAGAGTGATCGAGGGAATCTCAGCCATGCGCTCCAACGTACCCGTGACGGAGATGTCCGGACATGACGCGGGCCCCGGCACGAAGCCGGGGCCCGCGTCGTCACGTGGTCTCAGTTGTCGAAGGAACCCGCAACGAGAGCCGGGGTCAGCGCGATGCCGGTGTAGGCACTCGACACCAGCGAGGCAGCACCGTAGCCCAGCGCGCCGCCGCCTTCGTTGAACTGGTGGAAGGCGTCCGCGTAGGTGATCTCGTCGCCCCCGGGAGCATCGACATTGTTCTCCGCGGGCGCGGCCTGTGCGGTGCCACCGAAGATCACCGAGAGGCCGATCGCTGACGCGGCGACGAATCCAACCTTTTTCATGGTAGGTGCACGCTCCTTTGTTGAGAATCCGTATCGGGGCGAGTCAACGGGTATTGCTTGCCCAAGACCGAACGTACCCACGTTCGATTTCTGGCGCGATACCTCTACGTCGATCGTGATGTCGAATCACAATAAAGTGGTCCACGATGGCCCGAATAGGTCCGTTAAATATACCCAGTGCATAACTACTATTCATTCGAACTGCTGACACTGTGCGCTTATCCGCTGGTAGCGCACACGGAACGTGGTCAGATGTCGCTGGGTTGCGGGGGAAAACCTGGTGGTGTGGGTGACGGCGTTCACGCTTTCATCGCAACGGCGCCATGAATGCCACAAGAGTCGCAATTCGGACAACAGGGCCAGATTTCATGGTGTGGATGGTGAATTTTCGAAGGTTGCTCGCAGGGAGGGAATGAGCGATACCCATTGGGGTGAAATTGTTGGCGAGAATTGGTGGTGACAACGCTGTCATGTCATTCCGGCGGCCGCCACGGTGAGCAGTCTCGCGGCGGGACCGATCAGTTTGCGGCCACCGGGCCACACCGCGCGGAATGTGCGTCGCAGATCGAGATCTGTCACCGCGACGTCGATCAGCCTGCCTTCTGCGATGTCGCCTGCCACCGCCAGCTCGCTCATCACGGCCGGCCCGGTGCCCGCGATGACCGCGCCGCGCACCGCCGCTGCCGACCCCAACTCGACAAGCGGCGTCAGCTCGCCGACGTCGGCACGCTGCAACGCCTGCTCCAGGGTCTCCCTGGTGCCCGACCCCGGTTCGCGCACCACAAGGCCTTCCCCCGCCAGCTCCGCGGTGCTCACCGCGCGCCGCCGCGCGAAAGGATGTGACGGCGCGACAACCACGAGCAGCCGGTCGGTGGCGACCCGCTTGGTCGACAACCCGCTTGGCGCCGACGGAGACTCCACGAAGCCGACGTCGACCTCGCCGTTACGGACCAGCTCGCCCACGTTGACCGAGTTGGTCACCCGCAGTCCGACGTACAGCTCCGGCTGGCTCTTGCGCAGCTCGCCGATCCACGTCGGTACCAGGTGTTCGGCGATGGTCATGCTGGCCGCGACCCGCAGCTCCGCGTCGCGCCGGGTGCGCAGCGCTTCGGCGCCGGTCAGCAGGCCGTCCAGCTCGCTGAGCACGCGCTGCGCCCAGCCGCACACCACCCGGCCTGACGGCGTCAACGCCGAGCCCCGCCGGGTGCGGTCAACCAGCACAAGGCCGAGCCTGCGCTCCAACGTCGTCAGCCGCTTGCTCGCCGATGGCTGCGCGATGCCGAGCGCGGCGGCGGCCTTGCCCATGCTGCCCAGCTCGTCGACGAGCACAAGCAGCCGCAGCGACTCAAGGTCCGGTGTCATAGCCACAGGGTATGACCTCATGCGCGATCGACGGCTACCGGAGCACCCGCGCTTCCCCGACCGTGGAAGCCATGACCACCACCAACGACACGCAGACGTCCGCGCGCCCCCAGGCGCCCGGCCGTCAGCCGACCCGCCTGCTGCCGGGACTACTGCTCGCGGGCGCCGGGATCGCAGCGGCGGCAGGGATCGCCGCGGTGGCGCCCGCGCTGAGCGCGCTCACCGTCGCCGTCGTGCTGGGCGTTGTCGTCGGCAACACCCCGCTGCTGCCACGGACCGCGCGGCCGGGGCTGGAGTGGGCCACCCGCAGGATGCTGCGGGTGGGGGTGGTGCTGCTCGGCCTGCAACTCGCCGTCGACCAGGTGCTCGGCCTCGGCGCTGGCACGTTGCTGGCCATCGCGCTCACCGTCGCGGTCACATTCGTCGGCACGCAGTGGCTTGGCAGGGTGCTCGGCGTCTCGCGCGGCCTCACGATCCTGGTCGCCACCGGGTTCTCGATCTGCGGCGCGTCGGCGATCGCGGCGATGGAAGGCGTCGTGCGACGCAAGGACTCCGACGTCGCCACCGCGATCGCGCTGGTCACGCTGTACGGCAGCCTCGCCATCGTCGCCGTGCCACTCGCCGGGCCGCTGCTCGGCCTGCACGGCGAGGCACTCGGCTCGTGGGCCGGGGTGTCGGTGCACGAGGTCGCGCAGGTCGTCGCGGCGGCCTCGCCGGCAGGTGCGGGGGCAGTGGCCACCGCCGCCGTGGTCAAGCTCAGTCGGGTGGTGCTGCTCGCGCCGTTGGTGGCAGGCGTGAGCGTGCGGGAACGGCGCGAGCGCGTGACGTCGGGCCGCACGCCACCGCTTGTCCCGCTGTTCGTGCTCGGGTTCCTCGCCATGATCGGCGTGCGCAGCACGGGCCTGCTGCCAGACGTCGCGCTCGACGTCGCGGGCACGGTCACCTCGCTGCTGCTCGCGGGCGCGCTGTTCGGCCTCGGCTGCGGGGTGCGGCTGCGGGCGCTGCTGCGCACCGGCCCGCGTGCGCTGCTGCTCGGGCTGGGCGCGACGCTGCTCATCGGCGTCACCGGCTACGTCTCGCTCGCGGTTCTTGGGTGATCCGGCCCACATCGGGAGAGAATGGGCGCCATGGGACGCACCCTCATCGCGCTCGACCGGGACGCGGCGGAGCCGCTGTACCAGCAGCTCCGCAAGGCGCTGGAGCACGCCATCGCCTCCGGCGCGCTCAATCCGTACCTGCCGCTGCCGTCGTCCCGTGAGCTGTCCCGCGAACTCGGCATCTCCCGTAACACCGTCAACACCGCCTACCAGGAGCTGATCGCGGAGGGCTTCGTCGAGCCGCGTCCGCGCAGTGGCCTCGTCGTCAACCCGGAGATGCTCTCGCACCTGACCTATGAGACCGGCGAGCCGACGTCGCCGGACGTCATCGACTGGCCAAGCCGGGTGCGGCACTGGCCGGACACCCGCATCCCGGAGATCGCGAAGGTGTCCGACTGGCACCGCTACCCGTACCCGTTCGTCGCGGGCCAGGTCGAGGTGGAGTCGTTCCCCCGGCTGGCGTGGGCCCGCGCGCTGCGGGAGGCGCTCGAGCCGCCGCACCTGCACTACAGCCTGCGCGACGGCATCGACGAGGACGACCCGTACTTGGTCGACGCGCTGTGCCGGGAGGTGCTGCCGACACGCGGCATCGAGGCGAAGCCGGACCAGGTGCTGATCACTCTCGGTTCGCAGCAGGGCCTCGACCTGCTCGCTTCCAGCCTGTTGCGGGAGGGAGACACCGTCGGCGTCGAGGATCCCGGCTACCTCGATGCCCGCCACATCTTCTCCCGCGCTGGCGCGCTGCTCGCGCCGTTCCCCGTCGACGGCGCGGGGCTGATCCCGCCAGCCGGGCTGGGCGGGATCGAGCTGCTGCACCTGACGCCGAGCCACCACAGCCCCACCAACGTCACGCTGTCGATCGGTCGCCGCAAGCAGTTGCTCGCGCAGGCGAGGCAGTCCGACACGCTGCTGATCGAGGACGACTACGACAGTGAGTTCCGGTACCAGGGCAGTCCCACCCCGGCGTTGAAGGCGCTGCCGGGCAGCGACAGGGTGATCTACCTGGGCACCTTCTCCAAGTTCCTCGCGCCCGGCCTGCGGCTGGGGTACCTGGTCGCGGCGCCGGAGCTGATCCGCGAGCTGCGCAACCAGCGCCGGTACCGGGTGCGGCACGCGGCAGGCCACACCCAGCGGGCGATGTCGCTGCTCATCGACGGCGGCCAGTACCACCGCACCGTCCGCAGGCGCAGGACGCAACTGCAACGCAAGTGGTACGCGCTGCGCGACGCGCTGAACGAGCTGTTGCCATGGCGGGTCGATGCGCCGCCGGGCGGGGTCAGCATCTGGGTCACCGGGCCGCCCGAG
>WHUD01000430.1 GCA_009377385.1 Actinophytocola sp.
ATTCCCTCATGAGGCAACGAAGCCGCTACGCGGGCATCTTTGATGAGTCAACGCGCTCCCTTGCCCTCGATGCCCCGAACACTGACGGGCCCATCTGTGTGCTGTCATTCGACCGTTATGTGCTGGTTCGCCACACTCGCGCGGCTCTCGACTCTCGCACTCCCGTCGGGCATGATGGCCGCGTGCATTCCACTCACCGAGACGAGGGCCCGAAGTCGGTGCTGGCGAGAGCGCTGACGATCCTCACGTCGTTCGAGGCCAGCGATGCCGAGATGAGCCTGGCCGAGCTCACCAGGCGCACGGGGCTGCCCAAGCCGACCGTGCATCGGCTGGTGGTCGAGCTGTCGAGCTGGGGGATTCTGGAACGCACCCAGACCGGCATCTGCCTCGGCATGAGGTTGTTCGAGCTCGGTCAACTCGCCCCCGCCCAGCGGGACTTGCGCGAGGCGGCCCTGCCCTACCTGGAGGACCTGTGGGCTGCCACCCGCGCGACGGTCCACCTGGCCGTCCTCGACGACCTCGAGGTGGTCTACATCGAGAAGCTGGCGGGCCGAGGCGGGCCTGAGCTGCCGTCCCGGGTGGGTGGTCGGATGCCCACCTACTGCACGGCTGTGGGCAAGGCGCTGCTGGCGTTCTCACTTCCGGAGGTGGTGCACGCCGTCGTCGACGCCGGGCTGGTACGCCGGACGCCGCGGACGATCGTTATGCC
>WHUD01000431.1 GCA_009377385.1 Actinophytocola sp.
ACGACGCGCCGATGATCTTCGCCGAGTCGGTGGAGTTCCTCGGCAGGCACACTGGAGGCGCGAGACAGTAGACGGGACGAGGCCGCGGGGGCGGCGGCGACTGGCCAGTGAGGAGGGTCGATCACCGTGGAAAGGGACAACGGGCCGGACGACCCGGCCGAGGAGACACCGGCCAAGGAGACACCGGCCGAGTCGGTCGACGACGCCTGGCAGCGCCTGGTCGCGGACTTCCACCGCGACGACGACGGTGACCCGTCCTGGCCGCAGGCGGAGAACGTGGACACGGAGAACGCGGAGGCCGACGGCGACAGCACCGACGAGGCGACCGACTCCCCGTCCGGCAGGAAACGGGCAAAGGTGTCGATCGTCTCGCTGGACGACGACGAGCAGCCGGCGGATCTCGACGACGACCACTTCGTCCCGCCCGAGCCGCCGCCGCTGCCCAAGGGAGACCTCTGGACCAAGCTCGCCTGGCTGGTGATGCTCGCCGCGATCGCCTACCCGACCGCCGGTTTCATCCTCGATTGGCGGATGCCCGGATGGGCGATCGTGTTGGCGGTGGCCGGGTTCGTCGGCGGCATCGTCACCCACGTCGTCCGCATGCGCGACCCGCAGCAGGACGGCACCGGCCCCGACGACGGCGCCGTCGTCTAGCACTAGGCCTTGAGCAAGCGTGTCGGTCGTGTCGGATCGGCTCTGGATAGGACAA
>WHUD01000432.1 GCA_009377385.1 Actinophytocola sp.
CGATGTGGATGCCGAATTCCCGGTCTCAGGACGTGTCGTGCAGACGGCCGAGAACCCGGTCGGCGATGGTGGCCAGGGAACGGACCTGAGCCGTCGTGAGCTGGTCGAAGACCAGATCACGCACCGTGTCGACATGGGCCGGGGCGGCCTCCTCGATCGCGCTCCGGCCCTCGGGCGTGAGCACGACGAAGGCGCCACGGCCATCGTCCGCGCAGTCCTCGCGACCGACGAGACCGCGACGCTGCATGCGGGCCAGGTGGTGGGAGAGGCGGCTCTTCTCCCACTGCAGGGCCGCCGCAAGCTCGCCGACCCGCATGCGCGGCTCGGCCCGGTCAGTCAGCTGGACCAGTACGTCGAAGTCGGCGAGCGACAGTCCGGAGTCGGCCTGCAACTGACGGTGCAACCTGGCGGTGAGCTGAGTGTTCATATCCAGGTAGGCGCGCCAGGCGCGCTGCTGCTGCTCGGTGAGCCACTGAGTCTCGGTCACGGGATCAAATCTCTCCGGAATAGTTGACACGTCACCCATGTTACCGCATCATGTAGGTGACACGTCAACTACCTGGGAGGGTTGCGATGACTGCGGCGACGGACCTACCGCCGATTCGGCGGCGGGGGCCCGACCGGCGACAAGGTCGGCCTCGAATTCGAGGTCTTGGCGATCCCACCGATGGTGGCGAGGCACGACGAGCCGGGACAGTCGAGGTTCGC
>WHUD01000433.1 GCA_009377385.1 Actinophytocola sp.
ACGCCACGGGCGTCGGCAAGGCGCTGCTCGCCTTCACCGACGCGCAGTTCCTGCGGCACTACCTGAGCCGCGCGCTCGAGCGGCCCACCGCGTACACCATCGTCGAACCAGGGCGGCTGCGCCGCGAGCTCACCGCGGTGCGGTGCCGCGGGTACGCCGTCACCCGCGAGGAGATGACGCTCGGCTCGTGCTCCGTCGCCGCCCCGATCCTCGACGGGGAACGGAAACCGCTCGCCGCCGTCGGCGTGGTCGTGCACACCGCGCGGGTCGACCCGGAGCGGCTGGCCACGCCCGTGGAGGAGTCCGCCAGGGCCATTGCCGCCCGGCTCGCCGAGGCCGCGGACGACCCGTACCCCACACTGCAGCACGACTTCGCGGTGACGCCGCAGGGGCGGCTGGTCCGCATGCCGCGGCGGCACACGGCCGGTTGACCACCCGGATGGAACGGGTCGGCGAGTTGGCACGACCGTGGGCGCGGCGCGGGGAGCCGAGCGCGTGGTTGACCGTCGCAGGGGTCGTGCTGATCGCGTTCAACATGCGCGCCGCGCTCGTGGCGACCGGGCCGCTGATGCCCGACATCCGGCACGACCTCGAGCTCAGCCGCGGCGCGGTGAGCCTGCTCACCACGCTGCCGCTGGTGTGTTTCGGTCTGCTGGCCACCGGCACGGTCGTGCTGGGCCGGCGGATCGGCAGCGAGCGGACGCTGC
>WHUD01000434.1 GCA_009377385.1 Actinophytocola sp.
AAGGCGGCTGGTGGACATCTGCATGACGGTGGCCGGTCGCTGACACTGTCGAACGCCAGTACCGGTCAGCACGTGTGCACCTCTAAAGCCGGTTACGGCACTGACCCAGCGTATATGGGTCATATCGAGTCGATGAGTCTGTGTCGCGGTCAAGACCTGGGCACCGTAGAGCGCGGTGAGGTTCTCCAGCTCGACAGCGTTTACGAGATGCACCACGCCGCCGACGACGTCATGAGCATCATGATGGCCTACATCGACGAAGAGAACTGACCGTAGCCTGGTCCATCGTTGAGCTGACTTCTTAGTTGTGGGACGTAGCTGGGTTCTCATTGAAAATTAGCGACTCTCATCGTCGTGGCTATAGCGAGCCAACGCCATTGTGATGCACTCGGCGTTGACGGGGTCCGTGAGGCCGCTATGGGCAGCCCGTAGCAACTCGGAAACGAGGTCGCGCGCTGTCGTCTTGCCAGCTTCCTCACGAACATGATCGATCACCCGAATGATGCCATCGTCGTCCAAGCGGCCTATGGCAGCGCGCAGCTCTGCGAACTTCGCCTCGAGATACACATCGCCAGCCAAGTTCTCAGCGTCGTCCATAGCGTCTCCCAATCTGACCTACCGAGATTGGAGATGCAAGCAAGCGAGCGTGTATCTAGTGTCGCGATAGAAAAGTTTCTTTCTATCTGAGATACTGGGGTATGCGTATA
>WHUD01000435.1:0-427 GCA_009377385.1 Actinophytocola sp.
GTGCCGGCGGTCGCGGAGACCTTGCGATCGCAGCCGCCGCACTTCCAACGGTCATCGGCCAGCCGCCATCCCGCACGGCACGTGCAGTGCGGGCAGACGAACCCGTCCGGCCAGCGCAGCCAGTCCAGGTAGTCCCGGCACTTCCAGTCCTCGTCGAACCAGGCGCGAAGCTGTGCGTAGGACCGCGGGTAGTCCCGCCCCGACATGACCTTGCTCGGCTCCACGACCTAAGGGTATCTAAATGGAGACCCCCTTTAAGCTGAAGGGGGGTCTCCATTTAGGTACCCCTCAACGAGGCCTGGACCGGGGGTAGTGGCTCCCACGTGAGCGGGCCCGACATCTTGTGCCCAGGCGGCACATACTTGGCCCAGGGGCACCAAGATGGAGACCCCCTTTAAGCTGAATACCCGTATCAGGGGTATTCATT
>WHUD01000435.1:437-707 GCA_009377385.1 Actinophytocola sp.
ACGTGGCAAGCTCGCCCACGACGACCTCGGCGACGAGTTGGATCGAGGCTCAGGCGACCACAGATGAGGAGGCCAAAGCCGCTCGAGCGGTGGCCAACCGATCGGGCGCGTTCACCAGGACCATCCCGGAGATCGAGCCATGGCGGCGGTACTCGGCGATCATGCGACCCTGCGCGAAGGACCCTTCCACGACACAGAAGTCATCTGACAGCGACGGCGACCCCACGAGCTGAACCCTCTTGCCGTATTGATCGGTCCAAAAGAACGGAA
>WHUD01000436.1 GCA_009377385.1 Actinophytocola sp.
CGGCCTTCGAGGGCGTGATCGTCGGCTCGTCGTCGTGCACCGCGATCGTCGCGTTCCTCGACCTCGTCTCCAGCCGCGCCAGCTCGGAACCGATGTCCCTGGCGAGGCCGCGGCCGTCGACCTTCGGCTTCAGCTTTCCCGACGAGGCGGCGACGAACTCCGTGTTGGCGGCGAGCGCCTCCTCCGACACCGAGAGCTTGGTCTTGCCCGTGCCGAGCCGCACCGGGGCGGACACCGCGGTGCGCGCCTCCTTGGCGGCGACCTTGCGGACCTCGGCGGCTGTGCTCTTCGGCTCCTTCTTCTCGACCGGAAGCTGCACGGTGTCGGCCGTGGGAAAGGCGTCGGTGATCCGTGCCGTCGCGGCGGCGCGGTCGATGCCGCGGCCGGCGCGCGGCATCACCGGCACCGGCTCGGTGCCCTTGTAGCGGACCCTCCCCTCGCGCACCGGACGGTCGTGCGCCTCCGCCAGCTCGGCGACCGCCTCGACACCTTCCGCCGAAGCGTGATGCTGGCTCGGCAGACCGGCCTCACCAAGACCTACAACCTGGTCTTTGACCCGCACTGCGTCGACGACGGCATCGAAGAGTTGCGCCGCATCCACCGCGCAATTGACGAAGCAACAATCTGCGCCTACGGGTGGGAGGATCGCATCGAGGCCGTTGGCGGGCTGGGCCACGGGTTCCACGAGGTCGGCCGGGAGATCC
>WHUD01000437.1 GCA_009377385.1 Actinophytocola sp.
GAATTCCGTCGCGAAACGCTCACTGTATCCAGAAAGTTATGTTCTTCTTAGTACTTCCACCGGAGCGTGACTGTGTGTCTTGTGGAGAATTTCATCCGCTCCCCGAGGCGTCTCAATCCGGACACCTCACCAACAGATAGGTTCGTTACCGTTGGGCGCATTCCACTTACCCTCGCGACCTCTCAGGTAGAAGACGCAAGACGCGTCTTCCGTGCCTTTCGATCCGTAGCTCAGCGGAACCGTGAGCCCGTTAAAAGTTTCGTCGTCAAATTTGTAGAGCTGGTTGACGAGTGTCTTCCGGCTAAGGTCGTCTCCAGCCGCTTTTGCGGCGGTTTCAAAAATCTTGGATGCCGCCCAGCCTTGGGTAGCGGGAGGCCCCGGATTTTTTGCACCACCGTACCGTTCCCAGGTTTTTTTGAAGTCGTTTACCGCAGGCGTCGAGACACCGGCGAAGGGGAACATAAATGCCTGGACGAGTGCGTTTTGCAGTCCCGGCTGGGATACGGTCTCCGCATCCACGGTCGCGCCTGGTTGCAGGTACTGCGGCTCGTAATTTTGTCGCTGGCACGACGCTGCGACACGTTGGACCGTATTCGGATCGGCCACGACACTAAAAATCTCGACACCTGCGTTGCGGGCTTGAATACACTCCGACGTGAAGTCCTGCTGAGCCAAGGAAATTGACGCTCGATATGTCGGTTC
>WHUD01000438.1 GCA_009377385.1 Actinophytocola sp.
CCGGTTGGTTGGTCACATGCAGTCGCCTACCCTGCGAGTTGACCCCGTAACACCTTGCGAACGAGGAACCCCTCGGGTGGGTTGCGGTTCCACGATACTGTGACAGTCTCAGAAGTCGAGTCAGGAGAGAACGTCGGCTCGTAAGGAGACCTCGGGTGAGCACGAACGACGAGCCCCACCGTCCTCCAGACCGGCCTGGGGAGCGGACCTCCGTCTTTCGACCAGACTTTCGGGCGGACGCCGAAACACCGGAGTTTCCCGATCAAAAACCACCCGCGCCCGGCATCGAGGCCCTGCCTGTCGGCTCCGCCCTCCTGGTGGTCAAACGTGGCCCGAACGCCGGTTCGCGGTTCTTGCTGGACAGGGAGATCACCAGTGCGGGCCGCCATCCGGATAGCGACATCTTCCTTGACGACGTCACGGTGTCGCGTAGACATGTGGAATTCCACCGTGGCGAGGATGGTGAGTTCGTCGTCATAGACGTCGGCAGCCTCAACGGCACCTACGTCAACCGCCAACCGGTAGACGAGGCTGTACTCGATGTGGGTGACGAGGTGCAAATCGGCAAGTTCCGCCTGATTTTCCAGACCGGAGCTGCGTGCGGCGACCAATGATGCGATTCGATCGCTCTACGCACAACCCTTTCGGCGTCAGACGTTCGTCACGCCCATCTTATGGCCTGCCGAACTCTGGATGAGGACT
>WHUD01000439.1 GCA_009377385.1 Actinophytocola sp.
CCACGAGAGGAACCCGCGCCCGAGCCGTTTACACCGCTCGTGAGACGCCACCCACCCGCGACACCACCGGCGTGACGGTCAACGCCGACTACAAGCACTCCCGAGTCAAGCAGTACCTCAAAGACGGCCGGGCGCTGCGGATCGAGACCGTCATCAACGATCCCGGTGACCTGATCTGCAAACGTCGCCTGCCGCATCTGGAGGAACTGCAGGCCAAAGCACGTGCTGTCAACGCTCGCCTGCTCGATACTGAACGGGTCGGGCAGGGTTGTGTCCTTGCGAGCCCAGCCTTTGAGCGGGTCGCACAATCCACCCTCACCGAGGATGGCAGGAGGTCGCCCGCACTACGGTTCGGAGATCCTCGGGTCATGGCCCTGCTCGGCGCCTTATGTGTGGGTTTCAACGCCCTCGGATTCACCAACCGGAGCCTCCGCGCCCAGGTGAGCAATCTGCTCGGCGCCCCTACACCATCAACCAGATGAGCTACAACCTCGCCCGGCTACGTCTCAACAGACTCATCGAGCGCCGGCCCCGGACCAACACCTACGACCTCACCGCCGACGGCCAGCGGGTGGCCATCTTCTACACCAAGGTCCACGACCGACTCCTCTGGCCGCTCATCGCTGCCGACGCACCGCCGGCACCGCCACCGCTACGAACCGCACTGCGAACCATCGACCGGCACGTCCACACCTACACC
>WHUD01000043.1:0-22083 GCA_009377385.1 Actinophytocola sp.
CGATGCAGCGCAGGTAGTTGATCTGGTAGTCCATGCCGTACCGCTCACCCGGCGAGTAGCGCGCCTCCTCGGTGTTGTCGCCGCCCTCGACGAAGATCGCGTCGGCGGGGCAGGCCCAGGCACACAGCTCGCAACCGACGCACTTCTCCAACCCGTCCGGGTGCCGATTGAGCTGGTGGCGGCCGTGGTAACGGGGCGCGCTCGGGTAGAAGTCCTCCGGGTACTGCTCGGTGACGACCTTCTTGAACATCGTCGAGAAGGTGACGCCGAACCCCTTCAGCGCATCAAACATCGTCGGCCTCCTTGCGGGTGGTGGCGGCACCGACCTCGGCCCGTTTGCGCCTGCGCTCGGCCTTCTCCAGCGCGACCTGACGCGGCGTCGATGTGGGCACTTCGAGGTCGAGCGGCGGCAGCGGGTATCCGCCACCGGTGGTGGGCACGCCGTCGTCGTCCTCGACGCGGCGCTCCGGGATCAGCAGGCTCAGCAGCACGATCAGCAGGATCGCGACCGCGCCGAAGATCACCTTCTGGCCGGTGGTGACGTCGGTCGAGGTGTTGATGGCCCGCACGCCCGCGATCATCACGATCCACACCAGGCTGGCAGGCACGAGCACCTTCCAGCCGAGCCGCATGAACTGGTCGTAGCGGAACCTCGGCAGCGTCCCGCGCAGCCAGATGTAGAGGAACAGGAACAGCAGCATCTTGCCGACGAACCAGAGGATCGGCCACCAGCCGGTGTTGAGCACGCCGCCGCCGATCGCGGACAGCGGCCACGGTGCCATGTAGCCGCCGAGGAAGAGCGTGACGGCGAAACCGGAGAGCACCACCATGTTGACGTACTCGGCGAGGAAGAACAGCGCGAACTTCAGTGAGCTGTACTCGGTGTGGAAGCCACCGACCAGCTCCGACTCCGCCTCAGGCAGGTCGAACGGGGCGCGGTTGGTCTCGCCGACCATCGAGACAACGAAGATGATGAAGCTCGGCAACAGCAGCAGCGCGAACCAGCCGCCCTGTTGGGCGTCGACGATCTCGCCGGTGGACAGCGACTGCGCGTAGAGGATGACGGCGACCAGCGCGAGGCCCATCGCGATCTCGTAGGAGATCACCTGCGCCGCCGAGCGCAGCGAGCCGAGCAGCGGGTACGGCGAACCGGACGCCCAGCCGCCGAGCACGATGCCGTACACGCCGACCGCGGACGCCGCCAGCACCACCAGCACGCCGACCGGGAGGTCCACCAGTTGCAGGTAAGTCTGTTCCCCGAAGATCGACACCTGCGGGCCGAACGGCAACACCGAGAACGCCACGAACGCGGGCGTCGCGGAGATCACCGGCGCCAGCCAGTACACCTTGCGGTCGGCCCCATCCGGGATGATCTCCTCGGCGAACGCGAGCTTGATGCCGTCCGCGAGCGACTGCAGCCAGCCGTTCGGGCCGACCCGGTTCGGGCCGGTGCGGTGCTGCATCCGCGCGACGACCTTGCGCTCCCAGTTGATCATGAACAGGGTCATCAGCACGCCGAACGCGAACAGCGCGACGACCTTGATCAGGATCAGCCAGATCGGATCGTCCCCGAGGACGTCCGCCCTGCTTAACGGCTGCGCCTGCGCGAGGACGGGCTGCGCCTGCGCGAGGAAGCTGGTCATCGGGCACCTCCTGCCAGCGTCACACCCGCGCCATGGCCCGCACCGAGCACGCCCCTGATCGACTCCGGCGACCTGGCAGGCGCCCACACGACGTCGTCAGGCAGGTCAGCGAACTCGACCGGCAGCGTCAGCGCGCCCCGGTCGGTGCTGATGGTGGCCTGTTCGCCCCTGGTGACGCCGTGCCGCTCCGCGGTGACCCGCGACATCCGCAACACCGGGGTGCGCGCGGTGTCCGCTAGGTGCGGCTCGTCCGCCTCCAGCGACCCGTTGTCGATGAGCTGCCGCCAGGTGGCGAGCCGGACGGCGTCGGCGGGTGCGGGGGGTGTGCCGAAGGGCACCTTCGGCACGTCCGGTGTACCGAAGGTGCCCTTCGGCACACGCGCCCGGTCGAAGTCCGCCCACGCCGCCTGCGCTGTCTGGGTGAAGAGGTCCGCGTTCATCTCGACGGCGAGGGTGTCGAGGACGCGGCAGTCCGGCAGCGCGCCGGTGCCTTCCAGCGTCACGGTGAACGGCCGCTCGCGGCCCTCCCAGTCGAGGAACGTGCCGGTCTTCTCGTCGACCGGCGCGATCGGCAGGACGACGTCGGCGTGCTCGGTGACCGCGCTGGGCCGCATCTCGAGGCTGAGCACGAACCCGACGTTGGCCAAGGCGTTGCGAGCGGCGGCGGGGTCGGGCAGGTCGTCAGGGTCGACGCCCGCGACGACCAGCGCGTCCAGCTCACCGGACGCGGCCGCGGCCAGCATCGCCGCGGTGTCGCGGCCCGGCTCGGCGGGCAACGTGCCCGCGTCGAGGCCCCACGACGTCTCCAGCGCGCGGCGCGCGTCGGCGTCGGCGACCGGGGCGCCGCCGGGCAGCAGCGTCGGGACCGCGCCCACTTCGAGCGCGCCCCGCTCCCCTGCCCTGCGCGGCACCCACGCGACCTGGGCGCCGGTGCGCTCCGCGAGCCGCTGGACGGCGCCGAACAGCCCAGGCACCTCGGCCGCCCGCTCGCCGACGAGGACGACCGCGCCGTCGGAGGACAGCGCGGCGTCGAGGTCCTTCGCGTGGTCGGCGATGCCGTCGACGGCGGCGGCCTCGCCGCCCGGCTGGCACGCGAGCAGCTCACCGAGCGTCTTGCGCACGGAGGACGTCGTCCACTGTCCGATGTGGAACACCTTGGTGCCCTTGTCGCGGGCGGCCTTGCGCAGCCGCAGGAAGACGATCGGCGACTCGTCCTCCGGCTCAAACGCCACGCACAGCACGGCGGGCGCCTTCTCAAGGCTGGCGTAGCTGACGTGCTCCGGCGTGGTGCCGACGACCGAGGACGCCAGGAACTCCAGCTCCTCCGCGGAGTGCGCCCGCGCGCGAAAGTCGATGTCGTTGCTGCGCAACGCGATCCGGGCGAACTTGGTGTAGGCGTAGGCATCTTCGACGGTGAGCCTGCCGCCGGTGAGCACGCCGGCGCCGTTGCCGTCGCGAGCGGCCACCAGCGCGTCGGCCGCACGGCGCAGCGCCTCGGTCCAGGACGCCTCGACCAGCTCACCGGAGTCGTCCCGCAGCAGCGGCCTGCGGATGCGGTCGGCAGCGTTGGCGTAGCGGAACGCGAACCGACCCTTGTCGCAGGACCATTCCTCGTTGACGTCCGGGTCGTCGCCAGCGAGGCGACGCATCACCTTGCCGCGCCGGAAGTCGGTCCGCAGCGCGCAGCCGGACGAGCAGTGCTCGCACACGCTCGGCGAGGACACCAGGTCGAAAGGCCGGGATCGGAAGCGGTACGCCGCCGAGGTCAGCGCGCCGACCGGGCAGATCTGGATGGTGTTGCCGGAGAAGTACGACTGGAACGGCGTGCCGCTCGACGTCGTGGACGCCATGTCGAAGATGTCGGCGGTCTCGGCGGTGCCGATCTGCTGGTGCGCGCCGCGCTCGAGCAGATCGATGAACGGGTCACCGGCGATCTGCTCGGAGAACCGGGTGCAGCGCTGGCAGAGCACGCAGCGCTCCCGGTCGAGCAGCACCTGGCTGGAGATCGGCAACGGCTTCGGGAACGTGCGCTTGGTGTCAACAAATCGAGATGTCGACCGGCCGTGCGCCATCGCCTGGTTCTGCAGCGGGCACTCGCCGCCCTTGTCGCAGACCGGGCAGTCGAGCGGGTGGTTGATGAGGAGCAGCTCCATCACACCCTCCTGCGCCTTCTCCGCGACGCGGGAGGTCCGATGCGTCTTGACGACCATGCCGTCTGCGACGGTCATCGTGCAGGACGCCTGCGGCTTCGGCATCGGGCGGCCGTTCATCTCCACCTCGACAAGGCACTGGCGGCACGCGCCGGCCGGGTCGAGCAGCGGGTGGTCGCAGAAGCGCGGGATCACGGTGCCCAGCCGCTCGGCGGTGCGGATGAGCAGCTCACCCTCCGGCGCGACGACCTCCTCGCCGTCGACGACCAGCTTGACGTGGCCTTCCGGCACCTCGGTCTCGGTCTCTTCGGGCGCGGTGGTTTTGCTCGACCCTGCAAGCAGGTCTTCGGTCGTCATGCTGGCACCTCCCGGCCGGGCGCGGTGAATGACGCTTGCAGTGCACTCGGCGAGGTGAATGACGCAACTAGCGTGGTCATGCGGACGCTCCCACCAACGCGGAATCGGACTGCTTGGCCTTGTTGTCCTCGCACAGCGCGAGGAACTCGTCGCGGAAGTACTTGATGCCGCTCTCGATCGGGCTGACCGCGCCGTCGCCGAGCGCGCAGAACGACCGGCCGAGGATGTTGTCGCAGACGTCGAGCATGGTGTCGATGTCCTCCTCGGTGCCTCGGCCCTCGACCATCCGCTCAAGCACCTGGGCGAGCCAGAACGTGCCCTCGCGGCACGGCGTGCACTTGCCGCAGGACTCGTGCTCGTAGAACCGCGTCCACTTCATGACAGCCCACGGCACCGACACCGTCTCGTTGAACACCATGATCGCGGTGGTACCGAGCATCGACCCGGCCTCCGCAGCGCCCTCGAAGTCGAGCGGGACGTCCATGTGGTCCGCGGTGAGCAGCGGCGTGGACGACCCGCCAGGCGTCCAGAACTTGAGCGGAACGCCGTCCTTCATGCCACCCGCCAGTTCGAGCAGCTCCCGCAGCGTTGTGCCGAGCGGGGCCTCGTACTGGCCGGGGTTCTCGACGTGGCCCGACACGGAGTAGATCTTCGGGCCGGGCGACTTCTCGGTGCCCATCTCCCGGAACCAGTCCGAGCCGCCGTTTACGATGTAGGGCACCGTCGCGATGGTCTCGACGTTGTTGACCGTGGTCGGCTTGGCGTAGAGCCCGGCAGCCGCGGGGAACGGCGGCTTCAGCCGGGGCTGGCCACGACGTCCCTCAAGCGAGTCGAGCAGGGCGGTCTCCTCGCCGCAGATGTAGGCGCCAGCACCGGCGTGCACCGTGATGTCGAGGTCGAAGCCGGAGCCGAGGATGTCATTGCCCAGGTACCCGGCGTCGTAGGCCTCGCGGACGGCCGCGTGCAGCCTGCGGATGCAGTGCAGCACCTCGCCGCGCACGTAGATGAAGCAGTGGTTCGCCCGCATCGCGTACGAGGCGATGATGCAGCCCTCGATCAGCGAGTGCGGGTCCGCCATCATCAGCGGGATGTCCTTGCACGTGCCCGGCTCGCCCTCGTCGGCGTTGATCACCAGGTAGTGCGGCCGTGCGGGGTCTGACGTCTGCGGCATGAACGACCACTTCACGCCTGCCGGGAAGCCAGCGCCGCCACGGCCGCGCAGACCAGCGTCCTTGATCAGCGCGACGATCTGCTCCTGCGGCTTGCGCAGCGCGTTCTTGATGGCGGTGTAGCCCTCGAGCTGCTCGTAGGTTGACAGCCGCCATGAGTTCGGCGAGAGCCAGCGCTTGGTGAGCACCGGCGTGATCGGATCAGCCATGGTTCGCCTCCTCGTCGCGCATCGCGGGGGCAACCCAACCCCTGTCCTGCGCGAGCGTCGCCCCGCGCAGCGTCTCCTCTGCGGCCGAAGGGCCGTCGACGTCGGCGGTGAACTGCTCTTCGTCGGGGAAGAATCCGGCGAGCTGCTGTTCGGCGGACTTCAGGTCGGTCAGCGGCGCGCCGCGCGTCGGCTGCGGCCGCTCGCCCTTGCGCAGCGCGTCGACCAGCTCGACGGCGCTCTGCTCGGTCTGGTTGTCGTAGTACTCGTAGTTGACCTGCAGCACGGGCGCGAGGTCGCAGGCGGCGAGGCACTCGGCGTGCTCGAGCGTGATCGAGCCCTGCTCGCCCGGCGTGCCGGACGTCTGCTCGTGCCCGAGCGGCGTGCCGTTCTCGCCGAGGTGCCCGGCCAGCTTCTTGTAGATCGCGTCCCCGCCCATCGCTGCGCACAGCGTGTTGGTGCACACGCTGACCAGATGCTCGCCGCATGGCTTGCGCTTGTACATGGTGTAGAACGTCACGACCGCGCTGACCTCGGCGTCGGTGAGGTCGAGCTGCTCTGCGCAGAAGGAGATGCCCTCCTGGCTGACGTAGCCCTGCACCGACTGCACCAGGTGCAGCATCGGCAACAGCGCCGAGCGGGCAACCGGGTAGCGGCCGATGATCTCGGCCGCCTTGGCGTGGATGTCGGCGTCGAACACCTCGGTGGACTCGGTCACCGGTCGCACCCTCCCATCACGGGGTCGAGCGAGGCCACGGCCGCGATCACGTCGGCGACCATGCCGCCCTCCGACATCGCTGGCATGGACTGCAGGTTCACGAAGCTTGGGTCACGCACGTGCACCCGCATCGGACGGGTGCCGCCGTCAGACACCATGTGGTAGCCCAGCTCGCCGCGCGGCGACTCGACGGTGGCGTACACCTGGCCTGACGGCACGGCGAAGCCCTCGGTCACCAGCTTGAAGTGGTGGATCAGCGACTCCATCGACTGACCCATGATCTTGCGGACGTGCTCGAGCGAGTTGCCCATGCCGTCGCTCGAGATCGACAGCCGCGCGGGCCAGGCGATCTTCTTGTCCTCGACCATCACGGGGCCCGGTTCGAGCTTCTTGACCGCCTGCTTGATGATCCGCAGCGACTGGTGGATCTCCTCGACCCGCAGCAGGTACCGGGCGTAGCCGTCGGCCTCGTGCGCGACGGGGACGTCGAACTCGTACTCCTCGTAGCCGAAGTACGGGTCGGTCTTGCGCAGATCCCACGGCAGGCCGGCTGACCGAAGCACGGGCCCTGTGATGCCGAGCGCGAGGCAGGCGTCAACCGGCAGGTAGCCGATACCCTTGAGCCGCTGCTGCCAGATCGGCTGCCCGGTGAGCAGCTTGTCGTAGTCCGGCAGCCGCTTGTCCATGGTCTTGGCGAACTCGTCGATCTTCTCGGGAGCGTCGGTCGGCAGGTCCTGCGCGAGGCCGCCTGGCCGGATGAAGGCGTGGTTCATCCGCAGCCCGGTCAGGAACTCGAGCAGGTGCAGCGCCTCCTCGCGCTCCCTGAACCCGGCCGTCATGCCGGTCAGCGCGCCGAGCTCCATGCCGCCGGTCGCCAGCGCGACCATGTGCGAGCTGATCCGGTTGATCTCGAGCAGCAGCACCCGGACCACCTGCGCCCGCTCCGGCACCTCGATGCCGAGCAGCTTCTCGACGCCCATGCAGAACGCCGCCTCGTTGGACAGCGGCGCGAGGTAGTCCATCCGCGTCACGAAGGTGACGCCCTGGGTCCAGGTGCGGTACTCGGTGTTCTTCTCGATGCCGGTGTGCAGGTAGCCGATGACCGACCGCAGGTCGGTGACCGTCTCGCCCTCGAGCTCGAGCACCAGCCGGAGCACGCCGTGCGTCGAAGGGTGCTGCGGGCCGAGGTTCATGACGATCTTCTCGTCGCCCCCGACCTCGGACATGACGTCGTCCCAGTCGCCACCGGTGACGGTGTAGACCGGGCCTTCGGTCGTCATCCGCGACGCGGCACGCGGTTGGCTGTCCGCGCCGTTCTCGGTGGTGTCGGTTCCAGTCGTCGCGTCAGAAAGCCGCTCAGTCTGTGTCGATCCGGCCGTGCTCGCTTCGCTGCGCGCGCCCGGCTGTTCGCTCGACGGGCGGTCCCCGTTGTTGTCACCCATGGTGTCCGTCTCGCTCACGAGTACGCCCTCCGCTGGTCAGGGGGTGGGATCTCGGCGCCCTTGTACTCCACCGGGATGCCACCGAGCGGGTAGTCCTTGCGCTGCGGGTAGCCGTCCCAGTCGTCGGGCATCAGGATCCTGGTCAGCGCGGGGTGGCCGTCGTAGACGATGCCGAACATGTCGTATGACTCCCGCTCGTGCCAGTCGGCCGTCGGGTAGACGTCCACGACGGACGGCACGTGCGGGTCGTCGACGTCGAGGCTGACCTCGAGCCGGATCCTGCGCCGGTAGGTCATCGAAAGCAGGTGGTAGACCGAGTGCAGCCGCTGCGGCACGTCGGGGCCGTAGTCGACACCGGACACCGAGCTGCACAGCTCGAACCGCAGCCCTGAGTCGTCGCGCAGCGTCCGGCACACCTCGACGAGGTGCTTCCGCTGCACGTAGAAGGTGATCTCACCGCGGTCGATGGTGACCTGCTGGATCACGCTCGGGTCGATGTCGTTGTCCGAAAGTGCGGCGAGGAACTCGTCGGCGAAGTCGTCGAACCAGCCGCCGTACGGCCGCTCCGCGGCGGGCGCGGTGTATGCGGGCAGCCGGAGGCCGCCGTAGCCCGAGGTGTCGCCGGTGCCCCTGACACCGAACATGCCCTTGCGCTCGCGGCCCGCGACGACCGCGCGAGCCGGCTCCGAGCCGAACGGTTCGAGACCGGTGTCCGGCCGCTCCGCGCTCGACTGCGTGTCGCCGGTGCGCTGCTCGGTGTCGTCTTGGCTTGCTGTGGTGGTGGGCTCGTCAGATTCGGTCACGCCAGCGTCAGCGCTCCTCTAGCAGTTGCAGCGGGATGGTGCTGCTGCGTTTGCCTTCCACCTCGTTGGGTGGGACGGTCCGCAGCCGCTCGTCACGGGTCTTGGCTGAGGCGTAGGCCACGGACGACGGCGGGAGCGCGAGCTCCTCGCCCTTCTCCGCCTTGAGCTTGGCGCGGTTCGGGCCCATCGGCTCGTGCTTGATCTTCTCGTGCAGCTTCATGATCGCGTCGATCAGCATCTCGGGCCGTGGCGGGCAGCCGGGCAGGTACATGTCGACCGGCACGATGTGGTCGACGCCCTGCACGACGGCGTAGTTGTTGAACATGCCGCCGGACGAGGCGCAGACGCCCATCGCGAGCACCCACTTGGGCTCCGACATCTGGTCGTAGATCTGCCGTAGGACAGGGGCCATCTTCTGGCTCACCCTGCCAGCGACGATCATCAGGTCGGCCTGCCGAGGCGACGCCCTGAAGACCTCCATGCCGAACCGGGAGAGGTCGTAGCGGGGGCCGCCGGTGGTCATCATCTCGATGGCGCAGCAAGCGAGGCCGAACGTCGCTGGCCAGAGCGATGACTGCCGCGACCAGTTGGCCAGTTTCTCGACGCTGGCGAGCAGGATGCCGCTCGGCAGTTTTTCCTCAAGCCCCATGCCAGGCTCCTCCCTGAACGTCGGTAGGCCCGATCAGTCCCATTCCAGGCCCCCTCGCGCCCACTCGTACACGTAGGGAATCGTGATCGCGACGATGAAGATGGTGACGGCGATGAAGCCGAACATGCCGACGGCGTCAGCTGCCACCGCGTACGGGTAGAGGAAGACCATCTCGATGTCGAAGAGGATGAACAGCATCCCGGTCAGGTAGAACTTCACCGGAATCCGCCCGCCGCCAGCGACCGGCTGCGGGGACGGCTCGATGCCGCACTCGTACGGCTCGCTCTTGGCCTTGTTGAACCGCTTCGGCCCGACAAGCGGAGCGATCGCGACCGAGAACACGGCGAACCCGAACGAGAGCGCGAGAAGCATCACCAGCGGCAGGTAGGCGTCGAGCCCGCCCGAAGCTGCGATGTCGTCCGGCATGACCACACCCATCCTTCCGCGATGGCACACCAGCTTGTGAAATCCTTCACTAGCCCCGGCAGACGACGTTGTGAAGGGCTTCACAAGGCTTTGCGTCCGCAGTCTAGGACCCTCATCACGTTCTTGTCTGCCGGGGATGGTCAACAGCGGTCGGTTCCGTCCGCATCATGCGAATCCGCGTGCGAAACGCCCAGTTGAGAGAGCTGTCGGACGGTCAGCCACGCGGTGTTACAGTGCTCACAACACAGAGTTACCGACGGGTAACCATGTGATAGCCATCTCGTCGGCGTCGTGTGACGTCCGTCGCTCAGCGCGGCGCGGGCGCGAGCCGGGACGCCGCCGCGATGATGCGGTCGACGGCGTCGCCGCCCCGCTGGTCGTAGCAGCCGGAGAGCCCCTTGTAGATCAGCGGGATCAGCCGGTTGACCCGCAGCCCGTACTTCGTCGCGGCGCGCATCACCTTAGGGTTGCCGATGGCCTTCGCGAAGGCGTTGCCCAGCTGGTAGTAGCCGCCCATCAGCTCGGACAACGCCAGCGGGTACGCCGCGAGCGCGCGCTCCCGCGACGGGCCATCCGGCCGCGCAAGCGCCTGCACAACGCATTCGGCTGCGACCTGGGCGGACTCCATTGCGGCCGAGATGCCCTCGCCGTTGAACGGGCTCACCATGCCGCCCGCGTCGCCGAGCAGCAGCAGGCCGTCGCGGTAGTGCGGGGTGCGGTTGAAGCCCATCGGCAGCCCAGCGCCGCCGATCTTGCCGACGGCGTTCTCCTCGCGGAAGCCCCACTCCTCCGGCGTCGAGTCCAGCCAGGTGCGCAGCAGCGCGCGGTAGTCGGTGTTGCGGAACGACTTCGACGTCGACAGCATGCCGAGCCCGACGTTGACCGTGCCGTCGCCGAGCGGGAACGCCCAGCCGTAGCCTGGCAACAGCCTCGGGTTGGCCGGGTCGCTGCGGTCCCACAGTTCGAGGTGCCCCTCGATGTACGGCTCGTCGTGCCTGGGGCTCTTGTAGTAGCGCCGGACGGCGACACCCATCGGGCGCTTGTCATTGCGGTCGATGCCGACGCTGCGGGCGATGCGCCCCGAAACGCCGTCGCAGGCCAGCACGAGCGGCGCGCGGTAGGTCACCGGCGTCTTCTCCGGGCCTGCCTTTGCCGTGACGCCGGTGACGCGGCCGGTGCGCTCGTCGGTGACGGCTTCCGTGACCGAGGTGCGCTCGTATAGCCGCGCGCCTGCCTTCTGCGCGGTCTGCGCGAGCAGCTGGTCGAAGTCGTCGCGGGTGCGGGAGACGCCGTACGGCGGATAGCTGGCCAGGTCAGGCCACGGCAGCTCGAGCGTGATGTCGCCTGCCAGGATGCGCAGGCCGGTGCTGTGCACCCAGCCCGCATCCTCGCGGGTGTCGATGCCAAGGTCGATGAGCTGCTTCACGCCGCGCGGCGTGAGCCCGTCGCCGCAGACCTTCTCCCTGGGAAAGGACGTCTTCTCAAGCACGAGGACGTCGAGTCCCGCCCTGGCGAGGTAGGTCGCTGCCGTCGATCCCGCTGGGCCTGCGCCGACGACGAGGACGTCGGCATCGTCGTGCGGCGCGCGGCGGCTAGGCGTCTGGCCGGTGTCCGATGATTCGGACCTGCGAGCAGTCCTCATGCCCGTCACTCTACGGGGGCCGGAGGCGGCGTCAGGGCTTGGTGGCCCGGTGCACCGCCACGACGCCGAAGGTGAGGTTCAGCCACTCGACGTTCTCCCAGCCTGCCGAGGCGATGATCTCGCCGAGCTCGCGCTGGTCCGGCCAGGCAGCCATCGACTCGGCGAGGTAGGAGTACGCCTCGGGGTTGGACGACTGCCGCTTGCCGAGCCAGGTCAGTGCCCGCAGCATCACCTTCTCGTGCACCAGCCGGATAGGCGCGAACGTCGGCGTCGACACCTCGCAGACCACCAGCCTGCCGCCGGGTTTCACCACGCGGGCGATCTCGGTCAGCGCCGCCTTGGTGTCGACGAAGTTGCGTAGTCCGAACGCGATCGTCACGGCGTCGAAGCTCTCGTCGGCGAACGGCAGCCGCAGCGCGTCGGCGGCGACCATCGGCACCTGCCGGTGCCTGCCGCTGCGCAGCATGCCGAGCGAGAAGTCCGCAGCGACGCACCACGCGCCAGCCTGGCCGAACTCCACTGTGGACACGCCGGTGCCCGCGGCGAGGTCGAGCACCCGCTCCCCCCGCCTCGCGTCGAGGACCCTGCCGGTCGTGACGCGCCAGCGGCGGTCGAAGCCGAACGTCATGACCGAGTTCGCCCGGTCGTAGCCGCTTGCGACGTCGTCGAACATCGCGGCGACGTCGCGGGGATCCTTGTCGAGGCTCGCGCGGGACATGCGGTGCAGCCTAGTCGGGTGACCGCCCCAACGTGCGACTCGCGCCTCACGAAGGTGCGACTCGCGCCTCACGAAGGTGCGACTCGCGGCGGCGGAGCCACCAGAGCAGCGGACCCGCGACGAGCCAGGCGAGCACGACGGTGGTGCCGGCGGGGAGCAGGCTCAGCGTGAACGACCTGCCTGCCACGCGGACAAGGTCGGGGTTGGTGACGTCGTACTCGACGTGCACCAACTGCCCCTCGGTCAGTCCCTCCGGGTAGAGCACGCCGTCCTGCGAGATGCGCACCGCGCCGTCCGTCGTCTCGAACCGGACGATGGTGCGGTCCCATGCCACCGAGAGCACCTCGGCGTTGGCCGTGCCGGGATGCGCGTTGATCGCGGCGTCGTTGCGGTATGCGGCGAGCACGAGGACCAGCATCATCGACGTGATCAGGATCGCGACGCCGAGCACGGACCAGCGGGCGATCCGCCATCGCCGCCGCCGCGCAATCGTCGTCACGCCTGCAGAGGCTACTGCCGTCCCGTCACGCGCCCTCACACGCACAGCCGTCCCGCAGCGCGCGCGAGACGGCCGCACGCAGCCTGCCGTGCAGGTCCCTGCGGGTTTCGCGTTCGATGGCAACCTCGACGACGCGCAGCGCCTCCGGCGGGCCAAGCGTGGCGCGCAGCTCATCGCCACTGGTCACGCGGGTGTGCGGGACGCCGTAGCCCGCGCAGAGCGCGCCGATGTCCGCGCCGTGCGGCGTGCCGAAGACCCGCTCGAAGCTGCGGTCGTGCGCCGGTTCGCCCTGTTCCAGCAGCGAGAAGATGCCGCCGCCGTCGTCGTTGACGACCACGATCGTGAGGTCTGGGCGGCGCTCAAGGGTACCGGTGAGCAGGCCGTTGCTGTCGTGCAGGAACGTCAGATCACCAAGCAGCGCGTACGCGGGACCGTGGTGGACAAGCGCAGCGCCGACGGCGGCGGACACCGTGCCGTCGATGCCCGCGACGCCCCGGTTGCGGTGCACAACGAGGTCAGGACGCACCGGACCGGCGGCGAGAGCGATGTCGCGGGTCGGATTCGAAGACCCGACGACAAACAGCGAGTCCGGCGGCAACGCCGCCATGACGTCGGCCGCCACGGCAGGGCCGGACGGCCACGGCTCTGCGGCGAGCGCGGCGGTGACGGCCTGGCGGGCGGCGACATCGGCGGCACGCCAGCGCGCCAGCCACTCCGGATCGGCGGGCTTGGTTGGTTCCGCGAACCACTGCCCCACCTGCCGGACGTTGTGGGCGGGCGCAGGCCAGTCGGTGTCAGGCCGGACGAGCAGCACCTCGACGTCTGCGTCGGCGAGCAGCTGCTGCACCTGCCGGAACACCGTCGGCCGCCCGATGCAGAGCACCTGCTCCGGCTTGTGCGCCGCGACGAACTCCGGCACGGCGAGCAGCCACGCGCCACTGGTGATCGCGGAGTCGCCGGACACCCCAGCGCCGCCGGTCTCCGCGATCAGCGGCCAGCCGTTCGCCTCAGCCCACTCGGCAGCGGCGGCGACCCCGGAGTCACAGGCGATGACGAGGCCGGTGCGGGTGGACGGCACCACGAACGCGGGCAGCGCGCCGTAGTCGGGCAGCTCGGTCCAGCGCTGGCCGTTCGGCCTGCCGTCGAGCGGCTCCGGCCAGGCGTCGGCGTCAGGGCCGACGTCGGGCACGAGCGGCTCTCGGAACGGCACGTTGAGGTGCACCGGCCCGGAGCGCCACTCGCCGTATGCGGCGTTCCATGCCCGACAGACCTGGCTGCGCCAGTAGGCGTTCTGGCCGGTGTGGGTGTCGGCGATGGCCAGCTCGTTGAAGTAGCGGACGGCGTCACCGTAGAGCCGGTCCTGGTCGATGACCTGGTTCGCGCCCGCCGCGCGCAGCTCAGGCGGGCGGTCGGCGGTGAGCACGATCAGCGGCACCCCTGCCCGGTCGGCCTCGAGCACGGCGGGGTGGAAGTTGGCGGCAGCGGTGCCCGACGTGCACACGACAACGGTGGGACGTCCGGTGCGGGCGGCGATGCCAAGCGCGAGGAAACCTGCGGAACGCTCGTCAATGCGGACGTGCAGACTGATCCTGCCCGCCTCCGCGGCGTCGTAGAGGGCCATGGACAGCGGCGCATTGCGGGAGCCTGGGCACAGGACGACGTGCGACACGGTGTTGCGCACCAGTTCGTCAACGAGCACCCTCGCCTGGGCTGTCGATGGGTTCACCTGGCGGCCCCGCTGCGATCACTGGCTGTCGGCACACGGCATATTCTCCCAGACATGCCAGCCAAACGAGTGTCCGAACTGTTCGACCCTGCCGCGTGGGACGAGGTCGAGGGGTTCGACTTCACCGACATCACCTATCACCGCTCCACCGAGAGCCGCTCGGGCAAGCGCGTGCTCCGGGTCGCCTTCAACCGTCCTGACGTGCGCAATGCGTTCCGCCCCCACACTGTGGATGAGCTGTATCGTGCGCTCGACCACGCGAGGATGTGCTCCGACGTCGGCGCCGTCCTGCTCACCGGGAACGGACCGTCGCCGCGCGACGGCGGCTGGGCGTTCTGTTCCGGTGGTGACCAGCGTATTCGCGGCAAGACCGGATATCAGTACGCCGATGGGGAGACGTCCGACACGGTTGACCCGGCGCGGGCGGGCAGGCTGCACATCCTCGAGGTGCAGCGGCTGATCCGCTTCATGCCGAAAGTCGTGATCTGCGTGGTGCCCGGCTGGGCCGCTGGCGGCGGCCATTCGCTGCACGTGGTGTGCGATCTCACACTCGCCTCGGCCGAGTACGCCCGGTTCAAGCAGACGGACGCCGACGTCGGGTCGTTCGACGGCGGGTTCGGGTCGGCCTACCTGGCGCGGATGGTCGGGCAGAAGTTCGCGCGAGAGATCTTCTTCCTCGGCCGCGAGTACGACGCCGAGCAGATGCACGCCATGGGCGCGGTCAACGCCGTCGTGCCCCACGCCTCGCTGGAGAAGGTGGCGCTTGAGTGGGCATGGGACGTCAACGGCAAGTCGCCGACGGCGCAGCGAATGCTGAAGTACGCCTTCAACCTTGTCGACGACGGCCTCGTCGGGCAGCAGTTGTTCGCTGGCGAGACGACGCGATTGGCGTACATGACGGACGAGGCCGTCGAGGGCCGCGACTCGTTCCTGCAGAAGCGGGAGCCGGACTGGACGTCGTACCCGTACTTCTACTGACGGGCCGCCCGCCCGGTGTTGATCTACTTCCTGCGGACTGTGACCACGAGAACCGGACGTCGCCGACATTATTGGGTAACACGGCGCATGACGTAGATCACCCACACGAACCGTGACCTTTCGGGCGCTGCGTCGTTGTCCTCATCGTCACGGACACACTCGATGTTGAGTACGTCCTATTGAGTGCGCTCTGAGGGGGTACCCATGCTGTCCAAGGTCAGGGTCGTCGCCGCGCTGGTCACGCTGCTCACCAGCGTCGGCGCGGTGCTGGTCGCCGCGCCCGCGCAGGCGGGAACGACGGTCTACGCCCCAGTGTCGCCAACGGCGTCGGCGCTGCTGATCACGCGGCCCGTGCCGCTGGTGGGGTCCGGCGAGGCGAGTGTCGGCGTCGCCCACACCGAGGTGTACTTCACGCGACGCACCAGTTGGCTCGTCTTCGGCCGTCAGGCGCTGCTCGAAGGGCAGGTCGTTACGGTCGACGGCGCCCTGCCGGACGCGCCGGTGCAGCTGCACGCCAAGCCGTATGGCCGCTCGTGGCGCCCGGTCGCGACGACGCGCACGAGCACGGACAACGGCGTGTTCCGCTTCACCCATCAGACGTGGCGTACGACGCTCTACCGGGTGGAGTACGCGGGCGAGTGGGCGTACGCGCCGTCCGAGACCACGGCAACGGTCGACGTCCGGCGCAAGATCACCTCGGAGATGAAGCGCAACGCGGACGGCACCTTCACCCTGCGCGGTGCGCTCGCGCCGAAGTCCCCTGGCAAGACGGTGCGGCTGCAGCGCAAGACGTGCGGGTCCTGCGCGTGGTCGACGGTCAGGGCGACAACGGCGTCGGACCGCTCGACGTGGCAGTTCCGCCTTTCGGGGCCGCCCCGGCGGGGCACCTGGTACTTCCGCGCCGTCACGCCGCCCGACCCGGCGTTCCTCAGGAGCTTGAGCGACACCTGGGCGCTGCGCCGCTCCTGATCACTCCACCGTGACGCTCTTCGCCAAGTTGCGGGGCTTGTCGATGTCGCGGCCGAGGCGCAGCGCGAGGTGATAGGCGAACAGCTGCAGCGGGATCGTCAGCAGGATCGGGTCAAGCTCCGGCGTCGCGCTCGGCACGCGGATCTCGGCGTCGGCGAGCCCGTCAGGCAGCTCGGCGTTCGTCACCGCGATCACCGGGCCACCGCGCGCCTTGATCTGCTCGATGGTGCCGATGTTCTTGGCCAGCAGTTCGTCGTCGGGGACGAGCACCACCGACGGCATCGTCTCGTCGATCAGCGCAAGCGGCCCGTGCTTGAGCTCCGACGCCTGGTACGCCTCGGCGTGGACGTACGAGATCTCCTTGAGCTTCTGCGCGCCCTCGCGCGCGGCGGGCCAGCACCGGACACGGCCGATGAAGAACATCCCGCGCGCGTCGTGGAAGCGGTCGGCGACTGTGGCGATCTGGTCCTCGGTCGCCAGGATGTCGCTGAGCAGGCCGGGCAGCGTGGCGAGGCTGTTCACGATCCGGGTGCCGTTGGCGACCGAGAGATCCCGCACCCGCCCGAGCAGCAACGCCAGCAGCGCGAACGAGAAGCTCATGTTCGTCACGGCCTTGGTGGACGCCACGGACACCTCTGGTCCGGCGTGCAGCAGGACGCCGTGGCCGCACTCCCGCGCGATCGCGCTGCCGACGACGTTGACGACGCCGATCACCTGCCCGCCCTTGCGTTGCAGCTCCCGCACGGCGGCGAGGGTGTCCGCGGTCTCGCCGGACTGGCTGACGGCGACGTAGAGCGTGTCGCCATCGATGACCGGGTTGCGGTAACGGAACTCCGACGCCGGTTCGGCGTCCGCCGGCAGCCGCGCAAGTTCCTCGACCAGGTTCGCGCCGATCTGGCCCGCGTAGTACGCCGAGCCGCAGCCGAGGAACTTCACGCCGCGCACCGCGCGCAGCGCCCGCGCGTCGAGGTCGATGCCGCCGAGCCGTGCGGTGGCGAACCGCTCGTCCAGCCTGCCGAGCAGTGCCCGCCGGATCGCGTCCGGCTGCTCGTGCATCTCCTTGTGCATGAAGTTGTCGTAGCCGTCGAGCTGGAAGTCGGTGTCGTCGACATCCACAGTGGTCGGTGACTTCGCCGTGCTGCTGGCCTGCAGCGTGCTGGTGCGGTAGTCGTCGGCCGTGAGGGTGGCCAGCTCGCCGTCGTCGAGGTAGACGACGCTCTGGGTGTAGCGGACAAGCGCTGCGACGTCGGATGCGACGAACATCTCGCCGTCCCCGACGCCGAGCACGATCGGGCTGCCGTTGCGCGCGACCACCAGCTCGCCCGGCTTGCTGGCGTCCATGACGACGATGCCGTACGCACCCTCGACGTCCTGGAGCGCGGTGCGCACCGCTTGTTCGAGCGACTCGGCGCCGCCGTCCAGCGCAGCGGCGACAAGGTGCGCGATGGCCTCGGTGTCGGTGTCCGATGCGAAGCTGACGCCGTCTGCGGTGAGCCGTGCGCGCAGGTCGTCGGCGTTTTCCAGGATACCGTTGTGGACGACGGCGATGCGCTTGCTCGTGTCCTGGTGCGGGTGGGCGTTGACGTCGGTCGGCTCGCCGTGGGTCGCCCAGCGGGTATGGGCGATGCCGGACGTCGCAGGCAGCCCGTCGCCAACGAGATCCCGCAGCTCCCCGACGCGCACGGCGGCCTTGGTGACCTTCAGCCGCGCCCGGTGCGGCACGGCGATGCCCGCCGAGTCGTAGCCGCGATACTCCAGCCGGTGCAGGCCTTCGAGCAGGATCGGGGTCGCTCTTCTGCTCCCGACGTAGCCGACGATGCCGCACATGTGGGTCCTCCCTCGTTAGCCCCGTTCTAGCCGTAGACGATGCGCCGTAGCTGGCGCTCCGTCACCTCGCCCGCGCCGACCGGGCGCCGCGTCAGGTCCGCCGCGATCTGCGTCCACGCCTCGGCGTTCTTGCGGCCCCTGCGGCGCAGCTCGGCGTGCCGCCGCCGGACGTACTCCTCCCGCGTCTCGCCGAAGTAGGCGATGACGTCCGCGATCACACGCGCGGCGACGTTCTCCGGGAGCCCCGTCGTCCCCGCGACGTGGCGGACGAGGTCCTCCGGCGGGTGGCGGTCGGCAGCGGGCACGGAGCTCAGCGTGTCACCCGTTGGGCGTTTCAGCAAGATTCTTGCCCGGTTTCGGGCAGGGGCGCGTTTCGTGAAGGGCGTCTTCACATCGCTATGTGATGTAAAGACGCCGCCCACCATCGGGGTGACGCAGAATGGCCGAGTGCGAGTGGTGACAGTCGACGGCACGCCGGATGCCGCGCGGGAACTGCGGCGGGCGCTGTCCGACGCGCTGAACGGCGGCGACACGGTGCTGCCGGTGCCGCCGGACGTCGCGCCGGGTGGAGCCGAGCGGGGCGTTCGGCACGCATTGTGCACCGAACGCCCCGTTCGGCTCGCCGCGCCGCCGACCTCCGCCGCAGTGATCCGGACGTCCGGGTCGACCGGGACGCCGAAGGACGTGCTGTTGTCCGCACGGGCACTCATCGCCTCCGCACACGCCACGCACGCACGGCTCGGCGGCCCGGGGCACTGGCTGCTCGCCACGCCAGCGCACTACGTCGGCGGGCTCCAGGTGCTGGTGCGCTCCCTGCTCGCGGGCACCGAACCGGGCGTGCTCGACCTCTCGGACAGCTTCCACCCGGAGGAGTTCGCGCAGGTCAGCAAGGCCCTTCCGGCGAACGACCCGCGCTACACCGCACTGGTACCGACCCAGCTCGCCCGGCTCCTCGACGCCGGACAAGCGGCTGCGGCGGCATCGTTCGACGCGATCGTCGTCGGCGGTGCCGCGCTGCCCGCTGAGCTGCGCCAGCGCGCCGAGGACCACGGCGTCCGCGTGGTCAGCGCATACGGCATGAGCGAGACGTCGGGGGGCTGCGTGTACGACGGCATTCCGCTCGACGGCGTACGCGTGGACACGCAGTACGGGCGGGTGCGGCTGGCAGGGCAGGTGCTGGCGGACGGCTACCTGGACGACGAAGCCGCGACGGCGGCAGCGTTCCGGGACGGCTGGTTCCACACCAACGACCTGGGACGCGTCGCGGCGGACGGACGCCTTGAGGTCCTCGGCCGCGCGGACGACGTGATCAACACCGGCGGCGTGAAAGTCGCCGCACACGCCGTGGCGGACGCCCTGCGCGGCCACCCCGGCGTGCGGGACGCCTGCGTCGTCGGCGTGCCGGACACGGAGTGGGGCGAGGCCGTTGTCGCCGCCGTCGTCCCAGCCGACCCCGATCGACCACCGGCTCCGGACGACCTCGCGGCCCACGTGCGGACCACCCTCGGTTCGCCGTCCACACCCAAGCGCGTCCGGTTCCTCGCGGAACTCCCCCTGCGCGGACCGGGCAAACCGGACCACGACGCCGTGCGACGAATGGTCCAGGAGTGAGCGCCGTCAGCGCGGGTGGGATCCGGGCGTGAGGTGGTGCCACGAAGGGCATCTTGCTGGCGCCACACGCCAGCAAGATGCCCTTCGTGGCACCCCACCCACCCAAGTCGGCAAGAATGCGGGCATGGGAACGATCACCGCATGGGTGCAGGGCGCACGGCCGCGCACGCTGCCGAACGCCGTCGCACCGGTCGTCGTCGGGGCGGGGGCGGCCGCCGAGTTGGGCGCGTTCTCCTGGCTGCGCTCGATACTGGCGCTCATCGTCGCGCTGGCCCTGATCGTCGGCGTCAACTACGCCAACGACTACTCCGACGGCGTTCGCGGCACCGACGACGACCGCGTCGGACCGCTGCGGCTGGTCGCATCTGGCACGGTCAAGGCCAAGTCCGTGCTCGCGGCGGCGCTGAGCAGCTTCCTGTTCGCCTGCATCGCGGGCCTCGCGCTGGTCATCCTCAGCGGCGCGTGGTGGCTGCTCGCGGTCGGCGCGGCGTGCGTCGGCGGCGCGTGGTTCTACACCGGCGGCACCCGCCCGTACGGCTACGCGGGCTTCGGCGAGATCGCGGTGTTCGTGTTCTTCGGCCTCGCCGCCGTGCTCGGCACGGTCTACGTCCAGGCGGGCACGGTCAGCCTGCTCGCGCTGGGCAGCGCGGTGGCGGTGGGCGCGTTCTCCTCGGCCGTCCTGCTGGCCAACAACCTCCGCGACATCCCGAGCGACACCGAAGCGGGCAAGCGCACCCTCGCCGTCCAGCTCGGCGACGCCCGCACCAGGCGGCTTTACCTCGCGCTGGTCGTGTTGCCGTTCGCGGTCACCGTCGCGATGGCGTTCGCGCTGCCGCCGGTGCTGCTCGCCAGCGTCACCGCGCTGGCGCTGATCCGCCCGGTCCGGACGATCCTCAGCCGCGCGACCGGGCGTGCGCTCATCCCGGTGCTGGCCGACACCGGACTGGCACTGCTGCTCTGGGCCGTCGTCACCAGCGCGGTGCTTGCGGCGACGTAAGAGCGAACTACCAGCGCCCCGTCGCCAGGAACGACTCCAGCCGCTCCCGGTGTGGCGCCAGGTCCAGCCCCTGCTCGACGATCCAGCCGTCGTCGTAGTAGGTGTTGGCGTAGCGCTCGCCGCCGTCGCAGACCAGCGTCACCACGCTTCCAGTGCGGCCATCGGCCAGCATCCGGGCGATGAGCTGGAACGCGCCGTACAGGTTGGTGCCGGTCGAGCCACCCGCCCAGTGCCCTGTCCGCTCCCGCAGCAGCCGAATCGCGGCGAACGACCCGGCGTCCGGCACCGGCAGCACCTCGTCGATCACGCCCGGCACGAACGACGGCTCCACCCTGGGCCGTCCGATCCCCTCGATCCGCGACGGCATCCCGGTGCAGTAGTCCATCGCCCCGGTGCGCCAAGCGTGGTAAAAGGACGAGTTCTCCGGGTCGACCACCGCGATCCGGGTGGCGTGACGTCGATAGCGCACGTACCGGCCCAGCGTCGCACTCGTCCCCCCGGTGCCAGCGCCGACGACCACCCAGGTCGGCACCGGATGCCGCTCCTGACGCATCTGAGCGAAGATCGACTCGGCGATGTTGTTGTTGCCACGCCAGTCGGTGGCCCGCTCGGCGTAGGTGAACTGGTCGAGGTAATGCCCGCCGCACTCGGCGGCCAGCCGTTCGGCCTCCGCGTAGATCTCCGGCGGCCGGTCGACGTAATGACATCGACCGCCGTAGAACTCGATCAGCTCGATCTTCTCTTTACTCGTGCTGCGCGGCACCACGGTCACGAAGTCGAGCCCGAGCATCCTGGCGAAGTACGCCTCGGACACCGCCGTCGACCCGCTTGACGCCTCCACCAGCACGGTTTCCTCGCCGATGTCGCCGTTGACCAGCCCGTACAGCAGCAGTGACCGTGCGAGCCGGTGCTTGAGCGAGCCTGTCGGGTGCACCGACTCGTCCTTGAGGTACAGGTCGATGCCCCACTCCGGCGGCAGCGGGAAGACGTGCAGGTGGGTGTCGGCGCTGCGGTTGGCGTCGGCGTCGATGACGCGCACCGCCTCGTCAACCCACACGGGGTCGGGACGGCTCACGCCTCGGAGCCCCTTTCTGCCGCGTTGGGGTCCCTGTCGCCGCGCAGTTCCGCGCGCAGCCGCGCCTTCTCGGCCTTACGTCGTTCACCCCGCACCGCGAGGCCAGCCGTGACCCGCGCGTTGAGCCCGCGGAACAGCAGCAGGCCGAGCGGGAAGCTGGCGACGAGCGCGACGATCAGCGCGACGAGCGGCGGCGCACCGGCGAACCCGACGAGCAGCGCGGTCACCCCGGCGACCAGCCCGAGTCGTGCGAGCAAATACAGCGTCAGATCGACGCCGAAGCGGTCGTTGGTCCGTTCACTCACAAAAGACCACGTTACGCTTGCCCCACCGGGTTCAGTGACCCGAGGACCCGGCGCTACGGTGTCGGCTGGCAGGTCTTTGCGGGTTGCGACCGGATGCGGTGAACTTCCGTCACGGTGCGACCGGCCCTAACGCCCGATTCATGCCCCTAAAGGCCCTTACTTCCCCTTTACTA
>WHUD01000043.1:22093-32061 GCA_009377385.1 Actinophytocola sp.
AGCGAAAGTCGCAAAGGAGGCTCGAAGGATGACCGCAACAGTGCCTCAGTCGGGGGGACGTCTGCTTACCCCTGGCGAAGTGGCATCTCTGTTCCGTGTCGACCCGAAGACGGTGACGAGGTGGGCGGCCGCGGGTCGCATCGGATCCATCAGGACGCCGGGTGGTCACCGCAGGTTCCGCGAGGAAGAAGTCAACGAACTGCTCGCGAAGCTCACGACGGAAGCGACCGACCTCGTCGAATGAGCTGGGCTATTCCAGCCCAGGCATCGAGCCGAAGACGGCAGGGCGTGCCGTGACGCGCTGGCCTGCCGCCTTCGGCTCGATGCGTTTACACATATCTCAGCTCCAGGGGGCTACCCTCGAAGTAGGCACCAGCCCGCCACGGAAGGAGCGAGAATGCACTACCTGCTTGCCGCTGTCGGCGCGGTGACCATCGCAGTGCTGTTGTGGCGGGCGTTCGTATCCTCCGAGCGCGTCGGAGTGCCAAGCGAACGCCCGCAGGTCGCTCCCGACGACGACCCAGACTTCCTTCGCAAGCTCAGCGAGCAGCAGCGCAAGAAGAAGGACGAGGAGGAGTAGCCCCGGCTACTGTCCTGCGAACCCGTCAGCGACGGCAGCG
Organism: Actinophytocola sp.; assembly: GCA_009377385.1. GTDB lineage: Bacteria > Actinomycetota > Actinomycetes > Mycobacteriales > Pseudonocardiaceae > Haloechinothrix_A. Next base: position 22,714 of record WHUD01000043.1, read on the forward strand.
CCGAGTTCGAGCAGCTTGGTGCGGGTCGCTTCCTGCAGCCGGTCCAGCTCGATCTCGGCGCCCTCTTCCAGGTGCGGGTCGAACGGGATCTGGCAGACCGCACGCACCCGTGCCGCGAAGTGCGCCTCCAGCTTGTCCAGGTCGACCGACCCCGCTCTCGGCCGCACCGAGTTGATCACAGCGACGGAGCGCTTCACCAACTCGCCGTAGCCGTGGGCGTCCAGCCAGTCCAGCGTCGCCGACGCGCTGCGGGCGCCGTCGACCGAGCCGGACGAGACAAGCACAAGCGAGTCGGCAAGCTCGAGCACGCCCTTCATCGCCGAGTGCATCAGCCCGGTGCCGCAGTCTGTCAGCACGATGTTGTAGAAGTGCTCGAGCAGGTCGACCGCGCGCCGGTAGTCGTTCTCGGAGAACGCCTCCGACACGGCTGGGTCCTGCTCGCTCGCCAGGATCTCTAGTCTGCTCGGGCCCTGCGATGTGTACGCGCGGATGTCGCTGTAGCGCGTGATCCGGTCGGCGTCGCGCAGCAGGTGCCGCACCGTCGCCGTAGTCTCCATCGGGATCTTCTGCGACAGCGTGCCCCGGTCAGGGTTCGCGTCGACGGCGACGACCCTGTCCCCGCGCAGCGAGGAGAACGTCGAGCCGAGCGTCGTGGTCGTCGTCGTCTTGCCAACGCCGCCCTTGAGGCTGAGCATCGCGATCTTGTAGCAGCCCCGCAGCGGCTGGTTGACCCGCATGATCAACTCACGCTTCCTGCGGTCCTCCGGGCTCTCGCCGGGGTTGATCAGGTGGCCGCTCGCCTGGTAGACGGCCTTACGCCAGCCGGACTGCGGCCGCCGCTTCACCGGCCGGATCAGGTGCGCCGACGCGAGGTCGCCGTTCGGACCGGCGGCGTGCCTGCCCCGGTGCGGCTGCTGCGGGTACTGGTGCCCGATGGGCATCATCCGCTGCTGCTGGTCGACGGGGGCCTGCGGCGGATACGCCGGCATCGGCTGCCTCGCTGCGGCGTGCTGCCGGTGGTACGCCTCTGGCACGACGGGCGGCACCTCGTCGTGCCCAACCGGCTGCGCCGCGACCGCCGGGTGCTGACCGTGGGTCGCGGGGAACTCGTGCGAGTCGGTACGGCCGTCCGACGGCGCGTCGTCGAAGTCATCGATGTCGCCGATATCGGTGTTGTCACCGGCAGGTGCTGGGTACGCCGAGGTGGCTTCGTGGTTCGGCTCGCTCACTCCAGTCCTCCTGTGTGTCCCGTCAGCAACGACGGTAGCCGCCAGCTCGCTCCGGTGCATATGTCGCCATTCGCACCGGAGTGTTAGCCGACCCCGGCGTAGGAGTGCAGACCAGTGGTCACGAGGTTGATGAAGAAGAGGTTGAACACGATCATGGCGAACCCGGTGACGTTGATCCACGCGGCGGGCCTGCCCCGCCAGCCTGCGGTGGCGCGGGCGTGCAGGTAGGCGGCGTAGACCACCCAGGCGACGAACGCGACCGTCTCCTTCGGGTCCCAGCCCCAGAAGCGGCCCCACGCGGCCTCGGCCCAGACCGCGCCGCAGAGTACCCCGAACGTGTAAATGGGGAAGGCCAGCACGGTGGTGCGGTAGGAGAGCCGGTCGAGGACGTCACGGCCGGGCAGGTGCCCTGCCAGCTTGGCGAACCGGGACGAGTCAGAGTCGTGGGCGTCGCGAATCAGGTAGAGCAGGCTGGCGACGCCCGGCACCAGGAACATGCCAGACGCCACGATCGCGGCTGAGACGTGGATGACGAGCCAGTACGACTGCAACGCGGGCTGCACCGGAGCCGCCGTCGCGTACAGCATGGTGCCGCCGACGAACAGCAGGATCACCACCGGCAGCAGCACGAACACCGACAGGTGCCGCACCGACGGGTACTTCCGCAGCACCACGAGCCAGGTGACGACCGCGATCAGGCAGACGGCCATCGTGTACTCGTACATGTTGCCCCATGGCACGCGGCTGACCGCGAGCCCGCGCAGCACAAGCGCCGCCAGGTGCAGCAGCGCGCCGAGCACCGTCAGCGAGACACCCATCCTGCCGAACCGTGCCGCCCGCGACGTCGAGCGCCGCGCGGCGGGAGACAGTGGCGGCTCGGCGGAGTCCGAGCGCGGGGTGTCGACGGATCCGTCTGCCGAGGCGCCGACCAACTCGGGCTGCTTGGCCGCCGTGCGCTCCGCGCGCAGCCGGCCCACGCGGCCGAACGCCTGCTCGACGGCGAAGAACACCATCGCGAGCACGTAGATCAGCGTCGCTGTGTTGTACGACCAGTCGCTGAACCGCGACAATGTCTCGTCAACCGGCATTACGGACTCCTCGTGTCCTGGTTAAGCAGGTCAGCGGCGATCTCGTCGAACTCGTCGCCATAGCCCGCCTGGTCGGTTCGCGCAAGGCCACCGACCTCGACAACGGTACGACCCTCGCCATCATGGGCGACGCGGACCCACACCCGCCGCCGCTTGACCAGCAACGAGAGCGCGAGCCCCACCAGCATCGCGACCGCGAAGCCGAGCACCCAGACCTGCGTCGGGTCGTGCGAAACCTGGAGCGACACCCAGCGATTAACGCCATCGAACGAGATCTTGGTGCCGTCGTTCAGCGTGATGGACTCGCCGACGCGGAGGTTCTCCCGTGCGACCCGCTCCAGCGCGCCCTTCTCGACCTGCGACCGGTCGATGGCGAAGATCGACTGCCCGTAGCCGGAGTCGATGCCGAGGTCGCCCTTCATGACGTCGACGGCCACGGTGGGGTCGGTCAGCCGAGGCCCAGCCGAGCTGAGGATCTTGCCTTGGAACACCGGCGTCGGCGCGAACAGACCGGTGACGGCGAGCTGGTTGTTCCTGCGCTTGACCGGGTCGGTGATGCCGGGCGGATCGAACTTCGTGGCGCCGTTGGAGAGCAGCGTCGTCTGGTCCGCTGGCCGCCACTGCGTCGCCTGGGTCCGCTTCTCCCCGTTCGGGAAGCTCACGGTGAACACCGGCGCGAAGCCGTGGCCGAGCAGGTACACCCTGTCGCCAGCGGTGCGCAGCGGCTCGTTGACCTCGAGTTCGTAGGGCCGCCAGGTGTTCGTCGCGAGGTCCGCGCCCGACGAGTACTCGATGTCCGCGCGGTACTGGAGGGGCTGGCCTGCGGCGGTGTAGGTCGGCTGGAAGTCGTTCACCTTCACGCAGAACGGCGACAGTTGGGTGCCGTCCACCCGCAGGCCGGGGTTGAACGAGTCGTAGGCGTAGATGCCGGAGTTGCAGAACTGCGAGCCGTCCGCGTGCACGATGGACTGGCCCTCGTAGGTGTACAGCTTGCCGATGGCGAACGCGATGATCAGCCCGAGGAGCGCGAAGTGGAACACCAGGTTGCCGGTCTCGCGCAGGTAGCCCTTCTCCGCGCTGATGCTGCGGACGCCATCCCCCTCGTCGCGCTCGGCGCTGCGCCAGCCCTTCAGCCGCGACCGGGCGGCGGCGAGGACGTCGTCGGCGTCGCTGGTCACGGTGCGGCTGGCGTGGTGCGGCAGCCGGGACAGGTTGCGCGGGGTCAGCACCGGCCTGGCGCGCATCGACCGCACGTACTCCCCGCTGCGCGGCACGAGGCAGCCGACCAGCGAGATCATCAGCAGCAGGTAGATCGCGGAGAACCACACGCTGCCGTAGACGGCGAAGAAGCCGAGGTCGTCGAGCAGCTCGCCCCACCAGCCGTGCTCCGCGATGTACTGCTGGACTTTCGGCTCGTTCAGCGAACGCTGCGGGAGCATCGCGCCGGGCATTGCGGCAAGCGCGAGCAGGAACAGCAGGATCAGCGCGGTGCGCATCGACGTCAGGCCGCGCCATGTGTTGCGGACGAAGCCGAGCACGCGGCGGGCGCGGGTGGCGCGGTAGGGCTCTTTCTCCGCCTCGGGGGTCACCTGCTGGTCGCTGGTCACAGTGGCAGCTCCACGTCGGAGATGAAGGTGTCCCGCATCCAGCCGACCAGCTCGCCCCACAGCCCTGTCACCAGCGCGATGCCGACGACGAGCAGCAGCCCGCCGCCCGCGAGCTGAACCCTGCGGCCGTTGTGGCGCAGCCAGTCGGTCGCGCGGACCGCCCACCGCGCGCCATAGGCGATCAGCACGAACGGCAGCCCGAGGCCGAGGCAGTAGACGATCACCAGCAGGAAGCCGCGCGCCGCGGAGCCGCCGGTCGAGCTGGCGATGGCGAGCACGCCCGCCAGCGTCGGGCCGATGCACGGCGTCCAGCCGAGCGCGAAGATGCCGCCGAGCACGGGGGCGCCTGCGACGCCGATCTTCGGCACGGTGTGGAACCGCGCCTCGCGCTGCATCATCGGCACCAGGCCGAGGAAGACCAGCGCCATGGCGATGGTCAGCACACCGCCGATGCGTTCCAGCAGTTGCTGGTTGACCAGCAGCGCGTCGGCCAGCCACACCAGGCTGCCAACGGTGGCGGCGAAGACGGCGGTGAACCCAGCCACGAACAGCGCCGCAGCGCCGACGACGCGGAACCGGCCCCGCTTCTCCGCCTCCTCCTCAGTGTCCATAGCGGGTGCGTCCGCGCCGACCAGCGCGGCGAGGTACGCGAGGTAGCCGGGCACGAGCGGCACCACGCAGGGCGACGCGAACGAGATCGTGCCCGCGAGCAGCGCGAGTCCTGCCGCGAGCAGCAGCGGACCCGATGTCGCTAACTCGGTGATGGCGTCCACGTAGCTCAGGGTAGGCAGTGACGTACGTCCTACCGCTGGCGGGCAGCGTCTAGGCCTGAGGTTCGTCTGCCAGCCGCTTGACCACCGGCAGCAGGTCCTCCGCGAGCAGCTCCTTGAGGAAGACGACGGCGACGCGGTGCTGCTTGTCCAGCACGATCGTGGACGGCACGATGTTGCGCGGGTAGCCCTTCAGCGCGAGCAGCGAGCGCCCAGGCGGGTCGTAGATCGACGGGTAGGTCAGCCCCCTGTCCCGCATGAAGTCCTGCGGCGCGCTGCGGGAGTAGTCGCGGACATCGACGCCGAACACGACGGCGTCGTCCTTGGTCTTCTCGTAGACCTGTTGCAGTTCGGGCGCCTCGCGGCGGCACGGGCCGCACCACTGGCCCCAGATGTTGATGACGACGACCTTGCCCTTGTAGTCGGCCGTCGAGATGGTCTTGCCCTCGCGGAACAGGTCCTCGCCGGAGGCCTCGAGCGACTGCCGGTCAGCGCCGGAGTAGTGGATGGTCGTCTTGCCATCCGGCGCGACGAAGTTGAACTGGCTGCCGGTGACGACGGCGTCGTCACCCGTTGTGCAACCGGTGAGTACAAGCAGTGTCGCGGCGACGGCGGCGAGCAAGCGCATCACGCGCCCCTCACCCTCGGGTCGGTGTGTCCTGCCGGTTCGCAGTACTCGATGTCCACCAGCGACTCGCCGTCGAAGACGAGGCTGGTCAGCGAGGCAAGCGAGCACTGCCTGCTGCGCGGGTCGTGCCACAGCGGGCGGGCTTCGAGGTACCGCCGCAGCGTCCAGATCGGCAGCTGGTGCGACACGCACACCGCCTCGCGGCCCTCTGCGGCAGCCCGCGCCCGGTAGGCGGCGCCGAGCATCCGGCGCGCGACCTCGCGGTATGGCTCGCCCCATGACGGCAGGAACGGGTTGCGCAGCTTCGACCAGTGCCTCGGCTGCCACAGCACGCCGTCACCGACCGAGACCCGCATCCCCTCGAAGGCGTTCTCCGACTCGATCAACTGGTCGTCGGTGGCGACGTCGAGCCGGTGCGCCGCTGCGATCGGCGTCGCCGTCTCCTGCGCGCGCTGCAACGGCGACGCGACGACGTGCGCGATGTCGTGGTGCGACAGCGTCTCGGCGACCGTGAGCGCCTGCTGCGTGCCCAGCTCGGACAGCTTGTACCCGGCCAGCCTGCCGTAGAGGATCCCGTCAGGGTTGTGCACCTCGCCATGGCGCAGGAAGTGCACGACAGTGCGCGTCATCTTGTGGCCTCCGCCGCTGCCTGCGCGGCGCGCGGCAGCGCGGCCTCGATCCGCTCGAACGCATCATCGTCCATCGCAGCGTTGACGAACCACGCCTCGAACGCGCTCGGCGGCGGGTAGACGCCCTGCTCGAGCATGGCGTGGAAGAACGGCGCGAACCGGAACGTCTCCGCTGCGGCGGCACCGGCGTAGTCGTGCACCGGCTGCTCGGTGAAGAACACCGACACCAGGTTGCCCGCGAACTGCACGGTGTGTGCGACGCCTGCCTTGGTGAGCGCCTCGTCGAGCAGACCGCCGAGGCGCTGCGCATTGGCGTCGAGCGCGCGGTAGACGTCGGCGTCCGCGTTGCGCAGCGTGGTGAGGCCAGCGGCGACGGCGACCGGGTTTCCGGCGAGCGTGCCAGCCTGGTAGACCGGACCGCTCGGCGCGAGCGATGCCATCACGTCGGCGCGCCCGCCGAACGCTGCGGCAGGCAGCCCGCCGGACATCACCTTGCCGAAGGTGTAGAGGTCGCCTGCGACGCCATCGATGCCGTACCAGCCGGACGACGACACCCGGAAGCCCGTCATCACCTCGTCCATGATCAGCAACGCGCCGTTCTCGCTGGTGAGCCGCTTGAGCTCGGCGTTGAAACCATTGTCCGGCGCGATGGCGCCCATGTTGCCAGCGGCCGCCTCGGTGATGACCGCCGCGATGTCGCCGCTGTGGTCCGCGAACGCCTTGCGCACGGCGTCGACGTCGTTGTACGGCAGGACGATGGTGTCCGCGGCGGACGCACCGGTGACGCCGGGCGTCTTGGGCAGTCCGAGCGTGGCGACGCCGGAGCCCGCCTCGGCGAGCAGCGCGTCGACGTGACCGTGGTAGCAGCCAGCGAACTTGACGATCTTGCTGCGGCCGGTGAAGCCGCGCGCGAGGCGGATCGCGCTCATGGTGGCCTCGGTGCCTGAGTTGACCAGCCGCACCTGCTCCACCGGCGCCACCCGTTCGATGAGCGCCTCGGCGAGCTCGACCTCGCCCATGGTCGGCGTGCCGAACGAGAGCCCTGCGGTGGCGATCGAGCGCACCGCGTCCACCACGGCGGGGTGGGCGTGGCCGAGGATCATCGGGCCCCAGGACGCGACGAGGTCGACGTAGCTGTTGCCGTCGGCGTCGCGGAGGTACGCGCCCTCACCGGCGACCATGAACCGCGGCGTGCCACCGACCGCGCTGAACGCGCGCACCGGGGAGTTCACGCCGCCAGGTGTCACCGACGTCGCGCGATCGAACCATGCCTGCGACTGCTCGAAACTCATGTTCGCAGTCTCCCAGGCGCCGCGCTCTGACGGCGAGGTGGCCTTGGCCAGACGTGAGCCAGCACGCCGCGGCGATCAGCGGCAGGCGAGGTCAGCTAGCACGGCCGCGAGCGCGTCCGTGCCCGCGAGGCAGTCCGCCTCTTCCGCGTGCTCCGCTGGCGAGTGGGAGACGCCGGTCGGGTTCCGCACGAACAGCATCGCGGTGGGGACGCCTGCCGTTGCCAGGATCCCGGCGTCATGGCCCGCCGCTGTCGGCAGCAGCGGCGCGTGGTCGATGAGCGTGGCGATGCCGTCCCGCAGCGCGGGGTCGAAGTCGGTCACCGTGGTGTACGACTCCGACGTGACCGCCACACCGACGCGGTCGGACTCACCGGAGGCGGCCGCCGCGGCGCCAATATCCGCGACGACGTCGTCCAGTGTGGTTTCGTTCCGCGCGCGGGCGTCGAGCCAGCCGGTGACGGCCGATGGGATCGCGTTGGTGCCGTTGGGGTCGACCAGCACCCTGCCGAAGGTGGCCCGCGCGTCGTTGCCCTCGACGGCGGTACGGGCCGCGAGCACCGTGCTGGCGAAGGTGAGCATCGGGTCGCGACGGTCATCGGGCAGCGTGGTGCCCGCGTGGTTGGCCTCGCCGGTGAAGTCGAAGCGCCAGCGACCGTGCGGCCAGATCGACGTCGCGACGCCGACCGGCCGGTCGAGGTCGACCAGCCCGCGCCCCTGTTCGACGTGCAGTTCGACGAACGTTCCGATGCGGGAGAGCGCATCGTCGTCCCTGCCGATCGCGGCATGGTCGACGCCCGCCTTGGTCAGCGTCTCGGCGAGGGTGAACCCGTCCGCGTCGCGCAGCGCACGGGCCCGCTCGCCGCTGAGCTGGCCGGTCAGCAGCCGCGATCCGACACAGGCGACGCCGAACCGGGCGCCCTCCTCGTCGCTGAAGGCGACGACGGCGATCGGCAGGGACGGCCGAACACCGCGCTGCCGCAGCACGTCGATGGCCGCGAACGCGGACACGATCCCGAGTGGACCGTCGTAGGCCCCGCCGTCCGGCACGGAGTCGAGGTGGCTGCCCGTCACGACCGCGTCACGGCCCGGCGAGCCCCACCATGCCCACAAGTTGCCGTTGCGGTCCTGCTCGACGTCGAGACCACGGGACGCCGCCTGGTCGCGGAACCACTCCCGGCACGCCATGTCGGCGTCGGTCCACGCGAAGCGCCGGTAGCCGCCCGTGGTGCGGTCCCTGCCGATCGGCAGCAGCGACGTCCACAGCGCGGCGAAGCTCGAGTCCACACGCCCCCCTTACTGAATTGAAGCATTCAACAGTTTGATGTGGTGAATCAGACTTGTCAAGACGGCTACCCTGGTGGCGGCCCGACCGATCCGCGCGACCGAAGCTCCGGCGTGAGCACCTTGCGCCGCCTGCGCTTCCCGGTCTCGATGGCGGCGACAACGCGCTCAACAACGGACTCGACAAGGGCGAAGACGTCCCAGTGGAAGGTCGACAGCGGCGGCGTGAGCAACCGCGACACCGGGTGGTCGTCGTAGCCGAGCACGGAGACGTCGGCAGGGATCGCGAGGTCAAGCTCGCTCGCCGCGGCGTAGACGCCGTAGGCCATCGAGTCGGCGAAGCAGAACATCGCCGTCGGGCGGTCGACAGCGCCACCGCCGTCGAGCGCCTTGAGCGCGACGGCGGTGGCGCCGTCGAGATCGTGCGGGCACGGCAGCAGCCGGACGTTCAGCCCGAGGTCGGGCGCGACGCGCTGGACGATCCCCGCGGCGGGCCGGTCGGGCGTCGACGGCAGGCCCGGCGTCAGGACGACGACGTCGCGGTGACCCGCCGACGCGAGGGCGCGCAACGCATCGGTGACGCCGACGACATTGTCGAACACCACCTCGGCCACCGTCGCGGCACCGGGGAGGCCGTCGCCGATCGAGAGCAGCACGACGCGCTTCGCGACCGTGGCCCAGTGGGGGGATGCGGGATCGACCGGGATGGTGATGATGGCGTCGACCCTGTGGTCGACGAGCCGCTTGGCGAGTGCCTCCTCCCTTGCGGGGTCACCTGCCGAGTCGACGATGAGCGCGTGCCGCCCCGCTTCGAGCAGGCTCCT
>WHUD01000440.1 GCA_009377385.1 Actinophytocola sp.
TGGTCTCTCCGACCTGCTTCGGTGGCGGAATCCGATGGGACAGTAGTCTCAACGCTTCACCGTGGCGGACGCCTGCGATCGTTAGCGTACAGCCAGCTGCCTCGGATACTCCTCGCCGTCGCCTCGGGGTTCTTGTAGTAGCCCTTCATCAGGCTCTGCCCGGGAATGCCGCGCACGATGATCTCTCCGACCTAGCCAGGCGCCGCGTCGGCGTCATCTTCCGTGACGACCCGGACTTCGCGCTCCCCGATTGGCAGGCCGACGGACGGCCAGCGGTTATCCCCGAATAGTGGCGCGAGCGTGACCAACTCCATCGCCTCGGTCAGCCCGTACAGGTTTGTCAGCTGGACGTCGAACCGGCGCTCGAATGCGTCCTTTTCTTCGTCGGTGATGGCGAAAGCGTAAATGATCCGGCGCACCGAGTTATCGGCATCATCAGGCTGCGCCGGCCGGACTCGTTCAGGCCACCCCGACACGGGCTGCGGGGCCGGTCGCGGCGGAGCGGGTACCGGGACGCCGTCAGCTTTGTGCTTGGATCTGATGCGCGGCCCGCTTGGTGGGCAACGGACTCGGAGACGTGGACGCGGCTGATGCTGCGGGATTCATCCCGGTGATGGGACCCCAGATACGAATCGAACCCAGGTGCTGTGACCTGGGCTGGTGCTCCCCCGGCTGGACTCGAACCAGCAACCCTTCGGTT
>WHUD01000441.1 GCA_009377385.1 Actinophytocola sp.
TGATCAGACACGACATGTTGTGGTCGCTGCACTGATATGGATATCCACTTTCAAGAAAGGCAAAACCATCGGGGCTTCGCCCCGAGGCGCTGACGCGCCCTCCGGTGGTCGGCGGATTCACATCTCAGCGAGTTCCATCTCCTGCCCGCGAACACGCCGCCGCAATTCCCGCACTTCGGCACGCTCGGACAATTCCGGCGGCGACTCCTCGGCGGCGTGCTGCTCGCGGTACTTGCGCACCCAATTACCGATCGTGGTCTCCCCAATCCCGTACTCGCGGGCGACCTCGGCAATAGGGCGCTCGCCCTCAACAACGAGCCTCGCCACCTCTTCACGAAACTCAGGCGTGTACTTCTGATACTTCCTCGGCACTGATCAACATCCTTTCCGGGGAACGGACCTATGAGGTCCGCAGTCCGGAAAGCGGGAGGCGCGCCAAAGTGTAAAGGTAAAGGCTCGACGCAGCCGAGCAGTCAGGTCGGTCGGTACCCGGCCGCAGCTCGAACGCGCGGTAGTCGATCGCGACCGCTGGCGATCAGGCGTGAGTGTGGAGCGATTTGCCCGCGAGAGCCAAGTGTGCCTCTCCGACGGCTTCGGAGAGCGTGGGGTGGGTATGGATGTGCTGGGCGACTTCGTCGGGTCGGGCGTCCCAGTTCACGATCAGTTGGGCTTCGGAAATGAGCTCTCCGACACGTTGTC
>WHUD01000442.1 GCA_009377385.1 Actinophytocola sp.
CGGTGGCCCCTCACCGCGCCACTTCCACTGGTAGAGCGTCTTGACCGGCACGCCGAGGTAGCGGGAGACGTCCTCGACAGTCCATAGCCGCTCTGCCGTCGTGGTCTTCTTGTCCATCGCTCCCCTTTTCACGCGGCTTGATCGTCGGTTGCCGAAAGTTGTTCGGTGGCGTGGTCGTACTGGCGTCTCCATCGGCGTTGTTGGGCGATGGAGTGCAGTACGAGGTCTGTTCGTCCGGGGTGCTGTAAGTCGTCGACGGGTAGGGGTGCCCAGCGGTAGCGGGTGCCGTCCGGGTCATCGCGGGTGACCATCTCGACGTTCGCGCCGACCGCACCGAGGACTTTGAGAACGTGGTCACGCCGTTCGGCGCGATGCTCGGTGAGGTTCCGGCCGGACCACTTCCGCGAGACGAGGCAGCGGCGACCTCGGTAACCGAGCGTGGAGGGCTTGTGCGCCTTGCCCTGGCACGCACCCGGCACGAGGCCCTTGGTCGCGCCTTCGGGCTGGATACCGTAGAGCAGCCAGTTCGCGCACGCTTCCGAGCAGGGTTCGACCCGTAGCACCTCGGCGAGCCGGTCGAGGTGCGCCCTTTCGGCATCGGTGTCGAGCTCGTAGCAGGAATCGAGGTCCTTGGTCAGGTACTTGACCAGATAGCCGAGACACTTGTTCGCCTTGTCGGTTCCAGCGTTGACCCCCT
>WHUD01000443.1 GCA_009377385.1 Actinophytocola sp.
CCACAGTCAGCTCCTCGGCGAGACGAGCCGACATGTAGTCGAGCACACTAGCCAACGTCTGCGACTCAGCAGCCTGGATCGGAGACTCGACGAACTGAGCCTGACCGCCATCCCGATGAGGCTGGACGACCATCCGACGAGCCACGGTCAGAGCGATCGACGCACCGTACTCCTTACGCCACAAGTGCAGGCACGCGTCCAAGCCAGCAGCCGTCCCCGCACTGGTGATGATCGGGTCGGAGTCCACATAGAGCACGTTGGGATCAACCTTGGCAGCGGGAAATCGGGTAGCGAGCTCTTCAGCGAACCTCCAGTGCGTGGTGCACTTGCGTCCGTCGAGCAGACCCGCCGCGCCGAGCACGAACGCGCCAGAGCACACCGACAGCACCCGGGCGCCGCGGTCGACCGCAGCACGCAGCGCCGTAAGCGCCGAATCGGGGTACGCGTCCCCACGCGGCATGGCCGGCACGCCGACAAGGTCCGCGGTCTCAAGACGTTCCAGACCATGCTCGACGTCAATGGCGAAGCCCATCGACGTCGGTATCCGTCCGGGCTCTACTCCGCACACGTCAAAATCCAGCACGGGGAGATTTTGGTCGGAGCGGTCTACGCCAAACGCTTCACAGATGACGCCGAGCTCGAACGGGGCTACCCCATCAAGCACGAGAGCTGCGACATTTCGGAGCACTCGGCCAG
>WHUD01000444.1:0-366 GCA_009377385.1 Actinophytocola sp.
GTGACCCAGGCCGGCGGCCGGATGCAGCCGGACCAGGTGCGCCAGCACGCCGAGCTCGGCCGCCGCCAGGGCTGGGATCTGGTCGTGATGTACGGCCAGACCGAGGCCACCGCCCGGATGGCGTACCTGCCGCCCGAGCTGGCCGCAGCGCACCCAGGCACGATCGGCGTTCCGATTCCGGGCGGACGGTTCGCCCTGGAGCCGGTGTCCGAGCTGGACGAGACGGACGCCGGCGAGCTGGTCTATCACGGCGACAATGTGATGCTGGGCTACGCCGAGGCGCCGGCCGACCTCGCCCGTGGCCGGACGGTGCACGAATTGCGCACCGGAGACCTGGCCCGACGGACCCAGGACGGGCTGTACGAG
>WHUD01000444.1:376-696 GCA_009377385.1 Actinophytocola sp.
GGCGGCCCCGACGTCGGCGAGATCGTCCGGATTGTCGCGACAGAGTACGGTCTCCCACCTAGCGCGATCCGGGCCGTAGCCGTCGACGAGCTGCCCAGGTCGGCCACCGGCAAGCCCGATTACCCTGCCGTCCGCGAGCTGGCTGCGTCGCCGGCCCCACCGACGGACGAGCACCTCGCTGGTGCAGACCGTCGGGATGGCGGCGCCCAACGTCCTGCTGAGGCGCTACCAGCGAGCGGGATGGCGGGCCTGTGCGCGCTCTATGCGGAGTTGCTGCGCCGGCCGGATGCCACCGAGGACGACAGCTTCGTCAGCCTGGG
>WHUD01000445.1 GCA_009377385.1 Actinophytocola sp.
ATCGCCACGGAGGTGGCCTTGTTGTTGCTGAGGTCAAGTCAAGGTCCGGTCGGAGGACGATCGGACTGCCTCACCCGGTAGTTGAGGCGCTGGAGGTGCACAGGTCCCAGCAAGCCGACGAGCGTCAGCAGGCTGCGGATCTCTGGCGTGACGAGGGCTGGATCTTCACGAACCTTCGGGGCGGCCCGGTCCACCCGAGCGAGGACCATCGCGCATGGAAGGCGTTATTGCGGCGGGCTGAGGTGCGGGATGCCCGCTTGCATGATGCTCGGCATACGGCAGCCACAGTGCTTCTGGTCTTGAAAGTGCCCTTACCGGCCGTCATGGAGCTAATGGGCTGGTCAGATGCATCGATCGCCAAGCGGTACATGCACGTCACCGATGAGGTCGTCGCGGCTGTCGCTGAAGACGTGGGCAACCACATGTGGGGCAGTTCTGAGCCCGACGCGTTTGGTGCGCCCGAGCTGACCGATACCGAGAGGGAAGAAATCCGGGCGGTGGCGGAGGCCCTTCCTGAGCACCTCAGGGAGCGGCTCCGCTGGGTGTTCCCCGACGATGATGACGGCCCTGAGGGAGCCCTGATACCCGCCTAATAGCGGGGAACTGCAACCCGAAATGCAACCGTGAAGGCGAAACGCCGGGCAGCCCGTTGGTGGCTGCCCGGCGTTTCGCCTGGTCAGAGAGCGGAGGATACG
>WHUD01000446.1 GCA_009377385.1 Actinophytocola sp.
GTCGACCGGCAGACACCACACCATGATCAACAGACAGCACGCAAAGATCAACCAGCCACGCCGAAGACCTGACCAGTTACAACGTCGAAACGTCGAGGTGTTTCGCTGCACCACGACGCGGTAATTCTCCCGCATTTCCGGGGATAGTTCGGATTCCTCACTGAGAAGAATCGCGTAGAATCCGCCATTCTCTACCGCGGATGTGACGTGTCTCGCGACAACCGCGTCAAGTCGTTGCCAGGGCGTATCGCCAGCGCGGTAATCGTCCGCGAGTAGCGCCGATATGTCGTCGAGGAGTCGCTGAATAATACGGTCGAGTAGCCATTGTTTGCTACCGGCGTAGGAGTACAACGTCGGCCTCGATATGCCCGCGGCGTCCGCGATGTCGCTGATGGTCGTCCCGCGATAGCCCTTGGCGCGAAAGACCGACGCCGCTGCCTTGATCAGCGCGGCATCATCGGTTACTCGGGCGCGCGCCAATTCATCCCCGCAAATTTGACTGACCGATATGCATTGCCTGCCGGTTCCCGTCGGGTCTACTCTCGGTCGCAGGATACTTGTTCTGCCGTGCGGTAATGTCAACGTTTCGGACGAGCCATTCGCGTCCTCCCGGCGGAACAAGCCACGTGAGATATGTCCCTGAGGCTTATGCAAAAGCCTGGTCAATTTAGCGAGGGATTGAGCGTGTCATAAC
>WHUD01000447.1 GCA_009377385.1 Actinophytocola sp.
CGCGGCCTGCGCCACCTGGCGGGGTGTCTCCACCTTCGGTAGACACAGGCCGTGCAGGCGCGGGTCGCAGACCGCCGCCAGGTCGTCCAGGAACCACCGGCTACCCACGTCGTTGACCCGCACGTACTGTTTGGCGGGGATCGCCGCCGCCCGGATCGCTTCGGCGATCTGGCTGCGAGCCAGCGGCTTGGCCTCCGGCGGGACGCCGTCCTCCGGGTCGGACAGCACCACGTCCACGTCCAGCCCGGCCGCCTTGTCCAAGAAGCGCTGCTTGTTGCCCGGTACGAACATCCAGCTTCGGTGTGCGCGCACGACGCTCTCCTCGTCCTGGTCGCAGTCCTAGTTGGGTCCATTCGGTGACACCTCGGGGTCGCGGACCCCGCACTCGGCCAGCACGCCCGGGATGTCCGTCTCGCTGACGTCGGCCAGCGACCGCAGCACGTCGACGGTGTGCTCGCCGTGCTCTGGTGCCCGGACCGGATCGACGACATGATCGGAGACCCGGATCGGGCTGGCAAGCTGCAGGACCTCTCCGAAGTGCTGGTGCGGCACCCGCAGAATCATCTCCTCGGCCAGCACCTGTGGATCCCGCAGCGCTTGGGAGACGGTGTTCACCGGAGCGCAGGGCACCAGGACTCTTGGTGTGCCACGAACGCAAGAGAGGAGCTTGATCATGTAGGCGAGGTTCCTTGAT
>WHUD01000448.1 GCA_009377385.1 Actinophytocola sp.
TTCCCTCATGAGGCAACGAAGCCGCTACGCGGGCATCTTTGATGAGTCAACGCGGACCGTTGGCAATATGACCAACTGCATCTATACTTCCGATAGTCTGATTTCGGTGATTGTTTGGAGGCGCCGTCATTCAGCCACAGGAGTTCGACGTTGCTGCGTTGCGTGTGGCATCACGGATCTACTCGAACCTGGCCGCCGCACAAGCGGTGATGCGCGCGGACCTACTCAAACAGCTCCAAGCGTCCGGTGACTGGCCGTTCGGCAGCGCCGAGTACACCGTTCTACGGACGGTTGCCTCGGCCTCCGGAGGCACGGCGATCTTTGGACTTGCCGACTTCCTGGCCATTCCACGGACTTCGGCCCGGCGGATCATCGACAACCTCGCGCATGCCGGCCTGTTGACGAACAGGCAAGACCAGCACGACCGGAGAGTCCGGCACTGGCTGATCACCGAACGGGGGCTCCAGGCCGTGCGGCAGGTGCCGGGCCCGGAAAGCGAGGGCCAGTTCACTCGCTCGTTGCAGGCGCTCTCGCGGAGCGAACGCGAGGTGCTGGCACGCCAGCTGCCAGTTCTGCTGCAGGCTGTGAAAGAACCTATCGCTCAGGGCGCGAGCCTCCATGCTATAGAGCATGACCTGGACAACGCGGCCAAAGAGGTCGACACGCTTCCAGCTGTGTTCGCGCTCTGGC
>WHUD01000449.1 GCA_009377385.1 Actinophytocola sp.
CCCACGAGAGGAACCCGCGCCCGAGCCGTTTACACCGCTCGTGAGACGCCACCTCTCGAACGCGGCGTCGAGCCTACTGAGTGTGAGCTGCACGCTCCTGGCGCCAAGGCCGGTACCAGGCTTCCCGCCGCGTACTCGTCCCGAGGTGAACATGTACTCGACCAGTGCCTCGATGTCCTTCTTGGTGATCGACTGAATGGCGCGATCTCCGAACAACTCTCGCGGACACCGGAAGGCACCTCCGTAGAGCACCTTCGTCGACTTGCGCTGGTTGCGCGTCGCACCTCTCATGAACTCGTCGAGGTACTCGTCCACCGTCTGTTCAGTGGGCTTGACGTACACGCCCGTGCCCATCTCGTGACGGATACGAGCAAGCTCGTCGCGTGCGTCCTTCTTCTTGTCGAATGTGCGGGTGAGTTGGCGGCGCTTGCCGTTCTCGTCCTCACCGATGTCGACGACGAGACGGTATCTGACCGTCCCGTCCTTGAGAGTGATCTTCCTGATGGGTTCTCGCATAGGTGGTTCTCCCTTCTCCTTGACACCTGCGCATCTCAATCAGATGCACGATTAGTCTGCGTTGGTCGATCGGGGTACGTCAAGGGGAGGCGCGGTGCCGCGAGAGAGAGCCGAGGGTGCAGAGCTCGCCCTGTTCGACGTGCTCGGCGAGCGCTGGGCGCTGCGGGTGCTCT
>WHUD01000044.1 GCA_009377385.1 Actinophytocola sp.
CACAACATCGGCTCACTGCCGACGCTGCTGGAACGCGCCCGCCACAACCGCGAGGCCGAGGTCGAGATCCTGGAGTCGCTGGAGACGTTCCCCTCGACGCTGCCCGCGCGGCGCGACTCGGCCTACTCCGGGTGGGTGTCGATCTCGGTGGGCTGCAACAACACCTGCACCTTCTGCATCGTCCCCTCGCTGCGCGGCAAGGAGCGCGACCGCAGGCCGGGCGACGTGCTCGCCGAGGTGGAGGCGCTGGTCGCGGAGGGCGTGCTCGAGGTGACGCTGCTCGGCCAGAACGTCAACTCCTACGGCGTCGAGTTCGGTGACCGCTACGCCTTCGGCAAGCTGCTGCGTGCCTGCGGCGAGATCGACGGCCTCGAGCGGGTGCGGTTCACATCGCCACACCCCGCCGCGTTCACCGACGACGTCATCGACGCGATGGCCGAGACGCCGAACGTGTGCCCGCAGCTGCACATGCCGCTGCAGTCCGGCTCCGACCGGGTGCTCAAGGCGATGCGGCGCTCGTACCGCAGCGGCCGGTTCCTGTCGATCATCGACAAAGTGCGGGAGCGGATGCCGGACGCCGCCATCACCACCGACATCATCGTGGGCTTCCCCGGCGAGACCGACGAGGACTTCCAGGCCACCCTCGACGTCGTGCGGCAGGCCCGGTTCTCCGGCGCGTTCACCTTCCAGTACTCCAAGCGCCCCGGCACTCCGGCGGCCGACCTGGGCGGCCAGGTGCCCAAGGACGTCGTGCAGGAGCGCTACGACCGGCTTGTCGAGCTGCAGGACGAGATCGCATGGGAGGAGAACAAGCGGCTCGTCGGCGAGCGGGTCGAGCTGCTGGTCGCCAGCGGTGAGGGCCGCAAGGACGCCGAGACCCACCGGATGAGCGGCCGCGCCCGCGACGGCAGGCTCGTGCACTTCACGCCGAGCGGTGACGCAGTGGACGGCGAGGTGCGGCCGGGCGACATCGTGGTAACCACCATCACCTACGGCGCGCCGCACCATCTGGTCGCGGACGCCGACATCCTGTCGCACCGCCGCACAACGGCGGGCGACAACGCGGAGGCCGGACGGCGCCCCCGCACCGACGGCATCGAGCAGGTCGGGCTCGGCATGCCTGCCATCGGGGCACAGCCCCAGCCGGAACCGGCCACCGGCGGGTGTTCGGTGTGTTGAACGAGGGAGGCGACCCCGCCGTGGTGCGTGAGCCAGACGGCCAGCCAGACGATCACGACCAGTTCGACGAGGAGCGTGAGGTAGCCGAGTTGCGCGAGGAGATCGATGAGGTCGAGCGCGCCGTCGCCCGCCGGATCGAGCCGGGAAGGCGCGGCTTCACCATCGCGGTGCTCGTGTTCGCCGTCATCGTCGTCCAGTTGCTGCCGTGGGTAGGGGGCGACGCTGGGTGGCAGGTGCTGCTCCACGGCGAGGTCGGCATCCCGAAGCTGTTCGCGGCGACGGCGGCCGGGTTCGGTGTCGTGCTCTCCGCGCTGACGCTGGTCACCCGCCGCTGGTGGCTGGCGTGGGTGTCCGCCGTCGGCTGCAGCATCGCCTCGGTGGACGGCCTGCTGGCGATCTGGTCGCAGCAGTCATCCGGCGCGTCAGGACACGCCGGGGCAGGTCCGGGAATCGGCATGACCCTCGCGCTGGTGCTGATGATCCTGCTCGCGGCGAACTGGCTGCGCACAGCCTGGTCGCGGCCCGACACGGTGGGGTAGCAGCTCCAGTCGGCGTGCTCAGCGGCCGTGCTGGCGGATCTGGTATGTCCCGGTGGCGCCGTCGGTCGCGTCACCCGCGTCGCTCACCGGTCCGCCACGGCCTTCTCGGCGGCCTGCATCCACTCCCGCCACTGCGCGGCTTGCTCATCGGCCTGCTTGGCGCGGCGCTCGTCGCCCGCCGCGCGGGCTTTGGCGGCCTGCTCCTCGAACTGCTCGACCCGCTCCCTGAACTGCGCGGCGCGGGCCAGTGCCTCCGGGTCGGTGCGCCGCCACCTGCTGTCCTCCGCCGACCTGATCCGGTCCTGCACCGCCTTGAGCCTGCCGTCGAGCTCGCGGATCCGCTCGCGCGGGACCTTGCCGATCTCGTCCCAGCGGTCCTGGATCTTGCGGAGCTGCGCCTTGGCCGCCTCAAGGTTGGCCGATGGGTCGATCTTGTCCGCCTCGGCGAGCAGATCCTCCTTGCGCCGGGCGTTCTCGGTGAACTCGGCGTCCCGCTCGGAGAAGACCGCGGAACGGCGGGAGAAGAACGTGTCCTGCGCGGCGCGGAACCGTTGCCACAGCGCCTCGTCGGCGTCGCGCGGCGCCCTGCCAGCCGCCTTCCACTCGCTCATCAGCTGCTTGTAGCGGTTCGCCGTCGGGCCCCAGTCGGTTGAGTCGGTCAGCGACTCGGCCTCGGCGATCAGCTCCTCCTTGCGGGTCTTCGCCGCGGCGCGCTGTTTGTCCAGCTCGGCGAAGTGCGAGCCACGCCGCCGGTTGAAACCCTCCCGCGCCTTGGAGAACCGCTTCCACAGCTCGTCGTCGGTCTTGCGCTCGATCCCCTTGATCGTCTTCCACTCGTCGAGGATCTCCTTCAGCCGGTCGCCTGCCGCCTTCCACTGCGTCGAGTTCTCCGCGATGGCCTCGGCCTCTGACGCCAACTCCTCCTTGCGCTGAATGGCGGCGGCGCGGGTCGCCTCGCGCTCCTCCTTGGCCTCGCCGACGGCTTGCTCGGCGTGCTCGATCACGTGGGTCAGCCGGGCGCGCAGCGCGTCGATGTCACCGACGACGGCTGCCTCGTCCAGGCCGTCCCTGAGATGCACCGCCGTCTGCAGCGCCTGCTTCGGGTTGCCGCGCTTGCTGTTCAGTCGGGACTCAAGCAGCTCTACCTCGGTGCGGATGTCGTCGAACTTGCGGGCGTAGTGCAACAGCCCCGCCTCGGCCGATCCCGCCTGCCAGATGCCGACCGTGCGTTCTCCGTCGGATGTCGTGACGTACACGGTGCCGTCATCGTCGATGCGGCCCCATCGAGAGGGGGCGGCCTCCGCATTGGGCACCGGGGGCGCCGCGTGGGCGATGCTCACGTGACCTTGCAGCACCTCGGTCGGCGCCGGCGCGCTCGTTGTGGTCTCCTCGGTCGCCTTGTGGTCAGCCATCACGGCTCCTTTGTCGGCTGTGTGCCCCCGGCCTGGTACAGCCGGTGGCGCCCCGCCGGGTGGCGGGGCCGGATAGTGCTCACACCTGGTGTCTACCCTTCACTAGGTGCTTGCCGCATTCAAGCAGGTCAGCATCGAGTTCGGTACTCCAGTGCCGCGATTGTCGGACTCTGAGGCGTCGCCACCGCGTCCCGAGGGGGCCGCGTACGCTCGATCGGCGTGATCACCCGTGTGGCCCTCGTGCCGTACCCGCCGCTGCTCGTGCCCGAGCTGGCGCCGGGCGACAACCGGCAGATCGCCGAGCTCCGGTACGCCGTGCTGGCCACGGTGCGCTGGTTGCGGCAAGGCGCGACGAGCTGGCGCGCCATCGCGGCCGACATCGGCGGGCCCGGTGGTTACGCCGAGCAGCGGGGCAGCTTCGCCGGGTACGGGACCAGCGTCGACATCACCCTGTCGAAGGACGTCTCGAAGGACGCCGTGTCCGCCGCGCTGCCCCTGCCGGTGCTGATCGCGGGCTGGCTGCGGGAGCAGGCCGGGGCCGATGCCGTCACGGTCGACGTCCTTGACCCCGCGATGCCACAGCCTGACTGCGAACGTGCCGGGGCCGCACTCGCCAATGGCGACGACACCGCGCTCCTTGTGCTCGCCGACGGCTCGAACCGGCACGGCGCGAAGTCACCCGGCGGGAATGACGACCGCGCGCCCGAGTTCGACGCCAGCATCGCGGACGCACTCCAGCGGGCGGACGCCGATGGGCTGGCGCGCATCGACCCCACGCTGTGCACCAAGCTCGGCGCGGCTGGCAGGGTCGCCTGGCAGGTTGCGGGTGGGGTGGTGGGAGCCCGCGAGTGGCACGCAAGGGTGCACTACACGGCGGCGCCCTTCGGAGTGTGCTATCACGTCGCGACCTGGGAGGCCCGATGAGTGTGACCAGGCCCGTCGCTGTCGTCGGTCCCACCGCGACCGGCAAATCCGACCTCGCGATCGAGCTGGCGCTCGCGCTCGGCGGCGAGGTCATCAACGCCGACGCGATGCAGCTCTACCGCGGCATGGACATCGGCACCGCGAAGGTGCCGCCCGATGAGCGGCGCGGCGTGCCCCATCAGTTGCTCGACGTCCTCGACGTCACCGAGACCGCGTCGGTCGCCGCATACCAGCGTGACGCCCGCGCGTGCATCGAACGGCTCCTCGCCGACGGCGTTATCCCGGTGATCTGCGGCGGATCCGGGCTGTACGTGCAGGCCATCATCGACGACCTACGGTTTCCCGGGACCGACCCCGAGGTGCGGGCGCGGCTGGCCCGTGAGGCCGAGGAGATCGGCTCCGAGGCGATGCACGCGCGGCTCGCCGAGCGGGACCCGGCCGCCGCCATCGCGATTCTGCCGAGCAACACGCGCCGCATCGTGCGGGCGCTTGAGGTCATCGCCATCACCGGTCGCCCCTTCTCCGCGACCATGCCCGAACGAGGCACGCCAAGGTACGACACCGTGCTCGTCGCGCTGGACCGCGACGTCGCCGAGCTTGACCAGCGGGTCGACATCCGGGTGGAGCGGATGTTCGAGGCGGGCCTTGTCGACGAGGTGGGCGCGCTGATCGGCGAGGGCCTGCGGGAGGGCACCACGGCACCTCGTGCGCTCGGCTACCAGCAGGTGCTGGCCGCGCTGGACGGCGACGGCGACCTCGCGGCAGCCGCCGAGGACACCGCACGGGCCACCCGCCGGTTTGTGCGCAGGCAGCGGTCCTGGTTCCGCCGCGACGACCGGATCACCTGGTTCGACGCCGCCGAGCCCGGCGTGCTGACCAGCGTCGTCGAGCACGTAATGCGCCCGTAGATACCGGTCCGGCCGAAGCGGCCGAACGGGCAGGTCAGCGAGGGTATGCCAGTCGGCCTGCCTTCGGTCTTCTCGGTATGGTGGCCAACGTGGGCATCACCTTCCTGAAGGGGCACGGCACGCAGAACGACTTCGTGCTGCTGCCCGACCCCGACGCGAGCCTTGACCTCACCGAGGAGCGGGTGCGGGCGCTGTGCGACCGGCGGCGCGGCATCGGCGCCGACGGCGTGCTGCGCGTCGTGCCAACCGCCGCGCTGCCCGCAGACACGGCTGGCACGGCGGGCTCGGCGAGTGACTGGTTCATGGACTACCGCAACGCCGACGGGTCGATCTCCGAGATGTGCGGCAACGGCGTGCGGGTGTTCGCGCGCTACCTGCTCGACGCGGGTCTGATCGCGGCGAACGAGTTCATCGTCGGCAGTAGGGCGGGGGACCGGCCGGTCGTGGTGCACGCCGACCGCAGCGTCACCGTCAGCATGGGCAAGGCCGCCGTCACCGGCACGTCGGCGGCGACATTGTCCGGCACGCGGTACGCGGGCATCGCGGTTGACGTCGGCAACCCGCACCTGGTCACCACGCTCGATGCCGACGTCGGGACGCTGGACCTGACGCAGCGGCCGGACGTCGACCTCGCTGACTTCCCGCATGGCGTGAACGTCGAGTTCCTGAACCGGCTCGGTGACGACGTGCTGCGGATGCGGGTGTTCGAACGCGGCGTGGGGGAGACGCGGTCCTGCGGCACAGGCACGGTTGCCGCTGCGGCGGCCGACCTGTACGCCGATGGGGAGGACACCGGCACCCGGATCGTGCGGATCCCCGGCGGGGAAGTCACGGTTTGTGTCCAACCCGACGGGGCGACGCTCACCGGACCGGCCGTGGTCCTGGCCGAAGGCGTGCTCGACGACACCTGGTGGAGTGACCCTGCGTAACGATCGCTGGTCCGGTCGCGGTGCTCGCCGCGCGTCGCCGGACGAAATCACTCGCCGCGGTGGCCGTCATCGTGGGACGATGGGGGCACGATGACGGAAATGACACACAGTGACCCCTACACAGACGAACCCCGTGACGGGATGACCGACCTGTCGGCCGGGGAATGGGAGCGCGAGGGGCGCGCCGGGCTCCAGCGAGTCGCGGGACTGTCCACCGAGCTTTCCGATGTCACTGAGGTCGAATATCGCAAGCTCCGCCTCGAACGAGTCGTGCTCGTCGGGGTATGGACCGAGGGCACCGCGGCGCAGTCGGAAGCCTCGCTCGCCGAGCTGGGCAGACTTGCCGAGACCGCGGGCTCCGAGGTGCTCGAAGGCGTTGTCCAGCGCCGCGACCGCCCCGACCCCGCCACCTACATCGGGTCGGGCAAGGTGCGCGAACTGGCGGGCATCGTGCGCGCGACAGGGGCGGACACCGTCATCGCCGATGGTGAGCTGTCGCCGGGTCAGCTGCGGCAGCTCGAGGCCAAGCTCTCGGTGAAGGTGATCGACCGGACCGCGCTGATCCTCGACATCTTCGCCCAGCACGCCCGCTCCCGTGAAGGCAAGGCGCAGGTCGAGCTGGCGCAGCTGCAGTACCTGATTCCCCGGCTGCGAGGCTGGGGTGAGTCGCTGTCCCGGCAGGCCGGTGGTCGCGCCGGTGGTGCGGGCGGCGGTGTCGGTCTGCGTGGTCCCGGTGAGACGAAGCTGGAGACCGATCGGCGGCGGATCAGCAAGCGGGTCGCCAAGCTGCGCAGGGAGATCGCGTCGATGGACACCATCCGCGAGACCAAGCGCAGCCGCAGGCTCGCCAACGCGGTGCCCAGTGTCGCGATCGTCGGTTACACCAACGCGGGCAAGTCGAGCCTGCTGAACGCGCTCACCGGCGCCGGGGTGTTGGTCGAGGACGCGCTGTTCGCCACCCTGGACCCCACCACCCGCAGGGCGACGACGCGCGACGGCAGGGCGTTCACGCTCACCGACACCGTCGGGTTCGTGCGGCACCTGCCGCACCAGTTGGTGGACGCCTTCCGCTCCACGCTGGAGGAGACGGCCCACGCCGATCTGCTGCTGCATGTCGTCGACGGCTCGGACCCCGCGCCGGAGGACCAGGTCAACGCCGTCCGGGAGGTGCTCGGCGACGTCGCCGGCCGCCATGGCGAGGCGCTTCCGCCCGAACTGCTGGTGATCAACAAGGCGGACGCGGCTGACCAGTTGGCGCTGGCGCGGCTGCGCACGCTGCTGCCAGGCGCGCTCGTCGTCTCGGCCGTCACCGGTGAGGGCATCGACGCGCTGGTCGATGAGCTGGCGCGCCGGGTGCCCCGGCCAGCGGCGCGGATCGACGCGCTCGTGCCGTACACGCGGGGCGAGCTGGTGTCACGGGTGCACGCTGAGGGCGAGGTGCTGACCGAGGACCACATCGAAGGCGGTACGCGGCTCACCGCGCGGGTGCATCCCGACCTGGCCGCCGCGCTGAGCGAGTTCGCCGCCAATGGGTCGGTCGCGTAGGCGGCGCGTGGTCCGAGGGGCCGCCACCGCACTGGTCGCGGTGTGTTCGCTGCTCTCGGTGACGGTGCTGCCCGGTGTGGCGCTTGCCGCCGCCTCGCCGAAGTCACCGAAGGCACCGACTGCGCTGTGCACCGTGCGTGACCAGCGGCTGAGCGAGCTGTCCGGCCTCGCCGCCGACGAGTCGCAGTGGTACGCCGTCGCCGACGGGGGCACCTCGCTCAAGGTGTACGTGCTGGATCGTTCGTGCGCGGTACGGAAGGTCATCACCGGCGCGATCGACCCGTACGACGTCGAGGACCTCGCGGTGGCCCGCGATGGAACGCTCTGGCTGGCCGACACCGGCGACAACAGCTCCCGGCGCACCACCGTCGCGGTGCACACGCTACGCCCCGATGGCACGGCCCGACTGCATCGGCTCACCTACCCCGACGGCAAGCACGACGCCGAAGCGCTGCTGCTCGGCCCGTCCGGTGTGCCGCACATCGTGACCAAGAACGTGCTGGGCACCGCGAGCGTCTACCGGCCGGACGCCCGGCTACGCACCCCCGGTCCGACCCCGCTGACCAAGGTCGCGGAGGTGACCATCCCCGGCAGCGACACTCCCGGCGGTCCCGTCGGCGCCAGCAGTTCGGTGCTGGTCACCGGCGGCGCGGTCAACGTGGACGGCAGCGTCGTGGCGCTACGCACCTACACCGACGCCTACCTGTATCCCGCGCCGGACGGCCACATCGTCGAGGCGCTGCAACGGGACCCAGTGCGGATCCCGTTGCCGAAGGAGCCGCAAGGCGAGGCGATCGCGTTCACGCCGGACGGCACGCTGCTGTCCGCCGGGGAGGGCGGCGGTCAGCCGATCCGCGCGGTGCCGGGCGCGGTGACCAAGGCGCATGCGGCTGGGACACGCGCAGTGGAGCGCACCACGGCCGGGAACGGCGAGCCCGGTCCAGGCCAGCCCGCCGCCTCGGGCGGGGACGAACGCCGTGAGGCGGACAAGGAAGGGCTGGCGCCTGTCCCCGGCTTCATCGTCGCCGCGGCCGTCGTCGGCTTGGTGTACGCGGGCTGGGGCTGGTACCGCAGGCGGTCGTGAACATCGGGCGGTTTGGTCGCGGTCGCCCAGTCGCCGACGCTCGCCTTCCAGGCGGGAGGCCGCGCTCAGAGCCGCCGCAGGACCGCGACGACCTTACCGAGAACCGTTGCCTCGTCGCCGGGAATCGGCTCGTACGCCTCGTTCTGCGGCAGCAGCCAGGTGTGCCCGTCGGCCTGTTTGAAGGTCTTGACGGTCGCCTCGCCCTCGATCATCGCTGCCACGATGTCGCCGTTGTCCGCGGTCGGTTGCTGACGCACCACCACCCAGTCGCCGTCAGCGATCGCCGCGTCGATCATTGAGTCACCCGTCACGCTGAGCAGGAACAACTCGCCCTCGCCGACCAGGTCTTTCGGCAGCGGGAAGATGTCCTCGATGGCTTGTTCCGCGAGCACCGGCCCGCCGGCGGCGATGCGACCGACCAGCGGCACATACGCTGGCGTGGGTCGCGAGTCCTGCTCGGCGTCGTCCGGCCCGCGCAACGTCGCCGGGTCGACCTCGGCCGGAATGACACCGACCGCGCGCGGCCGGTTCGGGTCTCGCCGGAGGTAGCCCTTGCGCTGCAACGCGAGTAGTTGGTGCTGCACAGAGGACGTCGAGGCGAGCCCAACGGCGTCCCCGATCTCGCGCACGCTCGGGGGGTAGCCGAGCCTGCTCACCCAGGAGCGGATGACCTCGAGGATCTGGCCCTGGCGTACCGTCAGGTCCTCAAGTTCACCCCGATCGGGGAAATTGTGGACGTTGTCGTCGGCGGGCAGCTCGGGCGTCTTCGTGCCGCCCGAGCGCCTCGTGCCCGCCTTGGCGCCCGAAGTGGGCTTCTTCGTGTCAGCCACGGCCTTGTTTCCTCCCAGTCGTTTCGCACTGCTGTGGTTGACCGTAGCGCGACACGCCCATGACTTCAAACAATTGTTCGAGCGACACGCCGGGTAATTGTCGCCGGTCCGGCCGCTGCTGGAGCGGGTCCGGTGGCCGCCGTCCGCGCTCGCGGTCCGGCTGCGCTCTCGATTTTGTCGGTGCCGCATGGTAGACCTTCGCTCAGGCGTTCGATAGAACGACTGTTCGAGGTTGGCGGGTGTGTCGCAGCCTCGGGGCAGGCACGTGACGAAGGAGGACCAGGATGCCGGTTCTGAGCGGAAGCCGTGCGGCCGGGTACGGCCAACGTGCCGGGAGCAGGGCGACGGGAACAGGCAGGGCGGCGACGGCGTCAACGGCATCGTCAACGTCGGCAGGTGCGGCTGGGCGTTGTGCACTGGGCCGTGTCGCGGCCGGGCCGGTGGTCGCGCCGCCGCGCCGCCACCGGGAGCCGGGGCGGGTGCGGCCGGGTGGGGGCGCGCGGGTGCGACCCACCGCGACGCGGCCAACGGTGTCGGCGTGTATGGTTCTGCGGCCCGCGGTTGGCTGGCGCTGGGCGGTGGCGGTCGCCGCCGCGGTCTGCGCGGTGACAATCGGGTTCGGCGCGGTCGTCGGTGAGCTCGCGAGCGGGGTCGCCCCCGCGGTGCCGGAGTCGACGACCGTGGTGGCCGTCGCGCCGCGGGAGTCGTTGTGGCAGTTGGCCGAGCGGTACGCGCCAGGTGCCGATCCGAGTGCGGTCGTGGCGCGCATCGAGGAGTTGAACGGCGTAACGGCGGGTGAAGTGACGGCGGGCGCCGTGCTCAGCGTGCCGATCGCGCGGAAGTGAGTCAGGCTGTCGGTAGCCGCCGTGGCCAGGTGCGTCCGGCGTGTCGCGCGCTGGTGTGGTGAAGCCGATCACGGCGGCCGGTTTCACCCCCTCGGGTCGTTGCGGATCATCCGGAGGCGATCTAGGGTCAACCCCAACATGTAGTAGTTACATGGGTGTAGTTGTTCCACAAGTTGGGTTAGAATCGACGTAGTTGTCCACAGCGCGGTAGCGGTGGTCCACGGAGAACCAGGGGATCGACCGCCAGCGTTCGTGCGTGCGAGTGGTAGCCCGGTGGTAGGGGTCGTCGTACCTAGGATGAGGTGGCGAAGCACATGCGGTGTCCGTTTTGCCGGAACGCGGATTCCCGTGTCGTCGACTCCCGGGAAGTCGACGACGGGCAGGCGATCCGGCGGCGCAGGTCCTGTTCGGGCTGTGGGCGCCGGTTCACGACATCGGAGACGATGGTGCTCGCCGTCGTGAAGCGCTCCGGTGTCACCGAACAGTTCAGCAGGGAGAAGGTCGTCACGGGCGTGCGGCGCGCATGCCAGGGGCGGCCGGTCAACGACGACGACTTGCAGCAGCTCGCGCACCGCGTCGAGGAGTCGATCCGATCGGCAGGGCTTGCCGAGATCCCGAGCCATGAGGTCGGGCTGGCCATCCTCGGTCCGCTGCGGGAGCTGGATGGAGTCGCCTACCTGCGGTTCGCGAGCGTCTACCGGGCATTCACGTCGATTGAGGACTTCGAGAAGGAGATCGCCGATCTGCGGGCGGCGATGACGACCCGGGACGAGAACCCAGCGGTGGACAGCGGCACTGAATGACCAGACAGCAGGTAGCGAACGGCGTGTGGGTGTCACGCACGCCGCAGTGAGGGAGAAGGCATGACGGAGACCGTGGGCGTGAAGACCACGCCTGGGAAAAGGCGCAAGGCAGCGAGGGGGCTGACCGTGCGGCGTGTGTTCACCACGGAGGGAGTGCACCCCTACGACGAGGTCGCCTGGGAGCAGCGCGATGTCGTGATGACGAACTGGCGGGACGGCTCGATCAACTTCGAGCAGCGCGGGGTCGAGTTCCCCGAGTTCTGGTCTGTCAACGCGACCAACATCGTGACCAGCAAGTACTTCCGGGGTGCCGTGGGCACCGAGGCGCGAGAGCGCAGCCTCAAGCAGCTGATCGACCGGGTGGTCAAGGCCTACACCCAGGCAGGAAGCGAGCACGGCTACTTCGCGACGGAGACCGACGCCGAGGTGTTCGAGCATGAGCTGACCTGGATGCTGCTGCACCAGGTGTTCAGCTTCAACTCGCCGGTGTGGTTCAACGTCGGCACCCGGTCGAAGCAACAAGTCTCGGCGTGCTTCATCCTCTCGGTCGACGACGACATGGAGTCGATCCTCAACTGGTACAAGGAAGAGGGCCTGATTTTCAAGGGCGGCTCCGGCGCAGGGCTGAACCTGTCCCGGATCCGGTCGTCGAAGGAGCTGCTGCACTCCGGTGGCACCGCGTCCGGGCCGGTGTCGTTCATGCGCGGTGCGGACGCCTCCGCAGGCACCATCAAGTCCGGTGGCGCCACCCGCAGGGCGGCCAAGATGGTGGTGCTCGACGTCGACCACCCCGACATCGAGGAGTTCATCCAGACCAAGTCGCGGGAAGAGGTCAAGATCAAGGCGCTGCGTGAGGCCGGGTTCGACATGGACCTCGGTGGCGCCGACATGGCCTCGGTGCAGTACCAGAATGCCAACAACTCGGTGCGCGTCACGGACGAGTTCATGCGCGCCGTCGAGTCCGGCACCCAGTTCGGGCTGCGTGCCCGCACGACCGGCGAGGTGCTCGACGAGGTCGACGCCAAGCAGTTGTTCCAGTCGATGGCTCATGCGGCGTGGGAATGCGCCGACCCCGGCCTGCAGTACGACGACACCATCAACGACTGGCACACCTGCCCCGAGACGGGCCGCATCACGGCGTCCAACCCGTGCTCGGAGTACATGCACCTGGACAACTCCAGCTGCAACTTGGCGTCGCTGAACCTGATGAAGTTCGTCTCCGATGACGGCGCTTTCGACGCGAAACTGTTCGCCAAGGCGGTCGAGTTCGTCATCACCGCGATGGACATCTCGATCTGCTTCGCCGACTTCCCGACCGAGGCGATCGCCGACACCACCAGGAAGTTCCGGCAGCTCGGCATCGGCTACGCCAACCTGGGCGCGCTGCTGATGGCGACTGGCCACGCGTACGACTCGGAGGACGGCCGGTCGTTGGCGGCGGCGATCACCTCGCTGATGACGGGCGTGTCCTACCGCCGCTCGGCCGAGCTCGCCGGGGTCGTCGGCCCGTACGAGGGCTACGCCCGCAACACCGACGCGCACCAGCGGGTGATGCGCAAGCACGCCGCCGCGAACGACGAGATCAGGGCGCAGCACCCGAACGACAGCGCGGTGCGCAAGCTCGCCACCGATGAGTGGCAGCGCGGCATCGAGATCGGTGCCAAGAACGGCTGGCGCAACGCGCAGGCCAGCGTGCTGGCGCCCACCGGCACGATCGGCTTCATGATGGACTGCGACACCACCGGCATCGAGCCGGACTTCTCGCTGGTCAAGTTCAAGAAACTGGTCGGAGGCGGGTCCATGCAGATCGTCAACCAGACGGTGCCGCGCGCGCTGACCTCGCTCGGCTACCAGCAGGAGCAGGTCGAGGCGATCGTCGAGTACATCGCCGAGCGGGGTCACGTGATCGACGCCCCTGGGCTGCGACCGGAGCACTACGAGGTGTTCGACTGCGCCATGGGCGAGCGGGCCATCGCGCCGATGGGCCACGTCCGGATGATGGCGGCCGTGCAGCCGTTCCTGTCCGGTGCGATCTCCAAGACCGTGAACATGCCCGAGTCGGCGACGGTCGACGAGGTGGAGGAGATCTACTTCCAGGGCTGGAAGTTGGGCCTCAAGGCGCTGGCGATCTACCGGGACAACTGCAAGGTGGGCCAGCCGCTGTCCACTGCCAAGTCCGACAAGGCGGCGGACGAGCCGGAGAAGGTCGTCGAGTACCGACCGGTGCGCAAGCGGCTGCCGAAGAAGCGTCCGAGCCAGACGGTGTCGTTCACCGTCGGCGGAGCAGAGGGCTACCTGACCGCGGGTTCGTACCCCGATGACGGGCTGGGCGAGGTCTTCGTCAAGCTCGGTAAGCAGGGGTCGACGCTGGCCGGTGTGATGGACGCCTTCGCGACGTCGATCTCGGTGGGCCTGCAGTACGGTATCCCGCTGGAGTTCTACGTCAGCAAGTTCCAGAACCTGCGGTTCGAGCCTGCGGGCATGACCGATGACCCGGACGTGCGGTTCGCGACCAGCGTGCTGGACTACCTGTTCCGCAGGCTGGCCCTGGACTACCTGCCGTACGAGAAGCGCGAGCAGCTCGGCATCTTCACCGCGGCGGAGCGTTCGGCGGCCCTCGCGGGGGAGGACGCCGGGTCCGACGAGGACGAGGTCGACCTGGACGCGCTGCGCGGCAGCGTCGAATCCAGCACCATCAGCGCGGCGAACGAGGCCGAGGACGTCGAGGGCAAGCCGGACCTCACCGGCGCGCACACCACGACGGAGCTGATGGAACTGCAGCTCGGGAAGGCCGCCGACGCCCCGCTGTGCATGACATGCGGCACGAAGATGCGGCCGGCGGGCTCCTGCTACGCCTGCGAAGGCTGCGGCGCCACCTCCGGCTGCAGCTGACGCACACGCCAGGCTGAAGGCTCACCGGGCCGGGGGTGCCGATACACCGGTACTCCCGGCCCTGAGCTGGGCAAATAGCGATCCGTGTCGCACCGTGACGCTTCCGGTGGCTTCCGTGCGCGGCCAAATGCGGGTTAACCTGCTGTGAACCAAGTCACGCCAGAGTGGGAAGGTGTTCGATGCGGATCGCCGATGTACTGCGCAGTAAAGGCACCGATGTAGAGACGATAGCCCCCACGGCCACCGTGTCGGAGCTGCTCGCGAGGCTGGCCGAGAGCAACATCGGGGCCATGGTCGTGCTGGGTGACGACGGCCTCGCCGGCATCGTGTCCGAGCGGGACATCGTCCGGCGCCTCCACGAACGCGGCGCGGACGCGCTCCGGGTATCGGTCTCGGAGATCATGACGACCGACGTCTCGACCTGCACACCCGACGAGACGGTTGACCACCTCACGGTGCTGATGACCGAACGCAGGATCCGGCACGTCCCCGTCATGTCCAACCGCCGTCTCGTCGGCATCGTCAGCATCGGTGACGTCGTCAAGAGCAGGATGGACGAGCTCGAACACGCCCAGGAACAGCTGGAGGCGTACATCGTGCAGGGCTGAGCCGCCAGCCTGCCGCGCGGGGGTTAGTGTGCCGTGTCATCCACAGCGCGCGGTCATCCACAGGCCACAGCGAACCCTCGTGCCACGGCTGTGCCCGGCAGCACGCTGGTGTCCATGACTGATCACGACAACGACCGCACCGACGGTCGCGACACCAGCACCCAGACCACGACCGGCCGCACGCCGGAGATCACCCTCACCGGAGTCGGCGACACACTCGCGGCGATCCCGCATCTGCTTGGCTTTCATCCGACCGACTCGGTCGTGCTGCTCAGCGGCACCGAACGCGGCACACCCCTGAGTCGCACCCTGCGCGGCGACCTGCCACCGGATCACCTCATCGGCGTGGCGGCGCATGACATCACGGCGTCACTCGCGGAGGACGACATTTCCTCGGCGTTGCTCGTGGTCATCGGCGGCCAGGATGGCGGCGGTGGCCTTGGCGGTGAGACCAACGGCTGCGGTGCCAACCGCAACGCTGACGGGGACGGCAACAAGGACGGCAACCCCAACGGGGACATGCTGCCGTTCGCGCGGCTGGTCGACGCCGTGCGGCGGGACCTCGTGGAGCTCGGTGTCACCGAGGTCGCGGCGTACTGGGTGCCCGAACTCGCGGGCGGTGCTCGGTACCGGTGCTACGACGATCCCGCGTGCACCGGTGTGATGTCAGATCCCGCGAGCAGCGTGCTCGGGGCCGAGCTGGCGAGCAGGGGATACGTGACCTATGGCAGCAGAGCCGAACTGGCAGCGCTGCTCGCCCCGGACAGCGAACCACGGGTAGCGCGCCGCGAGGAGCTGATCGAGACCAAGCGTGCCGCCGGGGCGGGATCATGGCCGCTGGCCTGCCGCCTCGCCGCCGTGCGGGACGGGCTCAGCGCGGCACGGAGCGGCAATCCCACGCTGTCGGACAGCCATATCGCCATGCTGGCCATTGCCCTGGCGGACGTCGAGGTCCGCGACGCCTGCCTGGCGACCGCGCTGCCACCAGACTCCGAGCTGGCCGCTGCCGCGGCGGCACTGTGGCAGGCGCTGACGCGCGCGTTGCCCACGCCGGAACGCGCGATCCCGGCGTGCCTCGCCGGGTACGCCGCCTACATGAGTGGCGACGGCGCGCTGGCCGCGATCGCGTTCAGCGCTGCGCTCGACGCCGATCCGGACCACGTGCTCGCCGGGCTGCTGGACCAAGCGTTACGGCACGGCTTCGCGCCGTACCGTCTCCACCAGCTCGCCACCCATGACTCCGTCGGGCTATGCGCGCGGGAGCGACGCGCCTCGGCGTGAGCGGGCCGCGCGAAGGGCGGCGTGAGCGCGAGGGGCCGCGCGAAGGGCCGCATGAGCGTGAGGGGCCGCGCGAAGGGCCGCGTGAGCGCGACGGGCCGCACGAAGGATCGGCCGGGGAGCGAAGGCCGCGCGGTCGCGACGCGGCGCCGCTACCGCTGTGCGAACTCCCAGGCGTCGGCGACGATCCCGGTCAGCTCCGCCCGCTCGGGCTTCCAGCCAAGCTCCGCCTGCGCGCTCTCGCTTGACGCGACCAGCACGGCGGGGTCGCCCGCGCGCCGCTGTGCGACGACGGCGGGGATGTCGTGGCCGGTCACCTCGCGGCAGGCGTCGATGACCTGCCGCACCGAGAACCCGGTGCCGTTGCCGAGGTTGTAGATCGCGTGCTCGCCCGCCGTGGCGTTGGCCAGCGCGAGCAGGTGCGCGTCGGCCAGATCGACCACGTGGATGTAGTCGCGGACCGCCGTGCCGTCGGCGGTCGGGTAGTCGTCGCCGTAGATCTGCACCTGCGCGCGGTCCCCGGTGGCGACCTGCAGCACGATCGGGATCAGGTGGGTCTCGGTGGTGTGGCGCTCGCCGTAGCGGCCGTACGCGCCCGCGACGTTGAAGTAGCGCAGGCTCACCGCGGCGAGCCCGTGCGCGCGGGCGTAGCTGGTGATCGCGTGGTCGATGGCCAGCTTGGTGGCGCCGTAGGTATTGGTCGGCTCGGCGGGCGCCGACTCGGCGATCGGCGTCTGCTCCGGCTCGCCGTACGTGGCCGCGGTGGAGGAGAACACCAGCTTCGGGGTGCCATGCTCACGCATCGCGTCGAGCAGCCGCAGCGAGGTCAGCACGTTGCCGTGCCAGTAGCTGCTCGGGTCCTGCATCGACTCGCCGACCAGGGACTTCGCCGCGAAGTGCAGCACGCCGTCGAAGCCGTCCGCGAGCAGCGTGCGCGCGACGTCGGCGGCGTCGCCCTCGACGAACCGCGCGCCGTCGGGCACGGCGTCGCGATGCCCGGTCGACAGGTCGTCGACGACGGTCACCTCGTGCCCCGCCTCAAGTAGCCGGGCCGTGCAGACGCTGCCGATGTAGCCCGCCCCACCGGTGACCACGAGCTTCCGACGGGTGCCTTCGTTGTCGATCACGATCGTGCCTTTCGCTGCGTTGCTGACCCTCCTGGTCGGTAGACCGTACCGTGTCGGCACAACCGTGCGAGGTGCACCCTTCGCTACCTGCCAGTGGTACCACTCGCGGGGGAATCGCGGGCGCTACCGAACCGGACACCTATGGGGCGAGCCGGAAAAACGGGACAACTCAGGCGGGCACGGCGAGTACCGCGTGCAGCACCGTGGCGTCAACCTGCAGCGCGTTGCCGTCGCCCGAGATCTCGATGTCCGATGCCTTCGCGTTCGTCGGTTTGATGACCTTCACCGTCCCGCCGGGCACAAGGCCCACCGAGCGCAGCCTCGCCATCAGCCGCTCGTCGATCTGCACGTGTTCTGCGATCCTGCGGATCTCGGCGGATCCGCCACCCGAGCGCGCGAACTCATCCAGCCGCACCAAGCCCGCCTCCGCGGGCGGCGCCGGGTCGCCGACGCCCAGCTTGTCGAGGCCGGGGATCGGGTTGCCGTACGGCGACGTCATCGGGTTCGCCAGCAGCGCGACGAGCTTGCGTTCGACCGCCTCGCTCATGACGTGCTCCCAGCGGCACGCCTCGGCGTGGACGTGCTCCCACTCAAGGCCGATCACGTCGACGAGCAGCCGCTCGGCAAGCCGGTGCTTGCGCATCACGGCCACCGCCAGCTCCCTGCCGTGGTCGGTGAGCTGCAGGTGACGGTCACCGGCGACGATGACCAGCTTGTCGCGCTCCATCCGCGCCACCGTCTGGCTCACGGTCGGCCCGCTCTGCTGGAGTCGTTCCGCGATCCGTGCCCGCAGCGGTACGACACCTTCCTCTTCGAGCTCGAAGATGGTGCGTAGGTACATCTCCGTGGTGTCGATCAGCTCATTCACGGAACACAACCTTTCGTCACGTCTTCATGGTAGTCGTCGGCGCTGGAAAGTACGCATCTGGCAATGGCCGGGCGGCGTGCCAGGCTAGGCCAGGGGATACGGAAGAATGGGCATTATGCATCCGCTCATCAGCACCGCAGAACTCGCATCGCGCCTCGCCTCGACGGAACCGCCTGTGGTACTGGACGTGCGCTGGCGACTGAGCGGCCCTCCCGGTTACGAATCATACTCCGAGTCGCATCTGCCCGGCGCGGTGTTTCTCTCCATCGACGACGACCTCGCGGCGGCGCCGGGGGATGGTGGCAGGCACCCGCTGCCCGACCCCGCCGACCTGCAGCGCACGCTCCGTGCGGCCGGGGTGCGCGCGGACAGCGTCGTCATCGCCTACGACGACGCCGACGGCTCGACGGCGGCGCGTGCCTGGTGGCTGCTGCGCTGGGCGGGACACACCGACGTCGCGGTGCTCGACGGCGGGTTCGCCGCCTGGACGGCGGAGGGCAGACCGGTCACCGCCGAGGTGCCCGGCAAGGAACCGGGCGACATCACGGTCACCCCTGGCGGGATGCCGGTGCTGGACACCGACGCGGCTGGCGCGCTCGCCAGGGGCTCGGTGCTGCTCGACGCGCGGGCGCCGGAGCGCTACGCGGGCGAGACCGAGCCGGTCGACCCCCGCGCGGGCCACATTCCCGGAGCCGTCAATGCGCCGTTCGCCGCGCACGTCGGCGAGAACGGCCGCTGGCTACCCGCCGACGTCCGCGCGGACCGGTTCGCAGCCCTCGGCGTTACCGAGGATCGCCCCGTTGGCGCGTACTGCGGCTCAGGGGTAACCGCGTCCTCGGTCGTGCTCGCGCTGGAAGCGGCAGGGCGGCGCGAGCCTGTCGCACTCTATCCGGGGTCGTGGTCGCAGTGGAGCAGAGATCCGCGACGTCCTGCGGCCACCGGCAGCGAGCCGGGCTGAGCGGCGACGTCTGGCGCGCCGGTCGCGGGGTGCGGCGAGCGGGGCACCCTCCGGATACCCTGTCACGGTGCCTACACCGACCGAAGCCGCAGTCGTGTGGAACTCGGCGCTGCTCGACTATGATCTCGGCGGATCGCATCCGCTCAACCCCGTCCGGCTGGACCTGACCATCCGGCTCGCCAGTGAGCTCGGCGTGCTCGACGGTGTCTCGCTGCTCGTGCCGGAACAGGCGCCAGAGTCGGAGCTGCTGCGCATACACAGCCCCGACTACCTGGACGCCGTCAAACGCGCCCCCGACGCGCCGTACGACGTCGGGCACGGGCTCGGCACCGACGACAACCCGGTGTTCGAGAACATGCACTCGGCCGCGTCGCTTGTCGTCGGCTCCAGCCTGCTCGCCGCGCGGCAGATCGCGTCCGGCACGACCGACAGGGCGGTCAACATCGCGGGCGGGCTGCACCACGCGATGCGCGACAGTGCGGCCGGTTTCTGCATCTACAACGACTGCTCGGTTGCCATCTCCTGGCTGCTGGACAACGGTTTCGACCGCATCGCCTACATCGACACGGACGTCCACCACGGCGACGGCGTGCAGGCCGCGTTCTACGACGACCCGAGGGTGCTGACGATCTCGCTGCACCAACATCCGATGACGCTGTGGCCGGGCACCGGCCTGCCGGGCGAGACCGGCGGCGACGGCGCGCCAGGCTGCTCGGTGAACCTCGCGCTGCCGCCGATGACCTCCGACGCCGGCTGGCTGCGTGCCTTCGACGCCGTGGTGCCGTCGCTGCTTGGGGCGTTCCAGCCGCAGTTGCTGGTGACCCAGTGCGGGGTCGACTCGCACCGCGACGACCCGCTTGCCGACCTCGCGCTCACCGTCGACGGGCACCGCACCATCTACCAGCGGCTCCGCGACCTGGCCGAACACCACGGGGGCAAGTGGCTCGCGCTCGGCGGTGGCGGCTACCAACTGGTCAAGGTGGTGCCGAGGTCCTGGACGCACCTGCTGGCGACCGTGCTCGGCAGGGACGTCGCCCCTGACACACCGATGCCGCAGGGCTGGCTGCGGGCCGTGCGCGCTGCGGCGCCACAGCTGGAGCTGCCCACCACGCTGTCGGACGGCGGCGACCCCAGCTGTCAGCCATGGGGCGGTGACTCCGAACACCGGGTGGACGAGGCGATTACCCGCACAAGACACGCGGTATTCCCACTGCACGGACTCGACCCCGACGATCCGAGGGACTAGATCGAGGGACTGACATGACCACCGCACCGAGCGCAGCCGGGCCCCGCGACCCGTACGACTACCCGCGCCGGTGGGAGGCCGACGTCGTGCTCGCCGACGGCCGCACGGCGCACCTGCGGCCGATCGTGCCGGACGACGCCGACGCCATCGTCGCGTTCCACGGCAAGCTGTCCGACGAGACCCGCTACCTGCGCTACTTCGGCGCATACCCGAGGATCCCCGAGCGCGACCTGAAGCGGTTCACCGTTGTGGACCACTACAACAGGGTGGCCGTCGCCGCGCTGCTCGGGAACGAGATCGTCGCCGTCGGACGCTACGAGCGGCTCGACGGCGGGCCGAACGCCGAGGTCGCGTTCGTCGTCGCCGATGCCCACCAGGGCAGGGGGTTCGGCTCGATCCTGCTGGAACACCTCGCCGCGGCGGCGGCCGAATGCGGCATCGAGCGGTTCGTCGCCGAGGTGCTCGCCGAGAACCGGGCGATGGTGCGGGTGTTCGCCGAGGCGGGCTACCACGTCAGCAAGGAGCTGGACCACGGCGCGCTGCACCTTGAGTTCGACATCGACCCTACGGAGGAGTCGCTCGAGGTCGCGCGGGCGCGGGAGCAGGCTGCCGAGGCGCGCAGCGTGCACAACTTGCTGCACCCCCGTGCGGTCGCCGTCATCGGCGCGTCGCGGGATGCCGCCAAGATCGGCTACGCGGTGCTAACCAACCTGCTCACCGCCGACTTCGCTGGCACCGTCTACCCGGTCAACCCTGCGCACGAGTCGGTGCGCGGCGTGCGGACCTACCCCTCCGTGGTCGACGTTCCTGGCGAGGTGGACCTCGCCATCGTCGCGGTGCCAGCCGAGCAGGTCGGCGACGTGCTCGACGGCGCGCTCGCCAAGGGCGTGTCCGCGCTGGTCATCGTCTCGGCGGGCTTCGGCGAGAGCGGGCCGCACGGGTTGCACACCGAGCTGCGGCTGGTCGGCGAGGCGCGCGCGCACGGCATGCGCGTGGTCGGCCCGAACGCGCTCGGCGTCGTCAACACGCACCCTTCGGTGCGGTTCAACGGCTCGCTCGCGCCGGTGTTGCCGCCGCGAGGCAACACCGGGTTCTTCTGCCAGTCGGGTGCGCTTGGCATCGCGATCCTCGCCGACGCGCAGCAGCGCGGGCTCGGGCTGTCGACGTTCGTCTCGGCGGGCAACCGCGCCGACGTCTCCGGCAACGACCTGCTGCAGTATTGGGAAACCGACCCGAACACCGACGTCGTGCTGCTGTACCTGGAGTCGTTCGGCAACCCGCGCAAGTTCGCGCGGCTGGCGCGCAGGCTTGCCCGCAGCAAGCCGATCGTCGCGGTGCGGTCGGGGCGGCACGCCGTGCGCCGGGAGCTGGCCGCGACCTCGGCCAATGTTGACGAGGCCAGCGTGCAGGCGCTGTTCGAGCAGGCCGGGGTGATCCGGGTGGACTCGCTGGCGCAGCTGTTCGACACGGCGCTGCTGCTGGCGAACCAGCCGCTGCCGGAAGGCCCGAGCGTGGCGATCGTCGGCAACTCAGCGGCGATCGGCGCGCTGGCTGCCGACACCGCGATGGCGCAGGGGCTCACGCTGGCGTTCGACCCGATCGACGTCGGCGCGCAGACCGGCCCCGACGAGTTCGCCGCCGCCGTCCGGGACGCGCTGCACGATCCGGACGTCGACGCGCTCGTGGTGGTGTTCGTGCCGCCGCTGGCGATCGCGGGCACCACCTACGCTCGCGCGGTGCGCGACGTCGCCACCACCGCCGCGCAGCACGCCGCCAAGCCGATCGTGTCGACGTTCCTCGCGGTGGAAGGCGTGCCGGAGGAGCTGGCCGTTCCCGCCGAGGACGGCACGCCGACGCTGGGTTCCATCCCCTCGTACCCGAGCCCCGAGCGAGCCGTGACGGCGTTGGCCAGGGTCATCCGCTACGCCGCGTGGCGGCAGCGCCCCACCGGCTCCTATGTGCGCCCCGACGGGCTGCACCCGGAGCACGCCGGGCAGGTGGTGCGCACCGCGCTGGCCAGCCCGCACGGTGACGATGACGTCTACCACTGGCTCACCGACGCGCAGTGCCAGGAGTTGCTGAACTGCTACGGCATCGACGTGGTGACGTACGAGCGGGTGGGTTCTGCCGACGACGCCGTCGCCGCCGCTGGACGGCTCGGCTACCCGGTCGCGGTGAAGTCGGTGGATCAACGACTCAGCAGGCGGCCCGACCTGTCCGGCTCCCGGCTGGACCTGCTCAGCGAGGACGGGGTGCGCACCGCGTACGCCGACCTGCTCGAGATGTCCGGAGTGCCGGAGGTGTACGTGCAGCGCATGGGGCCGAGGGGGAGCTCATGTGCGATCTCGCTGCAGGACGACCCTTCGTTCGGCTCGCTGGTGTCGTTCGGGCTCTCCGGCGTGCTCGGCGACCTGATCGGGGACAGGGCCTACCGCGCGGTGCCGCTGACCGACACCGACGCCGCCGACCTGGTGCGGGAGCCGAGGATGGCGCCGCTGCTCGCGGGCTACACCGGCGACGAGCCCGCCGACCTCGGCGCGCTGTCCGACCTGGTGCTGCGGGTCGCCGCACTTGCGGAGGACATCCCCGAGGTGCGGGCGCTTGACCTGGACCCGGTCATCGCGACCCCGGACGGCGCCACCGTCATCGGCGCGCGCATCGCCGTCGGCGAGCCGCCGTCGCGCCCGGACAGCGGGCCGCGCAGGCTACGCTCCATCGACGAGCCCGTCGAGTAGCGCTCGGCCTTTCGGGCGACTGGATACGTCGCGCGCGCCACACCTGAGGCATGACGTCCGTCACCTCACACAACCTCGTCCGGCGTGCTGGTTGGTGTCTTGCGGCGGTCTACCGAGGGTGGTTGATCACCCTGCGTGCACGACGCTCCACACGCGACGGTGCGGCGATCGTCGTCCACACGGGAGCGCCGTTTTCATTGCTGTGAAACGGAAATCCCTTGGTGTCGGCGGTGTTCCCTACGCGTGGGCCGCACGGGGCGCCGGTGGGCGCCACTGGTGCGCTGATCGACGTCGGACGTGATCGTGACCAGGAAGAACACCGTTACACCTCACCCGAAACGGTGTGAGCGCCGTCATGGCAGAGGTTTGCCGCCCCTGATCGCGCACGGTTACCGTCGCTCGGCACGTCACGGTTCGGTTACGACGTAGGCACGGCCACCGTTATGCGGTGCGCGGGCCGCCGGGATCCCCCGCCCGGTGTCGCTGGCCGGACCTCCCCGAGACGGAAGGCAGCAGCATGCCCGCGACACCCCCCGACGGTGATAGACAGTCCCCGGCGCCGCAGGCTGGCACAGGCCGGCACGCGGACGCCGGGGACAACACCCGCAAGACGCTCCTGTCGCCACACCGCCAGGTGATGGCGGCCCTGCTGGCCGCGAGCGCCCTTGTGCCGCTCAGTCAGCCCGCTGAGGCGCAGGAGCAGCCCGTGTCGGACCAAGGCAACGCCGCACTCAAGGCGTTCGTGCAACAGCCGCAGTCGCGCACGTCGCTGGCCACGGTCGATCCGAGGGCCGAGATGGCCCAGCTCTATCAGGAGAAGCGCGTCCTCGTGACCAAGCAGGAGCGCGAGGATCGCATTGCGCGCGAGAAGGCCGCCGAACGCCGTGCGGAGGCCAGGGCGGAGGCGAAGCGCGAGGCAGCAGAGCGCGCCAGGGAGCGGGCAGCCGCCCGGCGCGAGGCGGCAGAGCCCGACTTCGTGCGCCCGGCCGTCGGCAGCTTCACCTCCGGATTCGGCGCCCGGTGGGGGACAAGCCACGAGGGCATCGACATCGCCAACGCCATCGGCACCCCAATCGTCTCCGTCGCGGACGGCACCGTGATCGAGGCAGGCCCCGCGAGCGGGTTCGGCCTGTGGGTGAAGGTGCGCCACGACGACGGCACCGTGACCGTCTACGGCCACGTGAACGAGATCATCGCGGGGACAGGGCAGCGGGTCAGCGCGGGCGAGCAGATCGCCACCATCGGCGACCGGGGCTACTCCACAGGGCCGCACCTGCACTTCGAGGTCTGGCTGGGCGGGTCGGCCAAAGTCGACCCTGTTGGCTGGCTCGCCGCGCGTGGCGTGTCGGTGTAGCGCCGCTGGTGCCACGAAGGGCGTCTTACTGGCGTCCGGTGCCAGTAAGATGCCCTTGGTGGCACGCCCCTAGCGGAACGAGATCTGCAGCACCGGCTCCGACGTTGCCGCAACGTCGCTGAAGAAGTCGTTGCCCTTGTCGTCGACGACGATGAAGGCGGGGAAGTCCTCGACCGCGATCTTCCAGATCGCCTCCATGCCCAGCTCCGGGTACTCCAGCACCTCGACCTTCTTGATGCAGTCCTGCGCGAGCCGGGCGGCCGGGCCGCCGATCGAACCGAGGTAGAAGCCGCCGTGCTGCTGGCAGGACGCGGTGACCTGCTTGGAGCGATTGCCCTTGGCCAGCATCACCATCGAGCCGCCAGCAGCCTGGAACCGCGCCACGTAGGAGTCCATCCGGCCCGCCGTCGTCGGGCCGAATGAGCCGGAGGCGTAGCCGTCCGGCGTCTTGGCAGGCCCGGCGTAGTACACCGGGTGGTCTTTGAGGTACTGCGGCATCTCCTCGCCGGCGTCGAGCCGCTCCGCGATTTTGGCGTGGGCGATGTCGCGCGCGACGACCAGCGGTCCGGTCAGCGACAGTCGCGTCTTCACCGGCAACTGCGTCAGCGTCGCGCGGATCTCCTCCATCGGCCGGGTCAGGTCGATGGACACGACCTCGTCGGAGAGGTCGTCGTCGGTGACCTCGGGCAGGAACCGCGCCGGGTCGCGCTCCAGTTGCTCGATGAACACACCTTCCGGCGTGATCTTCGCCTTGGCCTGCCGGTCGGCCGAACAGGACACCGCGACACCGACAGGGCAAGACGCGCCGTGCCGGGGCAGCCGGATGACCCGGACGTCGTGACAGAAGTACTTGCCGCCGAACTGCGCGCCGATCCCGAACTGGCGGGTCATCTCCAGCACCTGCTGCTCGAGGTCGACGTCGCGGAAGGCGTGGCCGAGCGGCGATCCCTCGCGCGGCAGGTCGTCCAGGTAGCGGGCGGAGGCGAGCTTGGCGACCTTGAGGTTGTACTCGGCCGACATGCCGCCGACGACGATCGCCAGGTGGTACGGCGGGCAGGCCGCTGTACCGAGGCTGCGCAGCTTCTCGTCAAGGAACCCGGCGAGGCGCTTCGGGTTCAATACCGCCTTGGTTTCCTGATAGAGGAACGTCTTGTTCGCGCTGCCGCCGCCCTTGGCCATGAACAGGAACTCGTAGGAGGGTTCCTCGCCCGGCTTGTGGTACAGCTCGATCTGCGCCGGCAGGTTGGTGCCGGTGTTCTTCTCGTCCCAGAACGTCACCGGAGCCATCTGCGAGTACCGCAGGTTCAGCTCCTGGTAGGCGTCAAAGATACCGCGCGCCAGCGCGCTCTCGTCGTCACCGCCGGTCAGCACCTGCTCTGTGCGCTTGCCGATGACGATCGCGGTGCCGGTGTCCTGGCACATCGGTAGCACGCCGCCAGCCGAGATGGCGGCGTTGCGCAGCAGGTCCATGGCGACGAACCGGTCGTTGCCGCTGGCCTCCGGGTCGTCGACGATCGACCTGAGCTGCGCCAGGTGCGAGCTGCGCAGCAGGTGCTGGATGTCGGTGATCGCGGTCTTCGCGAGCCGGGTCAGTGCCTCCGGCTCGACCTCAAGGAACGTGCGGCCCGCCGCTTCGACGACCCGCACGCCTTCGTCGCTGATCAGGCGGTACTCGGTGGTGGTGTCCTTGGCAAGCGGAAGTACGTCGCTGTACTCGAAGGTGGTCACGGCTGAGCTGGCTCCCTACGCGCTCCGGTTCGGGTAGCTCAGACGGTACCGCGCGCGATGTCATGACGTCGGCGACCACCCGCTGCGGGTGTGAGCCAGCACGGGTTCCGGTAGTCGGAAGGCCGGGCCCACCCCGACGGACCCGACCTTCCGGGGAACGCGGCAGGCACTCGTGCCAACCACGACGACCTACCCGTTACCGGAGGCGGTCGATGCCGCAACGCCTACGGACCATGCCGTGATCACGTCCACAAGTCAACGGCCGATCGGGTTTTCGGTGTGCTCGTAGCGTAATCAGCCCCTGTCGGAGCGGAGTCAGCCGGTCACGACGGCGTCAGCTCGCGTAGGCACGCAGCCGGTCGGCGCGCTCACCCTGCCGCAGCTTGGCCATGACCTCGCGCTCGATCTGGCGCACCCGCTCCCGCGACAGCCCGAAGTGCCGCCCGATCTGGTCGAGCGTGCGCGGCTGACCGTCGTCGATGCCGTAGCGCAGCCGGATCACGTATTGCTCGCGTTCCTCCAGCGTGGCGAGCACCCGGCGCAGGTCGTCCTGCAGGATGCCGGAGATCACCGCGTTCTCGGCGTCGGTCGCCTCGGAGTCCTCGATGAAGTCGCCCAGCGGGGCGTCCTCCTCGGTGCCGACCGGCATGTCGAGGCTGACCGGGTCACGCGCGTGGTCGAGCAGCTTGGAGATCTTCTCCTCCGGGATACCGGACTCCTCGGCCAGCTCCCCGTGGGTGGCCTCCCTGCCGTACTGCTGGTGCAGGTCGCGCTTGATCCTGCTGAGCTTGTTGACCTGCTCGACAAGGTGCACCGGCAGCCGGATGGTGCGGCTCTGGTCCGCCATGCCGCGCGTGATGGCCTGCCTGATCCACCAGGTCGCGTAGGTGGAGAACTTGAAGCCCTTGGTGTAGTCGAACTTCTCCACCGCACGGATCAGGCCCAGGTTTCCCTCCTGGATCAAGTCGAGCAGCGGCATGCCCCTGCCGGTGTAGCGCTTTGCCAGCGAGACGACCAACCGCAGGTTGGCCTCAAGCAGGTGGTTCTTGGCGCGAAGACCGTCACGCACCAGCGCGGCCAGCTCGGAACGGCGCTGGCGCGAGAGGCCATCCTCGGAGTCGAGCATGTGTTGCGCGAACACGCCCGCCTCGATCCGCTTGGCGAGGTCGACCTCGTCCGCCGCGGTGAGTAGCGCCGTCTTGCCGATGCCGTTCAAGTACACACGCACGAGGTCGGCTGCGGGGCCTTGCGCGTCGAGGTCGGGTTCGTGCTGCGGACCCGGTTGGATCGGTACGACCGCGGACACGTCGTCAGCCTCGATAGGCGTGTCGCGAGTCTCGCGGTCGAGAGTCTTCACGGACATGCTCAGCCTCCCCTTGCACCCTGGCAACAGGCGTGGACGGACACCCCATCCCACGGTCCGGCCGCCTCAAGTGCCGGACACCCTGAACAACGTTGCCGTCGCTGCATTCGTTCCCGGAGCGAATAACTTTTCCGGTTGTGTTCCCGAGAACACCCTCGACCAAACCTTAAGTTTCCCTGAGAGTGCTGGTCGCGGTGTCGAACTCCGCCCGTCGAGTGCCTTCTCGCTGGTCAGTGGCTACCTCTTCACTGTCCGTGACAGCGATGACGCGCGTCTGGTTCATCCGGTGCCCGGTACGTGTGAGAGTGGTTGGCGCCGGTGGTGTGACGCCGGTCTTGTGCGGCC
This sequence comes from Actinophytocola sp., assembly GCA_009377385.1. GTDB lineage: Bacteria > Actinomycetota > Actinomycetes > Mycobacteriales > Pseudonocardiaceae > Haloechinothrix_A. The sequence goes on from WHUD01000044.1 coordinate 27,501, forward strand.
GTGATGTGTCTGTGATTGGGGCGTCGATGGCAGACATAGGCAAGTCGCCATGGTTGACAACTGTCGAACATCAGTTCTAGTATTGGTGTATGGCGGAACGCGACGCGGGGGCGCGTTCCGGCGGGAGTCTGGGTCACACCTCGACGAGCACCGTGAACGGGCCGTCGTTGACGCTGTGCAGGCGCATCATGGCACCAAACCGCCCGGTCGCCACGGTCGCGCCACGCTGTCGCAGGTCGGCGACCACCGCGTCGACCAGCGGCTCGGCGTGCTCGGGCCGGGCGGCCGCCGTCCAGGACGGGCGCCTGCCCTTGCGGGTGTCGCCGTACAGCGTGAACTGACTGACCACCAGCAGGGGAGCGTCCACCGACGCGCAGGACTCCTCGTCGCGTAGCAGCCGCAGTTCGTGCAGCTTGCGGGCCATGCGCGGCACCTGCGCTGCGGTGTCTCCGGTGCCGATGCCGAGCAGCACGAGCAGTCCCTGGCCGGTGATCTCGCCGACGACCTCGCCGTCGACGGTCACGCTCGCCTCGGTGACCCTGGTGACGACTGCCCTCATCCGGCCGCCCTGTCGATGGCTGCCCTGTCGGCGGGCACCAGCATGCCGTGGCGGACCAGCTCTCGCGCCACCGGCAGAGCCGTCTCGGTGAGCGAGTCGATCGACTCGCCGTGTGCCGCCGCGAGCAGGCCGAGCAGGTCGGACAGGGGCAGCGCGCCCCGGCATCCCGCCAGCAGCGCCGTGGCCAGCTCGTCGACCTCGTGCTGCCAGCCGGGCCCGTCGGTTCGGTGCAGCCTGCGGATCGTCGGCTGCCACCCCTCGTCGCCGGGCGCGGAGACCTGCTCCAGCACCACGGAGTCCGGCACGACGAACCGTTCGTTGAGCAGCTCAGGGTGCTCGCGGAGCCAGCTCACCCGGTCCAGCCACGACGCCGCCTCGCCGCCGAGCGGGTCGTCGTAGGCCTGGCGCAGGTCTTCGCACAGCACGGTGGGGTTGTCGACGTCGCTGCGCCGGAGCGTGACGAACCCGAAGCCGACGCCGTCGACCTTGCTCTCGGCGAACCAGTCCAGCCAGGTCGCTGCCTGCTCGCGCCCGAGTTGGGAGCGGGGGTCGATACCCGCGTCGCGCAGCCACGTGCCGACGTACAGCCCTGGGTCGGCGATGTCGCGCTGCACGAACCAGGCGTCGACGCCGGGCGGCACCCAGCCGCTCACCCGGTCGATCCAGTCATCGCCGTCGCGGTGCAGCCACGACGCGAGGAGGTGCCCCGTGCCGCCCGGCTCGAGGAAACCGGGGAGTTGCCGCACGACGAGCGCGCTGGCGTCGTCGCCTCCCAGCCCCGAGTCGCGGTAGGTGAAGTCGACCCGCGCCGGTCCCACTACGAAGGGAGGGTTACACACGATCTGGTCGAACCGTCTGCGCGCGACCGGGGCGAACCACTCGCCCCGCACGAGTTCGATGTCGATGCCGTTGAGGGCGAACGTGGCCGCCGCGAGGGCAAGGGCGCGTTCGGAGACGTCGGTCGCGGTGACGCGCTCGGCGTGCTTGCTGCCGTGCAGCGCCTGGACGCCGTTGCCGGTGCCCATGTCGAGCAGCGACCGCACCGGACGCCTGCTCGTCGCGCGGATCAGGCTCATCGACGCCTGTCCGATGCCGAGTACGTGATCGGTCGACAGCTCGCGGTCGAGCCAGCGGCGGTGCTCCGGCTCAAGGTCGGAGATCACCCACCATGAGCTGTCCTCGTCACCGTGGGGCCGGACGTCGAACCCGGCGCGGACCGCATCGCCCGCACCGCGCAGCAGTCCGGTGCTGAGTGCGTCGTCGAGGGACACCGGTGCGAGGGCCGCCTCGGTGTCGGCCGTCGGCTCTACGCTGCCGAGCAGGAACAGCCGGATCATCGTGCCGAGCTCGCCCGCGTCCTGGCTGGCCCGGTACGCCAGTTCCGGCTCGTCCCTGGTGAGCGCGGCGTGCGCGAGCCCGCCGATGGCGGCGAGCACTCCGTCGGTGTCGTATCTGGTGCGCAGGAACGACTCGCGCAGTCGCGCGCAGAAGTCGGGAGGGAAGTGCGGCACAGTCACGGCTGTTTATCGTGCCAGTGCGACGGGCATTCCGCCCTGCGGCCTGTGATCCGGCTGTCGGAACCTGTAGCCGGTCGGCGTAGGGTGGGAGGGTAAGGCGAGCGGAGGTGGTGCGCGATGAGCAGGTCGGGTAGCGGCGGCGCTGGCGGCACGACCAGCGGCGACCCCGTGCTGATCACGGCCGCCGCTCGCTCGTACGACGACCAGCACGCCGAGCGCAAGCGCAAGTACGTGATCATGATGGGGCTGCGGTTCCCCTGCCTGATCCTGGCCGGAATCTTCTACCAGACCTGGTGGCTGGCGCTCGCGTTCATCGTGCTTTCTGTGCCGCTGCCGTGGATCGCGGTGCTCATCGCCAACGACCGGCCGCCGCGCAAGTCGGAGGATGTCAACCGCTACGAACGTCCCGCGAGGGCGCTGGAAGCGCGCGAACACCGCGTCATCGACGGTTAGCCTCCCACCTGGGCGCAGTTACACCTGGGCGCCGTTGTCGGGATCCGAGCCCGGCGGGCGGTTGTCGTCGCGTGCGTGCAGCAGCAGGAACCCGAGCCCCGCCGCGAGCGAGAGCATGCCGAGCGGCGTCGCGACGGTCACCCCGATGCCGATGAGGTGCGGCGCGATCAGCAGCACCAGCCCGACCACGACGAACAGCGCCACGATTCCCATGCTGCGGCTCGGTTTCGGCAGCGGCGGCGGCTCCGGCGGCACGAAATGCTCGTCGTCATCGTCCATGCTGGCGTCCGAATTGGACAGCATCGTGTCGTCCCAGCCGACCTCGCTCGCGCGCCAGCCGCTTGCGGCGGGGCCGGGGCGGTCGCCCGTTGCTCGGCTGTCGCCGGTGTCTCCTGCGCTGCCGCGGCGCCGGTCGGTGTCGGTGTCCCAGTCGGCCCGGTCGTCGCGATCATCCAGGTCGTCGTCCAGCCAGTCGTCCCCTGCGTCGCGGTCGGCGCGGTTGTCGAAGTCAGTGTCGCGCCAGTCGTCCTGCTCGTCAGCGGACGCGCCCTCGCTGCGCTGGTCCGTATCGAGGCGCGCGCCGACGCCTTCGGCCCTGAGATCGGCGACGATCTCGCCGAAAATCGCGTCAACG
>WHUD01000450.1 GCA_009377385.1 Actinophytocola sp.
CTACACCCTCAACCCGCCCGGAACCTGAGCGTGTTGATCATCGGCAGGCCCTAAGCACGAGGCGAGCTACGCGGAGCCTCCGGCCATCAACGGTTTTCGCCACCTGGAGGAGGTGCACGGCGCCGGCTACCTCAACCAAGGGTTCGCGTCGGCGAAGCTCGCCGACGGTCTGGCGTTGCTCGCCGAGGGCGAGGGCGCTCACTACCCGATGCTGACGTTCGCCCTGGGTGGTCTCTACGACGCGTTTCCCCAGGCGAGGGAGGATATCGGCTTCTTCGGCCTTCCCGGCGAGAACGCCGCCGACCACGGGGCCACGGTCTGGACCGGCGGCGGGGTCTACGTCCCGAAGTCGACCAAGGGCGAGAAGCTCGAGCTGGCCAAGGAGTTCCTGGACTTCGTCGCGAGCCCGGAGGGCTGCGCCGCGCAGACCAAGGCCTACGAGCCGACGGGTCCGTACTTCGTGGCGGCGTGCGAGCTGCCCGAGGATGTCCCGCGGGCTGTCCGCGATCTGCAGGACTACGTCGAGGCGGGGAACACGACTCCAGCACTGGAGTTCCTGTCTCCCATCAAGGGTCCCGCGTTGGAGCAGATCTGCGTCGAGGTCGGGTCCGGCATCACCAGCGCCGAGAAGGGTGCCCGTCTCTACGACCAGGACGTCGAAAAGCAAGCCCAGCAGCTCGGGCTGCC
>WHUD01000451.1 GCA_009377385.1 Actinophytocola sp.
TGGAGCGCCGGGCCGAGCCGCTGCTGGCCCTGTTCCGGCCGGCCGAGGAGTGGGAGGCGGCCGCGCCGTTGCTCGATGTCGCCTGGCAACGGCTGATCGCCAACAGCGCACACGACTCGGCTTGCGCCTGCTGCGCCGACCCGGTCGCCGATCAGGTCCTGGTCCGCTACGCCGAAGCACTCCAGGTCGGCGAGGCCTTGGCCGATCAGGCGCTGGCCGATCTCGCCGCCGACACCGGGACAGGCCCTGGTGAGGTGCTGGTGGTCAACGCGCGGCCGGCGACCCGGGCCGGCGTGGTCGAGGTCGATTGCACCGACCTCGGCGATCCGACCGACGTCGATGTCCCCCTCGACCTTCCATGAAGTTCCCTTCTTCTTCCATGATCATGAAGCCTTCGTAAGCCAGTGGCACACAAAGGCTTCATGATCATGGGCGTGGGTTACAGTAAAGGCGCCAACAGAACAATCGGCCGGGGTGTCCCCATCGTACGGGGGCTGAGAGCACACCCGCCGAACCTGATCCGGGTTATGCCGGCGCAGGGAGCCGATCCGTTCGCCGCGGGCGATCGCGATGGAGTCCGGGGCGACTTGTAGCACTCCCTGTACCGCAGAAGGGAGCGCCCGATGGCCAGCGTGGTCAGCCCGCACGATGTCTGGACCAGTTTCGCCGCGGTTCGCGAGCGCGGCC
>WHUD01000452.1 GCA_009377385.1 Actinophytocola sp.
CACGGCCCCAGCGTAGCCAACCCGAGCCGGAGGCGTCGCTGAAGACGCTCACCTCTCGGTATGCGACTTCCGCTCGTGCCACTTGGCGAGCATTGCGGGGACCTCACTTTGCAGGAACGCGAAGAAGTCGCGCATCTCCGCCACTCGCGCACCGGCGGCCGTCGACGGTCCGCCCAGCGCCTTGGCCCCGTCCTCGGCCAGCTCGGCCAGCCGGGCGAGCAACCTGTCGTTCTTCGTCAGGCTCGCCTCGTACCAGAGGTCCTGCCTGAGCCGGTAATGGTCCCGCCGGGAACCGGCGGCCGGCTCCCTGGTGAACAGCCCGACATGGATCAGGTAGCGCACCGCACCAGAGACGGCCGCCGGGCTCACGCCGAGCTGGCCGCTGAGGCCCCGTGCGGTCACCACCCCGTCGTCGCTGACCATCGCGGCCATGAGCACCCGGGCCGCCATCCTCGGGAAGCCCCACTCGGCGAGCGCCATGGCCGTGTGTTCGACGAACTGCCGGACGTCCTCGTCGGTGTAGCCCGCTCCACCCATGCACACCTCCGAGGCGACAGCGCCCACCCATCAAGGGGCGTAAAGAACGTTCACACTGTTGTGAATATAGTGTATCTTCCGAGGCATGGCAACAGCGATATCCGTGTCTGGCCTGGTCAAGACGTTCGGCCGGACGCGTGCGCTCGAC
>WHUD01000453.1 GCA_009377385.1 Actinophytocola sp.
CCGGTCAGCCACTCAGAACGCGGCCAGATGATCTGGCCATCGCGAATGCAGCCGATATTCGATGTCGCGATTTCCGATATCGTCCCGTCCTTGTTGAGAAAGAGCACATCGTCAAATCCCTCGCGTTGCGCATCGCGTCGACGTTTCATCGCACCGAAAAGCCCCACGTGCTTGATTGACGGAATGTCACGCTGATAGGAGACAGCTTGAAGTCGCCACGCGCCCGGCGGTGAGGTCGATGCTGCGCGGGTGGTCACGAGTACCTGCGGTTGCGCCTCTCCCCCGATGCTGCCGAGGTCGAGACCGGGGTCGTACACAGTCACACGCACGACGGTCGGCTGAGATTGATCGGTCAGAGCTGCGCGGATGTAAGCGCGGACCTGATCGGTGTCGAGGTCGGCGTCGAAGAGTTGGCGGCTATCCCTGGCAAGTCGCTGTATGTGCGGCGCCAGGCCGCGCACACGGTTGTCCTCGATGAGCATGGACGTGAAGTGACCGTAGTTGGTCAGCGCGAGCGCTTTGAGCTGGTCCTGGGTGGCTGGCGTGCCATTGAGTTGCATGTGTTCCAGCGTTCCATTCCGTGCGTGGATTCAGAAGCCGTTCGGCCCCAAAGTGCAGTGAAAGTTCAGTGAGGGTTATTCAGCTGATCGCGTAGAAGTGTAGGGCGATTACGGCTGAGATAGT
>WHUD01000454.1 GCA_009377385.1 Actinophytocola sp.
CGGTGATCGATGAGTCCCCTGGACTTCGTGCAGTGACGGCGGCATCGCCGCAGTTCGGCGTAGAGTGAGTCGACGATCTCGCCGTCAACCCGGCCTGCCTTCGTCCTACCGATCAAGGGACGAACGTGCATGTCGGCAAGTTCGCGGTAGCGGTTCTTCGTCTTGCGCCCTACCTTGCTCCGGTCCAAGTAGGGGTCGAGTAGCTGATTGACCGTCGCATTGGTCTTCGGGTGGCGATGCTCGTCGATCTGGTTCACGAGCCGAGTGCGTACCCGCTGCGCTTCTCGCTCAGCGTTCGGGCCCGCTGGCACGATCTCAGTCAGGTCGTAGCGTCTCCCGCTAATCGGGTCCCGACCGGCGAAGACACGCACTCGAAGGGCGCCGCTTGGGAGCTCATCGATCGTGCCCCTATCGCGCTTTCGGGCGTTCCGTTTCGGTCTCGGAGTGGCCGACACGCGACGACCATACTGCGTTTCGCGTCACAAGTGGCGTCATGCCACGCTTGGTGTGTCGCCGACCCGACACCGTTTGCCCTGGTCAAACCCTGAGCCGACAAGGGGGCTCGAACCCCTGACCTACGGTTTACAAGGCTGGCCGTCGGCGTTGACTGTGGCCTCTACCGGGCACTTTAGGGCCTGCCGATGATCAACACGCTCAGGTTCCGGGCGGGTTGAGGGTGTAGT
>WHUD01000455.1 GCA_009377385.1 Actinophytocola sp.
GTGGATGATCGCCGGTTCCTCGCCCTCCGGATCGATCACCACGACCTCGAGCAGTCGCCCGCCAGCGTCGGCACCGATGTAGAGCACCCGGTCACCACCCTGACGGACCAATTGCAGCGGCACCCGCAGCGCATGCAGCATGTCGGCATCCGAGATACCGTGCTTGCGAGCACTATCCGCAATCTCAACCATGACAGGCTACCTTGTCGTCGTCAAGGAAACCTGTCTCGCTGCAGTACAGCAGCAAAGTACAGCATCTGAGGGGTCTCGGAGCGGGCCAAGAGCATTAAGTACGTGTGCCGTACGCTCGGAATGACCAATGGAGGATTAGCGTGCGGCGATTTCACACCGAAGAGGTCACTGGTTCGATCCCAGTATCGCGCACTGGCATCTGCCCAGGCCAGGCCACAGAACCTGTGGGCCCTGGCTCCTGTGCGCGTGACTAGCTGAGTGACAAACTGAGTGACTCAGGCCTGAGTGACAAGGCGACTCCTTCGCTTCAAAGCGAAGGACTCAGCTGCCCCCATCACCACCGCGCCGTGCTGCATCACCGAACGCAGCTGAAGCCAACAGATCTGTCCCTACATGGCCGACGCGCCGGGGATCTCCTCGATCGGCACACACCCGTCGGACAGCAACGACACGAAGCCGTAACACGGCTCACCCCGGCAGCGACGCGCAAG
>WHUD01000456.1 GCA_009377385.1 Actinophytocola sp.
CATAGCTATGGACTTGGACAAGGATTCCATTCCGGCTTTGGCAATGCTGTAGGCAACCCTGTCAAGGGCGGCCCTGCGGCCGGCAACGCTCGTCACGTTGATAATCCGGCCCCAGCCCTTTTCCTTCATGTAGGGAAAAGCCAAGCGGCAGCAGTTGTCGATTGATCGGAGTTCCGCCGCCACACGGGCCTCAAGGACATCAGGTGTCATCTCGAAGTATGTCTCGCGCGACATCGGCATCGGCCGTGCGTTGTTCACGAGGATATCCACGCCGCCCCATTTGTCGGCGATCGTCTTAATCATAGTTTCCACTTGGTCAATGTCCGTGACATCGGCCTTCAACGCGATGGCCTCGCCACCACTTTCCGTTATGTCACGTACGACCTCGTCTGCCCGGTCCTTGCTTTCTACGTAGTTAACGCCGACCTTGGCGCCGTGCTGGGTTAGCAACTTCGCGGTCGCGGCCCCGATATTCCGGCTGGCGCCGGTGACGAGCGCGACCTTGCCTTCCAGGAGGTTCGAGACTCGCATGGTCCAACTACTCCTTTAGCCAAATTAGGCGGGAGACTCGGCCCAGGGGTTGATCGTCACGTGGATTGCATTCGGCACACCTTCTCCACCGGTTGCCAGAATGCCCTTGTCCGCGTCCTTCATCGAGAAGTGATGTGTCCGCATGAGGTCCA
>WHUD01000457.1 GCA_009377385.1 Actinophytocola sp.
GTTCGGCCAGTTGACGTATATCGGCGCTGGGCACAGCGGTGGCGACACGAATCGAATATCTGCTTTTTAGATATTGATAATTGGTGCGGTCTGCTTTCCTCGTGGGGAAATCGATCTACTCCCGCCGGGCGCAGGCTTTGGCCGCATTACTGAAGCAGATGCGGAAGGATGCGGGGCTGACGCAAGCCGAGCTGGCGAGCCGGATTGGTCGGCATCAGCCGTATGTGCACGACTACGAGGCAGGCGATCGTCAGTTGAGAATCCCCCAGATCGATGAGATCGCTCGCGTGCTGGGAACGACGACGCACGCGGTGATCGGGGAGCTTGACAAGATCGCGCCGCCAGACGAGGGGCCGTCGGAGACGGAGGAGGCGTGAGGACGGTACCGGTGGCGGCACCTTGCAGGGATCCGCGACCACGGCGATCGTAGCCTGCGGGTTCGCCTGCTCGGCTGCTCACGGTCTCTGCGCCGTGCTGGATCTGCTCGATGACGCGCCCTCATCGTTGTCCTCCCGCCAAGCCGGGGGAGCGGCGGCCCGGAGTGCCTCAAGCGCCCGCTGTCGTCGCTCGCCCCTGGCGCTGGCCACATCGTCCATCACTGCGCGCCATCTGTCCCGAGTCAGCACAGTGCTCCAGAAACCGGAACGTCGGAAGTGGCTCGAACATCGCCGACCACACGGT
>WHUD01000458.1 GCA_009377385.1 Actinophytocola sp.
GGCCAGATGTGGTCGAAGCGGTTGCTGGCGTCGTGGCAGCGGAGGGTGAGGATGCTGGTGGCGCCGGGGATGTTCCAGCGCATGCCGGAGAGCTTCATGCGCTGGCCGACGACGGCTTTGCAGCCGGCTTCGACGGCGCCGGAACCGACGAACATGCCTTGTTCGTGGAAGTAGGCGTAGCGCATCCGCTGGGCGTTGCGTTTGAAGTAGTCGAGTTCCTTGTCGCGTTCGGTGACGATGTCGGGGTCGGACAGCGGAACTGCTTCGGCGGTGTGGACGAGGGTTTCGATCTTGCCGGCGTCGAGTTCGGTCAGCCGGGCGGTGAGCCAGGCGGGTTGGTCGGCGAGGTTGGGGGCGAGTAGTTTGGCGAGGTCGTGCAGGTGTTCGCGGGCGTGGTAGAGGTCCACGATCTGGGTGGCTTCGGGCAGGATGGCCGTGGCGAGGTTCCAGATCCAGTGTGCGCCGTCGCCGAGCACGACGAGTTGGCGGATGTTGTCGCTGCCGCGGCGCAGCGCTTCGGCGTGTACCAGGGTGGCGAACTCGCTGGCGGGGGCGAAGGTGCCCAGGTAGCTGGCCGAGTCGGGGTCGCGTACCGGCCGTCCTTTGGCGTCGACGCGGGTTTGGGTGAACAGGCAGGCGAGTTTGACCTCGCGGGTGCGGGCCCGCCCATCCGGCGCTTTG
>WHUD01000459.1 GCA_009377385.1 Actinophytocola sp.
GAGAGTGCAGAACACAACGTCCCGAGCGGCGAACACGGCGTCCGGAACGGGGGACACGGCGCACTGGTCCGCACGCCCTGCGCCGCACGCCATCAACCCTCCGGACGACCCGCTCCCACTCCCGGACGACGCCGGGTTTGTCGGATCGCGAACCGGGATACCCACTGGCGGAGACCTGATGCGGTAGGTGATGGTGATGCCAACACGGGCCCATCGGTCTGGCCACGGTGCCCAGCCGAGCCGAGGTACCGAGGCGAACCGACGCGACCAGACAACCCGGAACGCCGAGACGGCACAGGCCACCCGGCGCACCGGATGGGCAAAGCTGTTCGCCCTGCTCATCGGCGTGGCATATGCGGTGATCATCGTAGTCAGCGCCGTCGGCATGCCGGACACCAATAACCTCGGCCACCAGGACCTGATCGGCGGCTTCGGCATGAGCTGGATCTTGTTCGTGGTGCACGCGGGCACGGCGGCGTGGGGCCTGCTTGCCTCGATGCGACGCTCGGCGACAAAGCTGTTCGGCGTCACGATCTTCGTCGCCTACCTCGGACTTACGGCGTACAGCGTCCCCGCCGCCTTCGCGCAGGCCTACTACCTCAACGTCGAATGGGGCAACGCCATCATGTACGCCCTGACGTCGGCGGCGGCCCTGCCGATCGCGATCGGAGCCTC
>WHUD01000045.1:0-24544 GCA_009377385.1 Actinophytocola sp.
GCTTGGCGAGCATGTCTTCGAAGGCGGGTTCGGTCTTGTCGTTGTACCAGGGCTGGGCGGCGAGTCGGTTGGTGATGTCGTCGGGGTGGTAGCCGACGGTGGCGTACCAGACGATCACGAGGCTGTAGACGCAGAAGCTGAACGGCACGGTGCGTTCGACCGCGCGCTGGAGACGGTTGCGGGCCTGCCCGATGCCGAGGAGCTGTTTGCCGGCGGCGATGGCGGTCTCGATGGGCCAGCGGCCCGCGTAGCGGGCGACGAGGTCGGCGACGCTGCTGTCGCGGTCGGTGGTGAAGATCGCCAGTCCGTAGCCGCTGGTGGTGTCGGTGTCGCGCACGAGGACGGTGCGGCCGGGTGTGTTGGCGAACGCGCCGTACCAGATCGACTCGATCACCGCGACGTGGATGGTGTCGCTGCGCCCGTAGCGCGACACGCGCACACGCCGCCAGGCCGCGGACGTGGCTAGCTCGGCGGGTCGTCCGAGTCGCTGTCCTTTGAGTCGGGGGCGGCCGCGCTGGCCGGTGCGCGGCGGTTTCGGCCCGAACAGTGCGGCATTGGACGGCAGCCGGGTCGTCCAGGTCGTGCCGGCCACGACGAGCGGTCGGCCGTGGTAGGCGGCGTCACCGACACCGTGAATGACGCGTTCGGGGAACTCACCGGCCAGAAGTTCCAGCAGCTCGGCGGCCAGCTCGACCGGAGAAGCGCTGCCCTTGCCGCCCCACAGGCGAAACAGTACCGGCAGACAGACCGGGTGCGTGCTGAACGGCAGCTCGACCACGATCCCGGCGATGACCCACCGGTTGCCGCGGCCCAGCTTCGCCGGTCCCTGCGCGGCACCGTCGTGCGTCCAGAAGGCGTGATGCACCTTCCGTCCCCAGCGGCGGAATAGCGTGTCGTCGAACGCGACCAGGATCGGCGCGTCGGCGTCGAGCAGGCGGGTCACGATCAGCCGGGCCAGCAGCAGGCCGAGCCGGTCGGCCGCCCAGACGTGCTGGGAGAGGAACCGGCACACCGCGTGGAACGACACCACCGTGGCCATGCCCGTCCCCGCGAGCATCCCGACCACGGTGCGCCGCGCGGTCTGCGCGACCAGGCCAGTCGCCAGCACCAAGAACAACGCGAACGTGGACGAGCGGCGAAACACCGGCCGGAAGGTCTCCAGCAGCGCGCGCCACGAGTCAGGTAGGGTCAAGCCTCGAAGCATCGACGGAACTTTCCTATGTGGACAGTTGTGAAGACCGTCGATGCTTCTTCACGTTCTACGGCACGAACACCACGACACGCCGCGCAAGATCAACATCACACGAACGGCCCAGTCCGCCGGGCAAGACCCCTCAAAGTGCGAAACTCAAGTGGTATCGCTCCTTGAGGAATCTCGCCACCCGGGGAGCTTCAAGGCCGGGCGGTGCCGACGGCCAGCACGTGCCCGGCCATCGGCATGCACCGACACTCGTCGGCGGTTATTGGACTATGGTCTGGACCTAGGACCAGAGGTATGAGACCACCGTCCACGTAGATGTGTCAAGGCTCACGGTGCGAGGGTGCACCGGCCCCCTCAGGCTTGACCGGCCGCCGAACCGAAGATGACCTCGCGTAACTGGTGGCGAGTGCGCTCGATGTGTTCGCGCATCAGGACCTCGGCCCGGTCCGCGTCGCGATCCCGCACGGCAGCGTAGATCGCCTCGTGATCCTTGCGGGTCGCCTCGAGCGGTTCCTTGTACATCAGGATGTCGTGCGGGCTAAACAGCTCGCCCCGTGCCGCGTGGATCGCGGTCTCGAGCCGGACGTTGCCTGCCGCCTGAGCCAGCCCGTCATGGAAGCGGGAGTCGGCCAGCCGGAAGCTGGGCAGACCCTCAGTGTGCGAGAGGCTCTTGATCGCCGAGCGCAGCACCGACAAGTCGGAGGGAGTGCGACGAGCCGCGGCCAGCCGGACGGCGTACGACTCCAACGCGATGCGGAAGTCGGCGATCTCATCGATCTCGCCGGTCTGCTTGCGCATCCTGGCGCGCCAGTTCTCCACAGGGCGTTGCAACTCGGTCACGAAGGTCCCACCCCGAGCGCCACGCCTGACCTCGACGTAGCCGTCAGCCTGCAGGGTCTTGATCGCGTCCCGCAGGCTCATGCGCGCGACCCCGAGCTGCTCGGCCAGCTCGCGCTCGGCGGGCAACCGATCGCCGGGACCGAACTCGCCACGGTGAATGAGGCTGCGGAGGTGCTCGGCGACGCTTTGGGTCAACGTCGTCGACGTGACTACTCGGTTCATGACCCTTGAGCCTACCGGGTAAACCCGCAAGTCACGGCGTCCCGCGCGGTCGTCACGTCGGCTGATGAGCCTTGACAGCCCGCGACCGCCCGTGGTTCGCTCCTAAAAGGTTCGTGCTCTAGACCTTAGACCTTAATCGCCGTCATATCCCCGTCCGTGGAGGAGCGATGACGCTGTCGCAGCTACGCACCTTTCTCGCGGTCGCCGACACCGGATCCGTTCACGCGGCGGCCGACCAGCTGTTCGTGACGCAGTCAGCGGTATCGGCCTCGTTGACCTCGCTGCAGCGCTCGCTCGGCTTCCCGCTGCTGCGCAGGGAAGGCCGCGGGCTTCGGTTGACCGAAGCGGGAGCGGTCTACGCCGACTACATCCGGCGCGTGCTCGGCCTGCTGGACGAGGCGGGCAGCGCGGCAGCGGCCGAGGCGAATCCGGAACGGGGATCGCTGCGCATCGCAGCGACCACCACCGCGGGCGAGCAGATCCTCCCCCGGCTGCTCACCGGTTTCCGCCAGCGTCATCCGCACATCGAGTTCCGCCTCGACGTCGGCAACCGCAAGCGCGGCCGTGCCCTGCTCGACGGTCACGAGGTCGATCTCCTGCTCAGCGGACGTCCCACATCGGCGCGCGAGGTCGCGGTGCTCGGCCTGCGCCCGCACGAGCTGATCGCCGTCGCCGCGCCGGATGCCGCCGCCGATGCCGACCGGCATGATCCGCTGGACTGGATGGCCGGGCAGACGTGGCTGCTCCGCGAGGAAGGCTCAGGGACCCGCGCGGCGACCGAGGACTATCTCGCCAGCGTGGCGTCGGACCATTCGGCCCGCACCCTCACCGTCGGGTCGAACGCGGCGATCCGCGAGTCCGCGATCGCCGGTCTCGGTGTCGCGCTCGTCGCACGAGAGGCGGTAGCGCGCGAACTGCGGGAGGGACGGCTCGCCGAGGTCGCACTCCCTGGCACCCCACTGCCCAAGGACTGGTACCTCACCGCTAACCCCGGCAAACTGCCCGGCACCGCGGGAACCTTCGTCGCGTACCTGCTCATGACCGGCGAGTTCCAGTCGCCGCACGCGAACGCGGCCGCTCGCGCCGAGCCGCGCGAACACACCTACCTCCGCGCCCAGACGCGATGATCCTTCCGGGCCGGGATGTCGCGGCCCTTGACACCACCCAGTGAGCGTGGTCACATCGAAAGGTACTAGGTATAGACCCTAGACCTTTTGTGATCAGCGGATCGCACAGAACACGAAAGGAGCGGTGCATGTGCGGGATCGTCGGCCTTCACCTGAAGACCCCCGGCCTGTACCCGAGACTCGGTGAGCTGCTCACCCCGATGCTGGAGTGCATGACGAGCAGGGGCCCCGACTCGGCAGGACTTGCCCTGTACCGAGACGTACCCGGCAGTGCCGAACCCGAGATGGAGGTGTTCAAGGACGTCGGCCTGCCCGCGGAGATCTGCCTGCGGTACGGCGTACCTGAGCGGGCGGGCTTCCAGGGCATCGGACACACCCGGATGGCGACCGAGTCCGCGGTGACCACCGAGCACTCGCACCCGTTCGCCCCTGCCGATGGCCTGGCGCTGGTGCACAACGGCTCGTTCTCGAACCACGCTTCGGTACGCAGGCGGCTTGAGCGCGACGGCGTCCGCTGCGTCACCGACAACGACTCGGAGGTGGCGGCTCGCTACGTCGCCAAGCAACTCGACGGCGGCGCCGACCTCGGGGACGCGCTGCGGATGGTGCTCAAGGAACTGGACGGCTTCTTCACGCTGCTGGTCACGACGGCGACGCAGTTCGCGGTGATGCGCGACTCGTTCGCCTGCAAGCCAGCCGTGATCGCGGAGACGCCGGACTACGTCGCGGTCGCGTCGGAGTATCACGCACTCAGCCAACTACCCGGCATCAGCGCGGCGACCGTGTTCGAGCCGGTGCCGGAGGAGGTCTACACGTGGACACGCTGAACGCCGGGGAGACGGTGCTGAGCTGTGCCGAGTTGACCACCCGCGAGATCAACGCCGCGCTCACCGAACTACCGGCGGGAGCAGAAGCCCGCATCGAGCAGCCGTGGGGCAGGCACAACCTCGCGGTCGGGCTGGCCAACCGGATCACCGTCGAGATCGACGGCAACGCGGGTTACTTCATCGGCGGACTGTGCGACGGGCCCGACATCACCGTCAACGGGTTCGTCGGCTGGTCGGTCGCCGAGAACCTGATGAGCGGCACCGTGCGCGTGCGCGGCAACGCCTCGGAGTGCGCTGGCGCGTCGGCACACGGCGGCACTCTCGTCATCCACGGCGACGCCTCGTCACGGGCGGGCATCTCGCTGAAGGGCGGCACGGTGCTCATCGGCGGCGACGCCGGGCACATGAGCGGGTTCATGGCCCAGGCCGGGGTGATGCTGATCGGCGGCGACGCCGGGCACGCGCTCGGCGACTCGCTCTACGAAACGGTGATCTACGTGGCGGGGAGCATCGCGTCGCTCGGCTCGGACGCGCGGGTCGAGGAGCTCACCGACGACGACGTACTCACCGTCAAGCAGCTCATCGACACGGCGGGCTTCGACCACATCGACCCGGAGAACGTCACGCGGGTGGCCTCGGCACGCCAGCTCTACAACTTCGACGCGCTCAAGGACCAGAGGTACTAGATGACCGAGACACTCCCCACCCCCAGCACCGCTCCGGCCCCGATGCTGCCCGCCGACGCCCGGCGGCGCAGTCACAGCTATCCCCCGGAAGCGATCGCCCAGATCCAGCGCAGCGCCGACGAGGGCCATTACGAGATCCGTGGCTGGGGGGCGAAACGCCAGTTGCCCACGTTCGACGACCTGACGTTCCTGTCCGCGTCCGTGTCCCGATACCCCCTTGAGGGCTACCGGGAGAAGTGCGAGACCAAGACGGTTCTCGGCAGCAGGTACGCGAGCAGGCCGATCGAGCTGGACATCCCGATCACCATCGCGGGGATGAGCTTCGGTGCGCTGTCCGCGTCGGCCAAGGCCGCGCTCGGCCGCGCCGCCACCGCCCTCGGCACGTCGACGACCACCGGCGACGGGGGCATGACCGACGAGGAGCGGGCCGCGTCGGACCTGCTCGTCTACCAGTGCCTGCCGTCCCGGTACGGCTTCAATCCCGACCACCTGCGCCAGGCCGACGCGATCGAGGTGGTCATCGGGCAGGGCGCCAAGCCGGGCGGTGGCGGCATGCTGCTCGGGCAGAAGGTCAGCGAACGGGTCGCCGACATGCGCACGCTGCCACCCGGCATCGACCAGCGCTCCAGCAGCAGGCACCCCGACTGGGTTGGGCCCGACGACCTGCGCATCAAGATCGAGGAACTGCGCGAGGCGACCGCGTGGCGGACACCCATCTACGTCAAGCTCGGCGCCACCAGGGTGGCCAACGACGTCAAGCTCGCCGTCGCAGCCGGTGCCGACGTCGTCGTCGTCGACGGGATGCAGGGCGGCACCGGCGCCACCCAGGACGTCTTCATCGAGCACACCGGCATCCCGACACTGGCGGCGGTCCGCCAGGCCGCCGAGGCGCTGCGCGAGATCGACATGGCCGACGAAGTCCAGCTCGTCGTCTCCGGCGGCATCCGCAGCGGCGCGGACGTCGCCAAGGCGCTCGCGCTGGGCGCCACCGCCGTGTCCATGGGCGTCGCGCCGCTGATCGCGCTCGGCTGCAACAGCCGGACGTACGTCGCCGACGGTGTCGAGCACGACGCGACTGCGGACTACCACGCGCTCGGTACCGAGCCCGGTTACTGCCACCACATGCACACCGGCATGTGCCCTGTCGGTATCGCGACGCAGGATCCCGCGCTTGAGGCCCGCCTCGATCCCGACTGGGGCACGAGGCGCGTGATCAGCTACCTGAAGTCGGTGACGATGGAGCTCACCACGCTCGCCAGGGCATGCGGCAAGTCCGATGTACACAACCTCGAACCGGAAGACCTGGTCGCGCTCACCACCGACGCAGCGGCGATGGCCGGGGTGCCGCTCGCAGGCACCACCTGGATCCCCGGCCGTACCTGATTTCCGACCACAGTGGACTGTCCCAACAACTCGAGGAGAAAGGCATGACCCGCACCAGTGACACGCGCGACGACCTGAAGGCACGAGCAGAAGCGGACGGCATCGAGTTCTTCCTCGCGATGTTCGTCGACCTGCACGGCAAGCCCTGCGCCAAGGCAGTGCCGATGTCCAGCTTCGACCTGCTCATGGACGGCGGCGCGGGGTTCGCCGGGTTCGCCGCAGGGGACCTCGGCCAAAGCCCCGCCGACCCCGACCTCACCGCGGTACCCGATCCAGCCTCCTACACACCGTTGCCGTGGAAACCGGGAGTCGCGGTGCTGCACTGCGACCCGCACGTCGACGGCGAACCGTGGCCGTACGCCCCGCGCGTGATCCTCAAGCGCCAGCTCGAGAAGCTGGCCACCGAACGAGGGTGGCGGCTGATGACCGGCGTCGAGGCGGAGTACTCGCTGCTGCGCCGCACCGCCGACGGCACGCTCGAGATCGCCGACCCGCTCGACTCCGCTGCCAAGCCCTGTTACGAGGCCAAGGGGCTGACGAGGATGTGGGACTACCTGTCGACGTTGTCGCGATGCATGAACCAGCTCGGCTGGGACAACTACGCCAACGACCACGAGGACGGCAACGGCCAGTTCGAGAGCAACTTCCGCTACGCGGACGCGGTGACCACCGCCGATCGCACCATCTTCTTCCGGTACATGGTGCACATGCTGGCGCACGAGGTCGGGATGACGGCCACCTTCATGCCCAAGCCGTTCAGCTCGGTCACCGGCAACGGGATGCACCTGCACCAGAGCCTGTGGACCCTGGACGGCGAACCGCTGTTCGGCGACGACACCGACGGCCGCAACCTCGGGCTGTCCAAGACCGCCTATCGCTACGTCGCCGGGCTACTGGACCATGGCCGCGCCACCGCGGGGATCATCTGCCCGACGGTCAACTCCTACAAGCGGATCGGCGTCGGCAAGCCGACATCCGGATCCACCTGGGCACCGGCCTACGTCGCCTACGGCGGCAACAACCGCACGCTGCTGCTGCGCGTCCCGGAGGGCGGCCGGGTCGAGCACCGTGGCGCTGACGGCTCGGCCAACCCGTACCTGGCATCCGCCGCACTGCTCGCCGCTGGCCTTGACGGCATCGACCGCGAGCTCGAACCCGGCGAGCCGGTGAACGACAACCTGTTCGCGCTGTCTCCCGATGAGGTCGCCAAGCGCGACATCGCGCACCTGCCCAAGACTCTGGACGCCGCCATCGCCGAGCTGGTCGCCGACCCGGTGCTGCGGGACGCGCTCGGCACGGTGCCCGATGGCGATTTCATCGACTACTACGCCCGGGTGAAGCAGGAGGAGTTCGACGAGTACCACGCCACCGTGTCGGAGTGGGAGCTGGAGCGCTACCTGACCCTCTTCTGAGCCCACTGCTGATCGGGGCGGGTAAGCCGGGAACGCAACCCGGGCTGGCGCCGCACGCCCTCATGTGTTTACTATCAGGAAACAACGTTGCATACTACGACCCTACCGATCGCCCGCTTGTGACGCTGCGGCGGTATTTCAGTTCGGAGGCACGACGTGGCACACAAGAACAACGGCTCCAACGGCCACCGGCACGCGGCCGGCAAGCCGACGCGGTACTCCGCGTTCGGCTTGTTCAGGCGCGGCCTGTCGCGCTCGGACTGGCCGCGCGCGTGGCAGGAGCGGCCGCTGAAGTCCACCTACGACGTCGTCATCATCGGCGGCGGCATCCACGGTCTGGCGACCGCCTATTACCTGGCAGCCAACCACGGCATCACGAATGTGGCGGTGCTGGACAAGGGGTACCTCGGCGGCGGCGGGTCCGGCCGCAACACCGCGATCCTGCGGTCGAACTACCTGACCCCGGAGGGCGTGCGGTTCTATGACCGCTCACTGCACCTGTACGAGCGGCTGTCCAGCGAGCTGAACTTCAACGTGATGTTCTCGCAGCGCGGCCACATGACGCTGGCGCACAACGACAACTCGCTGCGCACGCTGCGGTGGCGCGCCGAGGTGAACAAGCTGCAGGGTGTCGACTCCGAGGTCATCGACCCTGACGAGATCAAGAAGCTGGTGCCCTATCTGGACACCTCGACCGACACCCGGTACCCGATCCTCGGCGCGCTGTACCACCCGCCCGGCGGAATCATCCGGCACGACGCGGTGGTGTGGGGTTATGCCCGCGCCGCCGACGCCCACGGCGTGCACCTACACCAGAACACCGAGGTCACCGGCATCGAGACCGCCGGTGGCCGGGTGACAGGGGTGCGCACCACCAAGGGCGACATCTCGACGCCGGTAGTGGTCAACTGCACCGCGGGCTGGTCGAGCCTGATCTCCGACATGGCCGGTGTCGACATGCCGGTCACGACATCGCCGCTGCAGGCGGCGGTGACCGAGCCGGTCAAGCCGTTCCTCGGCACCGTCGTCGTCTCCGGCACGCTGCACGTCTACGTGTCACAGACCGACCGGGGCGAGCTGGTGTTCGGCGCCAGCGTCGATCCGTTCACGTCGTACTCGATGCGCGGCTCGCTCGAGTTCGCCGAGGGACTGGCAGGCCACGTGCTCGAGCTGATGCCAGCGGTGTCGAAAATGCGGCTGCTGCGGCAGTGGGCCGGTCTGTGCGACATGACGCCGGACTACTCGCCGATCATGGGCCCGACCCATGTGGACGGTTTTCATGTCGACGTCGGCTGGGGGACCTACGGCTTCAAGGCGGGCCCGGTCTCCGGTGAGGCCATGGCCGACACCGTGGCCAACGGTCGCCCGCCGGAGATCATCGCCCCGTTCGGCATCGACCGCTTCACGACGGGCCAGCTCGTCGGCGAAAAGGGCGCGGCGGCGGTCGGGCACTAAGCGAGCCCCAGGACTTTCGGAGAGGAACCACACGCATGATCCAGCTTCCCTGCCCGTGGTGCGGGCCGCGCAACGCCTCGGAGTTCACCCACCACGGCGAAGTCACCTCCCGGCCGGACGTCGGCACGGCGACGCCCGAGGAGTGGCGTCGCTACCTGTACTTCCGCCAGAACGCCAACGGCTGGGTGGACGAGAACTGGTACCACACCGCGGGGTGCAGGCGCTTCATCCGCGTGCGCCGCCACACCCTGAGCAACGAGACGGAGGCCGCGCGATGAGCCGGCAGGTTGGCAGGAAGCGGCTTGCCCCGCAGCAAGGCGAGGTCATCGACCGCAGGACGTCGTTCGAGTTCTCCTTCAACGGCAAGACCTATGCGGCCCACCCTGGTGACACGATCGTCTCGGCGCTTGCCGCCGACGGCGAGCGGGTGTTCTCCCGCAGTTTCAAGTACCACCGCCCGCGCGGCCTGCTCACCGCGAGCTTCCACGACCCCGGCTGCATGGTGCAGGTCGGCGACGAGCCGAACGTGCGCGGCGCGCACCGGCTGGCCGAGCCGGGCATGGCGGTCTCGTCGCAGAACACGTGGCCGTCGCTGAAGTTCGACGTCAAGGCGATCAACCGGTTCGCGGGCCGGTTCCTCACCGCTGGCTTCTACTACAAGACGTTCATGAAGCCGGAGTTCCTCTGGCCGACGTATCAGAAGGTGCTGCGGCAGTTCGTACACGCGGGTGAGATCTCGCCGGACACCCCGCACGACTACTACGACAAGCGCTACGCCCACCCGGACGTGCTGATCGCGGGCGGCGGTCCGGCTGGTATGTCGGCCGCGCTCGCGGCGGCAAGGGCGGGCGCCAGCGTCATGCTGGTCGAGGAGGAGCACCAGCTCGGCGGCCACCTGCGCTGGACGAACCCTGGCGCGGCGGCGGAGCTGACCGCCGAGGTCGCCGCGACCGACGGCATCGAGGTGCTGACCAACTCGGTCGTGCTCGGCCGCTACGACCAGAACTGGATCGCCGTCGCGCAGCGCGACCTGTCGCACGTGCGCGAACGGCTGATCAAGGCCCGCGCCAGGACGCTGGTCGTCGCGGGCGGGCTGATCGAGCGCCCCTACGTCTTCGCCGGGAACGACACCCCCGGCGTCATGCTGTCCACCGCTGTCCGGCGGCTGATCAACCTGCACGCCGTCAAGCCAGGCGAGCGCGCCGTGGTGCTGACCGCGAACGAGTCCGGTGACGCCGCGATCGCCGACCTGGAGCGAGCTGGCGTTGAGGTGGCGCACGTCGCCGACGCCCGCACCGGCGAGGACGTCGTCCGGGTGCACGGCCGCAAGGACGTGCGTGCCGTGGAGCTGACCGGCGGCAGGCGGGTCAACGCCGACCTGCTCGTCACCGCGACCGGCTGGACCGCGCCGACGTCGCTACTGAACATGGCGGGCGACGTGCCGGTGTACTCGCCGAAGGCCGCCCGGTTCCTGCCAGGCGGCACGGCGGACGACACCGTGCTGGCCACCGGCGGCATCGCGGGCGACGGCTCGCTGGACCAGCTCTGCGAGCACGCCGAGGCGATCGGCGCCGAGGCGGC
Organism: Actinophytocola sp.; assembly: GCA_009377385.1. Taxonomy (GTDB): domain Bacteria; phylum Actinomycetota; class Actinomycetes; order Mycobacteriales; family Pseudonocardiaceae; genus Haloechinothrix_A. The sequence continues at coordinate 10,735 of WHUD01000045.1, forward strand.
CCGTCGCGCGGCGAATCACAGATATCACCAGCTCGCGGCCGTGCCTACCCGCAATGACGGGAAACTCTCCAAGCCGAAAGGCACGGCCGCGACCCTTCCCGAGCTCGGGGTGCGCCAGCACCCTGAGCTGTTCCGGGCGAGCACGCACGGCATCGTCGACTACTCAGAGGACGTGTCCTCGAAGGACCTGCACCTCGCGGTCGCCGAGGGCTACGACTCCGCCGAGCTCGCCAAGCGGTTCACCACCGCCACCATGGGGCCGATCCAGGGCAAGCTGGAGACGATCAACGCGATCGCGACCATAGCCGAGGCGACGGGGAAGACGATCGCCGAGACCGGCACCACGACGTGGCGGCCGATGTACACCCCGGTCAGCCTCGGCGCGCTGGCGGGCCGGATCTTCGAGCCGGTGCGCTACTCGCCGATGCAGCGCTGGCACGAGCAGCACAACGCCACCCCGCTTGTCGCTGGCCAGTGGATCCGGCCGGACCACTACGGCGACCCGGCGGCCGAGGTCCGCAACGTGCGGGAGAACGTCGGCATCATCGACGTCACCCCGATCGGCAAGCTCGACCTCCAGGGCGCAGACGTGCCGAAGCTGCTGAACCTGCTCTACGTCAACAAGTGGTCCAAGCTCGGCATCGGACGGGTGCGCTACGGCGTGATGTGCGCAGAGGACGGCGTCGTCATGGACGACGGCGTCACCGGACGGCTCGGCGAGGACCACTACCTGATGTCCACCACGTCGTCCGGTGCGGCGCGCGTGTGGGAGTGGGTGGAGAACTGGCTGCAGACCGAACACCCCGACTGGCAGGTGCACGTCACGCCGGTCACCACCGCCTACGCCAGCATCAACGTCGCAGGCCCGAAGTCCCGCGAACTGGTCTCCCGCCTGACCGAGGGCGTTGACCTCTCGGCCGAGGGGTTCGGCTACATGCAGGTGCGCACCGGCCGCGTCGCCGGAGTGGACGACTGCGTGTTGTGGCGAATCGGCTTCACTGGCGAGCTGTCCTACGAGCTGCACGTGCCCGCCTCCTACGGCCTGCACGTGTGGGAGGCGCTGCTTGAGCACGGCAGGGACCTCGGCGTGCGGCCGTTCGGCGTCGAGGGCCAGCGCATCCTGCGGCTGGAGAAGGGCCACCTCATCGTCGGCCAGGACACCGACGGGCTGACCAAGGCCTGGTCCGCGGGGATCGACTGGGCGATCAAGCTCGACAAGGACGACTTCGTCGGCAAGCCGGAACTGGTCTGGCAGAAGGAGAACGGCGATGGCGCCCGCCTGGTCGGCATCCAGCCGGTCGACCGCGATGTGGTGCCGCCGGAGGCCAGCCAGCTCGTCACCTCGCGCGGCACGATCGTCGGCCGGATCACCTCCAGCCGGATGTCGCCGACGCTGGGCCGTTCGATCTGCCTCGGCCAGGTTGACGCCGAGCTGGCCAAGCCGGGCACCCTCCTGACGGTGCACCTGCCGAACGGCAGCAAGGTCGCCGCCAGGGTCACCGAGCACCACGCGCACGTCGACCCCGAGGGCACCAGGCAGAACATCGACACGCCACCGTCGCAGCCACGGCCGCACGCCACCCCGGTGGCCCGCAGCCCCATCGCGCCGGGCACGAAGACCACCACGATCGCCAGCTGGCAGGTCGACGCCCGTCGCAGCTCGGCGGGGCTGCGGCTGACCGACCACACGCTGCTGGCCAAGGTCGGCGTTCGGGGCCGCCACGACGGCGCCATCGCGGAAGCGCTCGGCACCAGCTACGGCAGGACCATTCGAGACAACGGCAGTGCCGTCGTCGTCGGCTCGGGGCCCGGCGAGTGGCTGGTGCTCGGCAGCCCCGGCGGCCAGGACAAGCTGCTCAGCAGGATGCGCGACCTGGTCGAGAACACCGGCGAGTTCGGCACCGTGATCGACCAGACCCACGGCAGAGCGCTGCTGAAGATCTCCGGCGAGGAGGCCGCCGACCTGCTCGCGAAGGTGTGCGGCGTCGAGCTCTCCGACGCGGCCACGCCGGACGGCGCCGCGCTGCGCACCTCGGTCGCGCGGCTGGTCACCGACGTCATCCGGCTCGACGACAACGGCGTTCCCGCCTACTTCCTGCACTGCGAACGCTCGTCCGGTCAGTACCTGTTCGACGCCCTGCTCGACGCCGGTGCCGAGTTCGGCATCGAGGTCGACGGCACCCCAGCCGCACCCACGCTGTAACCGAGGAGGAGATCCACCATGCCTTTTCCCTCCGATTTGGACATCGCTCGCGATGCGTCGCTCAAACCGTTGGACGACATCGCGGGCGAGATGAACCTGCCCGCCCACTTGCTCGAACCGTACGGGCGGGACCTGATGAAGATCGATCTGGCCGCGATCGACGAGCTGGCCGATCGGCCCAAGGCGAAGTACGTCGTGGTCTCGGCCATCACGCCGACCCCGCTCGGTGAGGGCAAGACGACCACCACGGTCGGGCTCGGCCAGGGCTTCAAGCACATCGGCAAGAACGCCACGGTGGCCATCCGGCAGCCGTCGATGGGCCCGACCTTCGGCATCAAGGGCGGCGCCGCGGGCGGCGGCTACAGCCAGGTGGTGCCGATGGAGCTGCTGAACCTGCACCTCACCGGCGACATGCACGCCGTAACGGCGGCGCACAACCTGCTCGCCGCGGTCATCGACAACCACATCTACCAGGGCAACCAGCTCGACCTCGACCTGAACAACATCACCTGGCGGCGAGTACTCGACGTCAACGACCGCGCGCTGCGCAACATCGTCGTCGGCCTCGGCGGCAAGGCCGACGGCGTACCCCGCCAAACCGGCTTCGACATCACCGCCGCGTCCGAGGTGATGGCCGCCCTCGCGCTCACCACGTCGCTGGAGGACCTGCGCGAACGGATGGGCCGGATCGTGGTCGGCTACAACGACGACGGCGAACCGGTCACCGCGGAGCAGTTGCAGGCGGCGGGGTCCATGGCGGTGATGCTGCGGGAGGCGGTGAAGCCGAACCTGTTGCAGACGCTGGAGAACACGCCGGTGCTGGTGCACGCTGGTCCGTTCGGCAACATCGCGACCGGCAACTCGTCGGTGGTCGCCGACCGTATCGGCATCCGCTGCGGCGACTACCTGATCACCGAGGCCGGGTTCGGCGCCGACATGGGCGCCGAGCGGTTCTTCAACATCAAGTGCCGCACCTCCGGGCTCCGGCCGGACGCGGCCGTGGTGGTCGCGACGGTGCGGGCGCTCAAGGCCCACTCCGGCAAGTACAAGATCGTCGCGGGCAAGCCGTTGCCGCCCGAGCTGCTGGCCGAGAACCCGGACGACGTGCACGCCGGGGCGGCGAACCTGCGCAAGCAGATCGAGAACATCCGGCTGCACGGCGTCTCCCCCGTCGTCGCGATCAACGCCTTCCCGGACGACCACGCCTCTGAGCACGAGGCGATCCGCCAGATCGCCAAGGAGATGGGCGCACGCGCCGCCGTGTGCACCAACTTCGCGGAAGGCGGCAAGGGTGCGGCGGAACTGGCCGAAGCCGTGGCCGAGGCCGCCGAGGAACCCACCGACTTCCAGTTCCTCTACCCCGACGAGGCCAGCCTGAAGGAAAAGATCGAGACCGTCGCGACCAAGGTCTACGGCGCCGACGACGTGCACTTCTCGCTGCATGCCCTGCAACAGCTCGACACCTACGAGAAGGCCGGATTCGGCAACCTGCCGGTCTGCATCGCCAAGACGCACCTGTCGATCTCCTCCGACCCGAAGCTCAAGGGCGCACCGACCGGCTGGACACTGCCGGTGCGGGAGGTCCGCGCGTCGGTCGGTGCCGGATTCGTCTACCCGATCTGCGGCGACGTGCGCACCATGCCCGGCCTCGGCACGAACCCCGCCGCATTCAGCATCGACCTGGACGACGATGGCCTCGTCGTCGGGCTCTCCTGAGCAGAGGTCCTGGCGACGATGACGGCACACGCGATCGACGGCAAGCGGTATGCCCGCGACCTGCGCGCCGCGCTCACCCGCGAGGTGGCCGACCTCGCGGGTGAGGGCAGCAGGCCGGGGCTGGCCACGGTCGTCGCGGGCGACAGCTACCCGGCGCACGCCTACGAGCGCCGGGTGCGCTCGCTCGCCGAGAAGCTCGGGCTGTACTACGTGCGGGAGGCGCTGCCCGCCGATGTCACCGAGGCCGACGCGCTCGCGGTGATCGGCAAGCTCGGCGCCGACCCGCGCGTGTCAGGGATCCTGGTGCTGCGGCCGCTGCCGCCGCAGGTGTCCGAGGCGACGCTGTACCGGGCGCTTGACCCGCTGAAGGACATCGAGTCGGTGCATCCGGTCAATGCCGGGCTGGTCGAGCTGGGCAGGCCGCGGTTCGTGCCGTCTACCCCGGCGTCGGCGTTCCACCTGCTCGACCGCTACCTGATCGAGTCGGGCCGGGACCCTGGCGAGGTGTACGCGCGCAGCAACGTCGTCGTGGTCGGGCGCTCGGCGAACGTGGGCAAGCCCGCGGTCACGCTGGCGATGGAGCGCGGCGCCACGGTCGTTTCCTGCGACGTCAACAGCCACCGGTGCGGGTTGCTGTACGAGCACACCCGCAGCGCCGACATCCTCGTCGTGGCGACCGGCGTGCCGGGCCTGGTGTCCGGCGAACACGTCAGGCGCGGGGTGATCGCGGTCGACGTCGGCATCAACCCGGTGCCCGACCCCGAGACCGGCAAGGTCCGGCTGGTCGGTGACCTGGACTTCGACGCCGTCGCCGACCGCGCCGAGGCCATCACGCCGGTTCCCGGCGGAGTCGGCCCGATCACCGACGTCTGGCTGCTGCGCAACACCATCGACGCCGCCCGGCTGGCGACCGGCCTTGCCAGCACCCGTCCGCTGACCGAAGGGCTGAGCCTCGCCGCGCCGGACGAGCAGCTCACCTTCGGCACCGTCCGCTGACTCATGAGTCGATCTGGTGTTAACTATTAGAAAACATTGTTTCCTCTAGGGGTTTACGTCATGGCGCTGCACCCGGCACGATCGAAGCCGAGATCGCCTGCGTCAAGGAGGTCATCGGAATCTGACTGATGTCAGGAGATATCAGGAGTCCGGGGTGCGGCGGGACCACGAGCGACGCACCCCGGACTCCGCGCCACCGACCGATGGCGGCGAACACCCTGATTCGTGGAAGGAAGACCGAGATGACAGCCACGACTCCGAACCCGGCCGCGCCGAGACTGCTGCTGCCCGGTCTCCTTCCGCCAGAGCCGGGACTGGAAACCTACTGGGTGCGTCCCGGCGGGGTGACCGCTCTCCGGCTCGACGCAGGGGACGAGCTGATCGTGATCGACCGGGCGGGCAGGCAGGTCGCCGAGGTCACCGTGATCGCGGAAAGCGGTGTCACCGGCGCGGCGCTCGGCATCGCCACGGACGCGCCTGCGACCACCCTGCACGCCCTCGCGGCCAACGGCGCAGGCGGGAGCGAGATCGTCCGGGTGCTCGCCGACAGCGGCGTCAACCCGGAACGGACAAGCGCAGCCCGGCTGTTCGGCGAGTGGTCACCAGCGGGCGCCCGCGAGACATTCACCGCGCAAGAACCCTCGCGTGTGTTCGTCGCCGCGCCCGCCCATCCCATGACCGTCGATGACGTCACCGCCAACCCGCCGTCGGACCTGCTGCTGGAGCTCCGGCGCGCGAACCCGCGCCGCCGCGTCGAGCCCGTGCTGCCGGAGCCGCTTGCCGAACCGCTCCTCGACCTGCGGGTCGATGCGGCCACCGCGCGCGGCTACGAGGTCAAGGCCGGGCAGTACATCCAGATCATCGACGTCGAGGGCAGGCAGTGCTCCGACTTCCTGGCCTTCGGTGCACGCAGCCTCGACGCGGGTGTCGAACGCGGGCTCGACGCGACCACAACGCGCTATTTCATGGGAAACGCCTATCCGCAGCCGGGGCTGTTCGGCAAGTTCTACGACCAGGACATGCAACCGCTGGTCGAGGTGGTGCGCGACACCGTGGGCCGCCACGACACGTTCGGCCTGGCGTGCAACGCGAAGTATTACGAGGATCTCGGCTACCCGGCCACGTCAACTGCACCGAGAACTTCAACGGCCAGCTGGACCGCTACGGTATCGCGGCGCGCAAGGGCTGGCCAGCGCTGAACCTCTTCTACAACACCGCGTTCGACGACTCCAACCTGCTGGTGTTCGACGAGCCGTGGTCGCGGCCGGGCGACTACGTGCTGCTGCAAGCGCAGACCGACCTGGTGTGCGCGTCGTCGGCGTGCCCCGACGACGTCGACCCGTCGAACGCCTGGGTACCGACCGACGTCTACGTCCGTGTCTACGATGCGAAACGGAAGTTCTCCATGGCCATCTCCCACCGCGTCACGCCCGAGTCGGAAGCCAAGCTGACCAAGGAGACCGCGTTCGGCGAGCGGACGTCGAAGCTGACGCGGCAGTTCACCGAGTACCGCGGCTACTGGCTGCCGACCAGCTTCGACGGCCACGGGCCGCAGGCCGAGTACTGGGCGTGCCGGGAGCGCGCGGCGGTGATGGACCTCTCGCCGCTGCGCAAGTTCGAGGTGCTCGGCCAGGACGCGGAGGCGCTGCTGCAGGCGTGCGTGACCCGCAACATCCGCAAGCTCTCGCACGGGCAGGTCGTGTACTCGGCGATGTGCAACGAGACCGGCGGGATGATCGACGACTGCACGGTGTTCCGGCTCGGCGACACCAACTTCCGGTTCGTCGGCGGCGACGAGTACGACGGCATCTGGCTGCGCAAGCAAGCCGAACGGCTCGGACTCGACCAGGTATGGGTGAAAGACTCCACCGACCAGCTGCACAACATCGCGGTCCAGGGACCGGCCAGCCGGGATCTGCTGCGTGAGCTGATCTGGACCCCGCCGACGCAGCCCGCGTTCACCGACCTGACCTGGTTCCGGTTCGCCATCGGGCGGATCGGCGACCACAACGGCATCCCACTCGTCGTCTCGCGCACCGGCTACTCCGGCGAGCTGGGCTACGAGCTGTGGGTGCATCCCAAGGACGGGCCCGCGCTGTGGGACGCCGTCTGGGAGGCGGGCGAGCCGTACGGCATGCTGCCGCTCGGCCTCGACGCGCTGGACACACTGCGGATCGAGTCCGGGCTGGTGTTCGCCGGATACGACTTCTGCGACCAGACCGACCCGTACGAAGCGGGCATCGGGTTCACCGTGCCGCTCAAGACCAAGGAGAACGACTTCGTCGGCCGCGACGCCCTGCTCTCCCGGAAGGCGCACCCGCAACGCACGCTCGTCGGGCTCGAGCTGGCGGGCAACGAGCCCGCCGCGCACGGCGACTGTGTCCACGTCGGACGCTCCCAGGTCGGCGTGATCACCAGCGCCACCCGCTCGCCAATCCTGCGCAAGAACATCGCGCTCTGCCGCATCGCGATCCAGCACGCCGAGATCGGCACCGAGGTCGAAGTCGGCAAGCTCGACGGCCACCGCAAACGCATCCCCGCCCAGGTCGTCCGCTTCCCGTTCTACGACCCCGACAAACTCCGCCCCCGCTCCTAAGCGCAGAACACAACGTCCCGAGCGGGGGACACGACCCTCATGGCGCCGTGTCCCCCGTTCCCGACCGCGTGTCCCCCGTTCCCGACCGCGTGTCCCCCGCTCCCGACGCCGTGTTCCGCAGTCGGTCGAGCAACGGCAGCAGTGCCGTCGGGTCTTCGACGTGGGCATTGTGGCCGAGCCCTGGCAGCGTGACGGCGTCCGGCCGCAGCTCGTGCAGGTGCTCCGGTGGCCCCATCGGGTCGTGCTCGCCCGCCGCCAGGATCACCGGCGCACGGGCGGCGGCGAGTAGCCCGTCCATGTCCGGCGCGCCGACGCCGAACGCGGCCGGGTCGAGCGCGAGCGTCCACCCGTCGTCGGCGCGGACGACACCGGCATCGGCGGCAGGCGCATCCGCGGTCACCAACCCCGCGAGGCCCGCCACCTTGAGCGCGCGGTCGACGGCGTCCTGGCGCGAGTCGTAGACGCGGTTCGGCCGGGCCGCCACCTCGGCGGCCTTGGCCAGCTCGGCGTCGGACCATCGCACCTTGATGCCCAGCCCGCACACCGCCACCACCGAGACGCCGAACCAGCCGCTGGCCAGCGCGAGCCCGACCGCACCTCCCAGCGAATGACCCAGCACCACCAGCGGGCGGTCGCGGTCGACCTCCGGCGCGACGGCTGCCGCCAGGCCGCCGATGGAGTAGCGGGTCAACGGCGCGGACCCGCCATGACCAGGCAGGTCAGGCGCCCCCCACCGCCAGCCGTCGTCGAGCCGGTCGATGAGGCCGTCCCAGACCCGGCTGGTCGCGCCGAGCCCGTGCAGCAACAGCAACGAAGATCCGGCGGGATCGCCACCGGTACGTACCGACATCGTCATGAGCCATGATCTTGCCGGAATCGGTACAACAGATCCATGACTTCGGACGCGGCAACCGTCATAGATCCCGACACCTACACGCGCGGCGTGCCCTACGACGCGCTCGCGCGGTTACGGGCGCGCGGTCCGGTGGTGTGGCTGGACGAACCAGCGGTCGACTCCTGGCCCGCGGGCCCGGGATTCTGGGCAGTGCTACGCCACGCCGAGGTGCGCACCGTGCTGCGCACGCCGCAGGTGTTCTCCTCGCAGCTCGGCGCCACCCAGATCAGAGACCCCGCGACGCCGGAGGCGCTGCGCTACGTCCGGCGGATGATGCTGAACATGGACCCGCCGGAGCACTCCCGACTGCGCGGACTGCTGTCCAAGGCGTTCACGCCGCGCGCGGTCGCCCGCATCGAAGAGCGCATCACTGGTTGGGCGCACGAGCTGGTGGCGCGGGTCGCCGACCGCGAGGAGTTCGACTTCGCGGTCGACCTCGCCGCTGACCTGCCGCTGCTGACCCTGGCCGAGGTATTCGGCGTGCCTGCCGAGGACCGTTGGCTGCTGTACGACTGGAGCAACCGGGTGATCGGCTACCAGGATCCTGACTACGCGGTCAGCGCCATCGCCGACACCACCGGGTCCAGTGCCACGGCGCGGCGGGCGCTGACGCTGCGGCCGGAACCCGACGAGTACGGCCGGATGCCCGACTCGCGCACCCGCGACGGCATGCCCGACTTGTACGCCTATGCGAACGCGCTGGGCGATGCGAAACGCCGCGACCCCGGCGACGACGTGATGAGCAACCTGATGCGGCACGTCGACGACGAACACGGCCGGGTCAGCCTGGCCGAGTTCGAGAACCTGTTCTGGCTGTTCTCCGTGGCAGGCAACGAAACTCTCCGCAACGGCATCCCCGGTGGGATGATCGCGCTGCTCACCCATCCAGACGTCTACCAGCGGCTGCGTGCCGACCGGTCGCTGCTGCCCGGCGCGGTCGAGGAGATGCTGCGCTGGTGGACGCCGGTCATGCACTTCCGCCGCACCGCGACCGAGGACGTCGACCTGGGCGGCACGACGATCCGAGCTGGGCAGAAGGTCGTGGTGTGGTTCTCCTCGGCGAACCGGGACGAGCGCGTGTTCGCCGACCCGGACCGGTTCGACGTCGACCGCAAGCCCGGTGAGCACCTTGCGTTCGGCCACGGACCGCACTTCTGCCTCGGCGCGCACCTCGCCCGCGTCCAGATGCGCGCCCTGTTCGACGTCGTGCTGGACGCCTTCGACACGCTGGAACTCGCGGGCGAGCCCGCCCGGCTGCGTTCCACCTTCCAGAACGGCGTCAAGCACCTGCCGGTGAGGCAACGGTGAGCCGACGCCTACACCACTGAGCCGATCAGCGCGGCCCGCTCGTGGAGCAGCTCGACGGCGGCGCGCATGGCGTCGTCGGTGAACCGCGTCGCGGGCCCTTGCACGCCGAGGATCGCGACCAGCGCGCCAGAGGCGTCCAGCACCGGCACGCCGACCCCGGCCAGCTCCGGCTCCCGCTCCCGGACCGCCCGCGCCCAGCCCTGCGCCTTGACCTGCTCGACCTCCGCGTCGAGCGCCGCCCGGTCGGTCACCGTGTGGTCGGTGTAGGCGGCGAGGTCACCGTCCGGCTGCGCGCCGCCGTAGGCGAGGAACACCTTGCCCACCGCGGTGGCGTGCGGCACGCTGTTGCGCCCGATCGCGGCCACGCTGCGTACCGAGGAGTCGCTGGCGACGAAGTCCACCGTGAAGACGTCGCGTTCGCCTGGCATGGACAGTGTCGCCGTCTCGCCGGTGGTCGCGGCCAACTCCTCCAAGTGCGGCCGGACGACGTCACGCAGTTGGAAGTTCTCCCGCGCCACGCTCGCCAGTTGCAGGATGCGGATGCCCAGCCGGTACTGTCCCGTCGACGGCACGTACTGCAGCAGGCCACCGTCGACCAGCGTGGCGAGCAGCCGGGATACGGTGCTGACGTTGACGCCGGTGCGGCGGGCGATCTCGTTGGTGCCCAGGTCGACGCCCGCTTCCGCCAGCACGTTCAGCACCGCGATGGCGCGCTGCACGGACTCGACCTGCCGGACGGCTGGTTTCCCGGTCCTCGGCACGATAAACTCCTTAGTGGAAACACTGTAGCCGACACGGCAATAATACGGAGTGGCGATGGCGCCCGAGCACGACCCGCCCCAGACCAAGGCCGAGTGGCGCAGCGCCCTGCGCGCACGTCGCTCCGACGTCTCCCGCGAGACGCGGGACGCCGAAGCCCGTGCCCTCGCCGGCGCGATCGCCGCGCTGCCGATGGTGACGCCTGGCGTGTCAGTGGGCTGCTACGTGCCGTTCGGCCCGGAACCTGGTTCGCTGGAGATGCTCGACGTACTCCTCGCAGCGGGCGCGCGGGTACTGCTGCCGATCGTGCCCGACGAACGCGGCCCACTCGACTGGGCGGTCTACGACGGACCGGACTCGCTGACCTCCGGCCCGCTGCCCGGCTTGCTGGAACCGGCGGGCGCCCGCATCGGCCCCGAGGCCATCGCCGACGCGCGAGTGGTACTGACGCCCGCGGTCGGCGTCGACGACAACGCCGTCCGGCTTGGCAGGGGCGCGGGCTACTACGACCAGTCGCTGCCGTTCACCAAGCCGGGCACCGACCTGATCGCCATCGTCCGGGACGACGAGTTGGTCCGACACCTGCCCGCCGAGCCTCACGACGTGCGCATGACCGCAGCCCTCACCCCGAAGCAGGGCCTCATCTCGCTGCCGCGCTGAGCGCGCACATCGCCTTCCGGGCGTAGAACACGACGTCCCGAGCGTGGGACACGACGTCCAGAAGCGTAGAACACGACGTCCCGAGCGTGGGACACGGCGTCCTGGACGGGGGACACGGCGTCCGGAATGGGGGACACGACGCTCTGGGTGCGCGTGTTCATTCATTGCTGAGTTTTCGCTCATCTGACATGCACGCCTGGTCGTCGTGTACCGCGGAGCGGTAGAATTCTCCGTAGTGGAGATAGTATCTCCACTACGGCAGTTATGGCCGCGACCCTCCATCCGCACGAGGTGATGACAGATGACTCCCCAACAGGCCCGGTTCGTGATCATTGGCGCAGGCATCCACGGGCTCTCCACGGCGTGGCACCTGGCCCGACGGCTCAAGGCCACCGGCAAGGGCAGCGGCCAGGACGTCCTGGTCATCGACAAGAAGGGCATCGCGGCAGGCGCATCCGGCGTAGCCTGCGGCGTCATCAGGAACAACTACTTCCAGCCCGCGATGCGCGAGCTGATGGCGCACTCCGTCGACGTATGGGAGTCCGACCCGGAAGCGTTCTCCTACCACCCGGTCGGCTACCTGCAGATCGCGCCCGAGTCCATGCGGGCCGACGTCGGCCAGATCTACACCGAACAGCAGGCCATCGGCTACACCTCCGAGCTGATCGACGGCGCAGAGGCGTCGACGTCGTACCTGAGCGGCCTGTTCTCCGACTGGCAGGCGCCCGGAATCTCCGTGGTGCTGCACGAGAAACGCGGCGGCTACGCCAACAACGTCGCCTCGATGCGCGGGCTCGCCGCCAAGGCAGCCGCCGAGGGTGTCACGATCCAGGGCGGTGTCACGGTGACCGGGCTGACGCTCGATGGTGGCGGGGCGGTCAGCGCGGTGGAGACCGACGCGGGCACCATCGCCTGCGAGCAGCTCGTGGTCGCCGCCGGGCCGTGGGTGCGCGACTTCTGGTCGATGCTTGACCTGCCGAGCCACATCGCGGTCACCACCCCGGACGGCACCACCCGCCAGGACGTTCCGATGTGGACGTACTGGGCGCTGCAGGAGGGCACTCTCGACGTCGACCCGCGCACCTTCACCGACAACCAGGGCAACCTGCCCCCCGTCGTGCACGTCGACTCCGACGAGCCGCTCTACGACGACGTCGACGGCGGCCTGATCACCGACAAGATGTGGGGCATCTACTACAAGCCGGACTTCAACTTCGGCGGCGTGCAGGGCGGCGCCTCCCCCATCCCGATCGACCGGCCCGCGCGCGACGTCGCGGTTGACCCCTACGGCCCCGACAGCCCCGAGTTCGCGGTCGGCGACGACTTCGTCCGCATGTGGACGTCCGCGCTCGCCCACTGCCAGAAGCGGTTCGAGGGCAAGCGCGAGGTCTACCGGCGCGAGCCGTCCGGCGGCATCGGCGCGTTCACGCCGGACAGCTTCCCTGTCTTCGACACCTTCCGGCAGAACGCCTACGTCATCGCCGACGCCAACCACGGCTACAAGATGATCGGGATCGGCGAGCTGGTCGCCGACGAGCTGCTCGGTACGCGACGGTCGCTGCTGGAACCGTTCCGGTTCGACCGCTACGACACCGGTAAGCTCCACCCGACGAGCAACTCCCCGTTTCCCTGGAGCTGATGGTGATCGAGCACGGCAGCGCTCGCGTCCTGTTCGTGCAGCATCAGGACGACTGCCCGCCGGGCCACGTCGGGGAGCGAGTCAAGCAGCGCGGCGGGGAGGTCGAGGTCGTGCGCGCGCAGGCGCCACGCCTGCCCGACCCGCGAGACTTCGACCTCATCGTGCCGCTCGGCTGTTACGAGTCCGCCTACGACGACTCACTCCCCTACCTCGGGCGGGAGTGGGACCTGCTCGCCGGCGCGGTGGAGTCGGACGTCCCGGTGTTCGGGATCTGCTTCGGGGCGCAGCTGTTGTCACGGGTGCTGGGCGGCGAAGTCCGCCCAGCACCCGGCGGGCCGGAGATCGGCTGGCTCGAAGTGGACACGGCACCGCAGGCCGCGGGCACGGTTGAGCCCGGCCCGTGGCTGGTATGGCACCTCGACGTCATGACCCCGCCGCCGGGCGGGGTCGAGCTGGCCAGGACCGACGTTGGCACCCAGGCCTTCAGCCACGGCAGGCACCTCGGGGTGCAGTTCCATCCCGAGGCGACGGTCGAGTCCACGCTGGCCTGGGCCGAGACCTTCCGAGACCGACTGCCCGGTATCGGCAGCAGCTACAACGAGATCGAGGCAACCACCCGGCGGCTGGCCGCCGACGCGCCACGGCGGGCGTACGAGCTGACCGACCGGGTACTCGACCGGGCACGGCGACACACCGAGCAGCACGTCTGACAACCGCTAGTGGGCGGCGCGACGCACCGCCCACTAGCGGGACTACAGGTTGTTGCCGAGGAAGGTGGCCATCGAGTCGTCCAGCTCTTGCCACCACGGCGTGTGGTGCGCTGGCGCGACCGTGCCGGTGCACGGCGACGAGAACGACCGGTCCCGATAGCCGGTGATCGACTCCTCCTTGTGGTGCTCCCAGGTCTTGAAGTGTTCGCGGGTGAGGTCGAGGTCGAACGACGGGTAGTCGACCTCGCGGTACAGGTCGGCCATGTAGTCCGCCTGGAAGTCGATCTCCTCGTTCGGCGTCTCGCATGCGTCGAGCCGGGTGCGCCAC